>NZ_CP134398.1:630204-945306 GCF_002968335.2 Mycobacterium sp. ITM-2016-00316
TCGCCAACATCCCGGTGCTGCTGTTCTGTATCGCCTTTGGGTTGTCGATGGACTACGAGGTGTTCCTGCTCGCCCGGATCCGCGAGTACTGGCTGGCCTCGGGGCGCACCTCGGCCGATGTCGGGGAGAGCGTGGCGCTCGGGCTGGCACGTACCGGTCGCGTGGTTACCGCTGCCGCACTTGTGATGTCGATCTCGTTTGCCGCACTGATTGCGGCAAATGTGTCTTTCATGCGGATGTTCGGTCTGGGGCTGACATTGGCGGTGTTGATGGACGCCACGCTGGTGCGAATGGTCCTGGTACCGGCGTTCATGCAGTTGATGGGGCGCTGGAACTGGTGGGCGCCCAAGCCATTGGCCCGGCTGCATGACCGGATCGGACTGAATCACTGACGGATTGAACCCAACGGCGTAGCACCCCGTAATCAGGGTATGGCCACTAATCTCGCCGGAATGCCCAATTACAGCACGATCGCCGGTGTGCACGGGGTGCTGCCCCCGCACCGTTACACCCAGGACGAGATCACCGAGGCGCTGCTTGCCCTGCCCGGATACGAGGGTCTCGAAGACGCCGTTCGCGGACTGCACAAGAGCGCCAAGGTGAACAGCAGGTATCTGGTCCGGCCACTGGAAGAGTATGCGGCACTGACCGATTTCGGCGAGGCGAACAATCTTTTCATAGAGCACGCAACCGAACTCGGGTGTGCTGCGCTGGCCGGCGCGCTCGACGAGGCGGGCCTGCGGCCCGAGGACGTCGACCTGATCATCACCACCACGGTGACCGGCGCGGTGGTGCCGTCGCTGGACGCCCGGATCGCAGGCCGGCTCGGGCTGCGCGCCGATGTGCGCCGGATCCCGATCTTCGGGCTCGGCTGTGTGGCCGGCGCGGCCGGGATCGCCCGGCTGCACGACTACCTGCGCGGTGCGCCCGACAAGGTGGCGGTGCTGGTGTCGGTGGAGCTGTGTTCGCTCACGCGCAAACACCATCCGTCCATGCCGACGCTGGTGGCCGGTGCGCTGTTCGGCGACGGTGCCTCGGCGGTGGTGGCCGTCGGCGCCCAGCGGGCCGAGCAACTGAACCCGACCGGGCCGGATGTGCTGGACTCGCGCAGCCACCTGTACCCGGACTCGCTGCACGCGATGGGCTGGGACATCGGCACGAACGGTTTCGAGATCGTGCTCAGCGCGGAGGTGCCGTCCTTCGTCGGGCGCTACCTCGGTGACGATGTCACCGGATTCCTTGGTGCACATGACCTCACGGTCCCCGATATCGGTACCTGGGTCAGCCATCCCGGCGGCCCGAAGGTGATCGAGGCCATCATCGACACGCTGTCGCTGCCGGCGGACGCCCTGGACCTGACCTGGCAGTCGCTCGCCGAGATCGGCAACCTGTCCTCCTCGTCGGTGCTGCACGTGCTGCGCGACACCATCCGCAAACGGCCGACCGCGGGCACCCCCGGTGTACTGATGGCGATGGGGCCGGGCTTCTGCTCCGAACTCGTGCTGCTGCGGTGGCGTTGATCCGATGAGGGCATTCGTCGCACTGATCCTGCTGGTCGCGGTGGAGCGGGTGGCCGAACTGGTGGTGTCCAAGCGCAACCTCGATTGGAGCAGGGCCAACGGCGGCCGCGAATACGGGGCCGGGCACTACCCGGTGATGGTGGCGCTGCACACCGGCCTGCTGGCCGGGGCGGTGCTGGAGGCGCGCACGCGCAGGCGCTGGATCTGGCCGGCGTTCTGGGTGGTGGTGGTCGCCCAGGCGCTGCGCTGGTGGTGCATCACCACCCTCGGTAAGCAGTGGAACACCAGGGTGGTCGTGGTGCCGGGCGCGCCACGCATCGTCGGTGGTCCGTATCGCCTTGTGCCGCATCCCAATTACGTGGCCGTGATCCTCGAGGGAGCCGCGCTGCCGCTGGTGGGTGGCGCCTGGATCACCGCGGGGGTGTTCTCGGTGGCCAACGCACTGCTGCTGCGCACCCGGATCCGGGTGGAGAACGAAGCACTGCAGGGTCTGACATGAGCGCGTTGACGTGATCGATCTGCTGGTGGCCGGCGGCGGGCCCGCGGGCCTGGTCACCGCCGCGCACGCTGCGCGCGCGGGCCTGCAGGTCGTCGTCGTCGAGCACCGGCGCGGGCCCATCGACAAGGCCTGCGGTGAGGGTCTGATGCCGCACTCCCTGGCCCACCTGGACCGGCTCGGGGTGGAACTCGAAGGCCGGGCGTTTTACGGCATCCGCTACCTCGACGGACGCCGCACCGCCGAGGCCCGGTTCGCCAACGGTCCAGGCCGCGGGGTGCGCCGCACCGTGCTGCACGACGCGCTGTCCAAGGCCGTCGCCGACGCCGGGGTCCAGGTGGTGCACGGTGAGGTCGGCGCGGTCACCCAGGACGCAACCTCGGTGAGCGCCGCGGGATTCCGGGCCCGCTACCTGGCCGCGGCGGACGGTCTGCACTCACCGATCCGCCGCTCGCTGGGGCTGTCGGGCGAGGAGCCGAAGCGCCGTCGCTGGGGCATCCGCCGACACGTCCAGATCGCGCCGTGGTCGGACTGCGTGGAGGTGCACTGGGGCCGGCGACCGGAGGCCGGGGAAGTGTATGTGACCCCGGTCGGCGATGACTGCGTGGGCGTGGCGATCCTGAAGTCCACCCGCGGCGGCTTCGAGGACCATCTTCGGCAGTTCCCGGCCCTGATGGATCGGCTGCACGGTCTGCCGCACGGGCAGGACCGGGCGGCCGGGCCGCTGCGCCAGAAGGTCCGGCACCGCAGGGCCGGGCGGGTGCTGCTGGTCGGTGATGCCGCCGGCTATGTGGACGCCCTGACCGGTGAGGGCATGGGTCTGGCATTTGGCGCGGCCGAACTGCTGGTGAAGTGCATCGTGGACGATCGCACCGCGGACTACGACCGCCGGTGGCGCACGCTCACCCGCCGGTACCGACTCCTGACCGCGGGCCTGCTGCACGCCACCGGGATCCGTCCGGTGCGGGCCGCCATCACTCCGGTGTCGGCGGCGCTTCCTGCGGTGTTCTCGACTGTGGTGAACGCGCTGGGCGAATAGCGCCCAGCCCGGTCATCCCGTGGTAGACGACCAGCGCCGCGATGGCGCCCAGCGAGATGCCGGTGAACGTCAACGTGCCTGCCTGCCAGGTGAAGTCGGCGATGCCGATGATCAACGGGATGGCGGCGGTCATCTGGTTGACCGGCTTGGAGAAGTCCACCTGGTTGGTCAGCCAGATCCGGATGCCGAGCACCCCGACCAGGCCGTAGAGCACGATGGTCGCCCCGCCGAGCACGCCCGGCGGAATGGCCGAGATCGTCGCACCCACCTTGGGGCACAGCGACAAGACGATGGCGACCACGGCGGCCACCCAGTAGGCGGCCGTCGAATAGATACGGGTGGCGGCCATGACGCCGATGTTCTCGGCGTAGGTGGTGGTGGCCGAGCCGCCGCCGGCGCCGGCGAGCACGGTGGCCACCCCGTCGGCGGCCAGCGCCTTGCCCATCAGCGGGTCCAGGTCGGTGCCCGTCATCTGGCCCACGGACTTCACGTGCCCGATGTTCTCGGCGACGAGCGCGATGACCGCGGGCAGGAACAGCGGCAGCACGGCGAGGCTGAAAGTTGGTGTCTGGAACTGTGGCAGCCCGATCCAGGCCGCCTGCGCGATGCCCGACGTATCGACCTCACCGAGCGCCAGGGCCAACAGATATCCGATCACCACCGCCAGGAAGATCGCGAGCCGGCCGATGAGGCCCTTGAAGAAGGCCAGCGCGCCGACCAGCAGCACCAGCGTGACCAGGCCGACCAGCGGGCCCTGTTCGAAGTTCGTCTTCGCCGCCGGAGCCAGGTTGAACCCGATCAATGCGACGATCGCGCCGGTGACCACCGGGGGCAGCGCCAGATCCAGCCAGCGGGTGCCGATCACGTGCACGACCCCGCCGATCAGGATGAGCAGGAGCCCCACCGCGATCAGGCCGCCCAGCGCGGAACCGGTGCCTTGCGCGGTGACCGCGGCGGTGACCGGGGCGATGACCGCGAAGCTCGACCCCAGATAGCTGGGTAGCCGGTTGCCGGTGATCAGCAGGAACAGAATCGTGCCGACACCGGAGAACAGCAGGGTGGTGGCGGGCGGGAAGCCGGTCAGCACCGGCACCAGGAACGTCGCCCCGAACATCGCGACGACATGCTGGGCGCCGATCCCGAGGGTGCGCGGCCAGCTCAGTCGTTCATCGGGGGCGACGACATCGGCATCGGGTCCCACGTATTTCCAGCGCAGCATGGTCACGAGTGTCGACTACACACCAGCATCGCGCCCACCGCAATCACAGCGAGACCGATCAGCACCGACGTCGCCGGCAGCGTGAAGGCGAGCAGCAGGCAGCCGGCCAGCCCCAGCGCGGGGATGACCCGACGTCGTGGTTGCAGCGTCCAGGCACTGGCATTGGCGATCGCGTAGTAGACCAGCACCGCGAACGACGAGAAACCGATCGCCCCGCGGATGTCGACGAAGGCCACCAATACGGCGACGACCACCCCCACGGCCACCTCCGCGCGGTGCGGACCACCGAAGCGCGGATGCACCACCGCCAGGGCGGCGGGCAGGTACCGGTCGCGGGCCATCGCCAGGGTGGTGCGTGAGACTCCGAGGATCAGTGCCAGCAGCGAGCCCAGCGCGGCCACGGCAGCTCCGACCCGGACCACCGGGGCGAGTTCGGGGTGCCCGGCCGCCGTCACCGCGTCGGCCAGCGGTGCGGTCGCCGACGCCAGCCCGGAGCTGCCCAGTACCGACAGCACCGCAACGGCGACGGTCGCGTAGACCAGCAGGGTGATGCCGAGCGCGATGGGAATGGCCCGGACGATGGTGCGTGCCGGGTCGCGAACCTCCTCGCCGAGGGTGGCGATCCGTGCGTAACCGGCGAAGGCGAAGAACAACAGACCCGCGGCCTGCAGTACACCCCACCCGTCGACGTCCGCGGCGACGCTCAGCCGGGCCGCCTCGCCCGCGCCGGCCAGCGCGACCACCACGGCGGCCAGCACCGCGAGCACCGTCGCGACAATGATCCTGGTGAGCAGCGCCGACTTCTGCACGCCGGCATAGTTGACCGCGGTGAGGGCGATGACCGCTCCGACCGCGACGGCGTGCGCGGCCTCCGGCCAGGCGTAGACCCCGATGGTGAGCGCCATCGCCGCGCATGAGGCTGTCTTGCCGACGATGAAGCTCCAGCCGGCCATGTGACCCCAGAACGCGCCGAGCCGTTCCCGCCCGTAGACATAGGTACCGCCGGACTGCGGATACAGCGCCGCGAGCCGGGCCGAGGAGGTCGCATTGCAATAGGCGACCGCGGCGGCCAGTGCCAGACCGATGAGCAGCCCGGAGCCCGCGGCGGCCGCGGCAGGCCCGAGAGCCACGAAGATGCCCGCCCCGATCATCGAGCCCAAACCGATGACGACGGCGTCGAAGACGCCGAGAGTGCGCTTCAGCGGTCACCTTTCGTCGCGCTCAGGCGGGCCATGCCGTTGACCGGTCCGTGGCCCCGGCCGATCGGGTACGCCGTCCGGATGCACTCGGTGACCCACACCTTGGCAAAGCTGACGGCCTCAGGAACGGTGTGGCCGTGCGCCAGCGCGGCGGCGATCGCCGCGGCGAGGGTATCACCGGCGCCGTGGTCGTGCCGGGTGTCGACCCGGGCGGCGGCGAACCGATGGAAGTCCGCGCCGTCGAACAGCAGATCGGAGCTGACCGGGGAGTTGCGCAGGTGACCGCCCTTGACCAGTGCCCAGCGCGGGCCCAGCGCGTGCAGGGCCCGGGCGGCGTCGCGTTGCGTCTGCTCGTCGACGACGTCGATGCCGACGAGCAGACGCACCTCGTCGAGATTCGGTGTCACCAGCGTGGCCAACGGGATCAGGTCATCGCGCATCGCGTCGAGCGCGCTGGGATGCAGCAGTGGTTCGCCGACGTTGGAGGCACAGACCGGGTCGACCACCAGCGGGACGGCGCCGTCGAGCCGTTCGGCACGCCAGGTCGCCACGATGGTCTCGATGATGGCGGTGGAGGCCAGCATGCCGGTCTTGGCCGCCTCGATGCCGATATCGGAGGCCACCGCGCTGATCTGCCCCGCCACCACATCGACGGGGATCTCGTGAAAGCCTTGGACGCCCAACGAATTCTGCACCGTCACAGCCGTCACCGCGGCGCATCCGTGCACTCCGAGCATGGCGAAGGCGCGCATATCGGCCTGCAGTCCGGCGCTGCCACCGGAGTCGGATCCGGCGATTGTCAGGATCCGCCTCGGCGTCTGCCCCGGTGCGGGCAGTGCAAGCTCGTCGAGGTCGGTCATGACACGAACCTGTGTCAGCGGTTGCGTATGGCGTTGGCGCCCAGATATGCGATGTAGCCCAGTCCGCCGATCGCCGCCAGCTTGCGCGTCTTGGGAACCAGCAGAGCCACGCCCAGGGCGGTCTCGATGGTGCCGTTGATCTTGATGTACCGCGCGGTGTCGTTCGGGAAGGCGGGCTTGGTGAACGACTCGAACACCTGCGGGGCGGCGAAGTGCCCGAGGCCCGCGCCGACCAGCGACAGGCCTGCCAGGGTGGTGGCCTTCGAACTCTTCTTCTCGCTCAAGGAAATGCCTCTCAGTGCAGGATGTAATCGCTCAGGGGGAACTCGGAGGCTTCCCTGATCGCGGTCTCGGTGGTGGTGGGGCGTAGCAGCGTCGGCTCACCGGCGGGGTTGTAGTAGTAGGACCGCGCGCTCGCGCAATTGCCCAGGGTGAACAGCGAATCGCCGAGCAGCTCGGTCATCCGGTCCAGGTAGCGGGTGTTGGCTTCCTCGGAGACCTCGAACGTGGTGGCGCCGCGGCGCTGCACCTCACCGAACAACCGGTCCATCAGCCGCATCTGATACTCCATGGTGTTGAAGAAGTTCAGACCCAGGAAGGCATAGGGGCTGGCCAGGCTGAGGTAGTTCGGGAAATACGGCATCGAGACGCCCTGATAGGCCTGGAAACGCGTTTCGCGCCACCACTTCCCGAGGTTGCGACCGTCACGTCCGATCACTTCGATGGCGGGGAAGTTCGCCTCCCACAGGTCGAAACCGGTGGCCAGTACCAGGGTGTCGATCTCGATCTTGGTGCCGTCCTTGCCGACGATGCCGTCGGACTGCACGTGATCGATGCCGGCATCCTGCAGATGGACGTTGTCGCGGGTGAAAGCCCGGTAGTAGCCGTTGCTGAATGTCGGTCGCTTGCAACCGAAGTCGTAGTCCGGAGTGAGCCGGCGTCGCAGCTCCTTGTCGCGGATGGTGATGAAGCGATGCAGTTTGGACAGATCGGCGGCCGAGACGTTGCCGCGACCGCGGAACGTCTTGAAGTGCACCACGCCGATCGACACCATGACCTCGTAGACCGAGTCGGTGAACCAGCGCAGCACCCGCTGGGTCGCGGGGATACGGGCGAACATCTTTTTGACCAGCGGCCCGAAGCGCAGGTCGATCTTGGGTACCACCCAGATCGGGGTGCGCTGGTAGACGGTGAGGTCGGCGGCGGACTTGGCCAGTTCCGGGATGAGCTGCACCGCGGTGGCGCCGGTGCCGATGACCGCGATCCGTTTCCCGGTGGGGTCGTAGTCGTCCTGCCACTCGGTGGTGTGGATGACCCGCCCGTCGAAGTTCTCGATGCCGGGGATGTCGGGAATCTTCGGCTGGGACAGGAAGCCGGTCGCGGTGATCAGGTAGCGGGCACTCAGCACCTCACCGTCGGCCAGACTCACCTGCCACAGGTTGGACTCCTCATCCCAGCGCGCGCCGTCGACCGCGGTGCGCAAGCGGATGTGGCGGCGCACGTCGTACTTGTCGGCGACATCGTCGGCGTACTGCTTGATCTCGTCGCCGGTGGAGAACAGCCGCGACCAGTTCGGGTTCGGCTCGAAGAAGTAGGAGTAGGTGGTGGTGGGGACGTCGACGGCAAGCCCGGGGTAGTGGTTCACGTACCAGGTGCCGCCGAGATCGTCCTCGCGGTCCAGGATCACGAAGTTCTCGATCCCCGACCGTTTGAGCTGGATGGCTGCGCCGATACCGGCGAATCCAGCACCCACGATGACGGCGTCAAACATGGGTGAAACGGTACCTCAGGTATCGGGCTACTCCTGAAGCGAACCGGTGCGCGGCACGTCGGTGGTGGCGATGCACGTCACCGCACGGTCACCGCGCTTCCACGAGTCCGCGGTCGGGTACAGCACGAACATCCCCACCTCGGGGTCCGCCATCGCCGACGGCGAGTACTCCTCCAGCGCGGGCTGGCACTGGTCCTGATAGTCGATGATCGCCGTCTCACCCGGGAAGTCACCGTCCGGGACCATGACGACGTGGTACACCTCGCCCTTGTGCGGCTCGGTGCACGCCACCGTTTTCACCGAGGCCACCAGGCTGGCATCCGACGGGATCTCCGAGAGGCAGTCGCCGAGTCCGACATCGGCGGCGTTGACGGAATTCGGGTCGAAGATGTCGGCGAACTCACTGTTCGAGATCTCGTCCTTGTTGGCGACGAGCACCGCGACCACCGCGATTCCGACCAGCACCCACAGCCCCGACAGCACCAGGCCGGCGATCGCCATGCCGCGCCCGCCCTGGCCCTGTTTGGCCTTCTTGAGCCCGACGAACCCGCAGATCACGCTGACCAGGACACCGCCGAGAACACCGAAGATCAGCGAGACGATGGCCCACCAGTTGGTGCCCGGTGGACGCGGCGGGGGATAGGCCTGCCCGTAGGGGTCGGAATAGGGGAGGGGTGGGGGTGGTGGGAAGTTTCCCGCGGGGGGTGCTGGGTAACTCCCGGGCGGCGGCGGGAAACCGCCGGGCGGTGGTCCATAACCGGGGGGCGGCGGCAGGGTCATGAAAGAAAGATAGCCGCGGCGGTCACCGCGAGCAGGGGGACGTCCAAAGTCTTGGAGCCCAGATCGTGGCGCGCCCCGGTGACCTCGACAACTTCGGCCGGCCCGGTCACCAGTGCGGCCGCGGCGCGGATCTCGTCGATGGTGCCGAACGGATCGGCGGTGCCGTGGGTGAATACCGTCGGTGCGGTGATGCCGGGCAGGTGTTCGGTGCGTGCGCGTTCGGGCTTGCCGGGCGGGTGCAAGGGATAGGAGAACAAGGTCAGCACATCGGGTACAGCGCTGTGGGCGGCCGCCACCATCGACGTCATCCGGCCCCCGTAGGAATGTCCGCCGGCGATGACCGGGCCGTGGCCTTGGGCGCGGGCCCAGGCGATCGCCTCCGCAATGCCCTCCTGATCGGAGTTCGCCGAGTTCGACGGAGGCCCCTTCGGGCGGCGGCGGCGGTAGGGCAGGTTGTAGCGGACCGCCAGGTAGCCGTGGCGCGCCCATTCGTCACAGATCCGGACCAGCATCGGGGAGTCACGGTTGCCACCCGCGCCGTGGGTGAGCACGACGGTGCCCTTGGGCTTCCCGTCCGGCTCGTGCGCCACCCCGGCCAGGTCGTCAAGCGTCACTGCAGAAGCCTGAACAACGCGTTGACAGGTCCGTGTCCGTGCCCCAACGGGTATGCGGCGCGCAGACATTCGGTCACCCAGCGCTTGCCGAAGGCCACTGCCTCGGGGACGGTGTACCCGTGCGCCAACGCGGTGGCGGTGGCGGCGGCCAAGGTGTCGCCGGCGCCGTGGTCATGGCCGGTGTCGATGCGCGGGCCGTCGAACTCGTGGAACTCGGTGCCGTCGAACAGCAGGTCGGGGCTGGCGCCCGAGGACCGCAGGTGGCCGCCCTTGACCAGTGTCCATTGCGGGCCCAGCGCGTGCAGCGCGCGGGCCGCCTCGCGCTGGCTGGCGGCGTCGACGACATCGACGTCGACAAGCAGTCGCACCTCATCGAGGTTCGGGGTGACCAGGGTGGCGAGCGGAAAGAGTTCGGTCCGAATCGAGTTCAGCGCCGACGGATGCAGCAGCGGATCCCCGTGCATGGAGGCGCACACCGGATCCACCACCAGGGGCACCCCGGTGTCGAGGCCGCGCCAGGTCTCGGCAATCGTCGCGATGATCTCGGACGAGGCCAGCATGCCCGTCTTGGCCGCCTGCACGCCGATGTCGTCGACGACGGCGGTGATCTGGCCGGCCACCACGTCGAGCGGTATCTCGTGGAACCCCTTGACACCCACCGAGTTCTGCACCGTGACGGCGGTGACCGCGACGCAGCCGTGCACGCCCAGCATGGCGAACGTGCGCATATCGGCCTGGATGCCCGCGCCGCCGCCGGAATCCGAGCCGGCGATGGTCATCACCCGGGTGGGGGTCTGCCCGAACGCGGGCAGCGGTAGGAACTCGGTCATGAGGTCAAGGGTAGATACACCCGGTTGCCCTGTTCCGCGAACTCCAGTGATTTCTCCGCCATGGCGTCCCGGATGTCCTGTGTGATGCGCATCGAGCAGAACTTCGGGCCGCACATCGAGCAGAAGTGCGCGGTCTTCGCGGGCTCAGCGGGCAGCGTCTCATCGTGGTACTCGCGGGCGGTGTCCGGGTCCAGCGACAGCGCGAACTGGTCGTGCCAGCGGAACTCGAAGCGGGCCAGCGACAATGCGTCATCACGCAACTGCGCCCGGGGATGGCCCTTGGCCAGATCGGCGGCATGCGCGGCGATGCGGTAGGCGATCACCCCGTCCTTGACGTCCTTGCGGTCGGGCAGGCCGAGGTGCTCCTTGGGTGTGACGTAGCAGAGCATCGCGGTGCCGGCCTGGGCGATGATCGCCGCACCGATCGCGCTGGTGATGTGGTCGTAGGCCGGTGCGATATCGGTGGCCAGCGGACCGAGGGTGTAGAACGGCGCCTCCTCGCACCATTCCTCCTCCAGGCGCACGTTCTCCACGATCTTGTGCACCGGGACATGGCCGGGGCCTTCGATCATCACCTGCACACCATGGGATTTGGCGATTGTGGTGAGTTCGCCGAGGGTGCGCAGTTCGGCGAACTGGGCCTCGTCGTTGGCGTCGGCGATCGATCCCGGGCGCAGTCCGTCGCCCAGGGAAAAGGTCACGTCGTAGCGGGCGAGGATGTCGCAGAGTTCCTCGAAGTTCTCGTACAGGAACGATTCCCGGTGATGGGCGAGCATCCAGGCCGCCATGATCGAACCGCCGCGGGACACGATCCCGGTGACCCGCTTGACGGTCAGCGGGATATAGCGCATCAACACCCCGGCGTGCACCGTCATGTAGTCGACACCCTGCTCGCACTGCTCGATCACGGTGTCGCGGTAGGACTCCCACGTCATCTTGGTGGGATCGCCGTTGACCTTCTCCAGCGCCTGATACATGGGCACGGTGCCGACCGGGACCGGGGAGTTGCGCAGGATCCACTCCCTGGTGAGGTGGATGTCCTTACCGGTGGACAGGTCCATGATGGTGTCCGCGCCCCACCGGGTCGCCCACACCATCTTGTCGACCTCCTCGGCAATCGAGCTCGTGATGGCCGAATTGCCGATGTTGGCATTGACTTTCACCCCGAAGGCCTTGCCGATGATCATCGGCTCGCTCTCGGGATGGTTGTGGTTGGCCGGGATGACGGCCCGGCCTATCGCCACCTCGTCGCGCACCAACTCCGGGGAGACCCCTTCGCGTTCGGCGATGAACGCCATCTCGGCGGTGATCTCGCCGTTGCGGGCCCGCTGTAGCTGAGTGCCTCTGTCGCGCACGATGCCGGCGCGCGGTGGCAGGCCCTTCTCCAGGTCGATCGTGGCGTGCTCATCGGTGTACGGCCCGGACGTGTCGTACAGGTCCAGATGGTCGCCGGTACTCAGGTGCACGCGCCGGGACGGCACACCCGCCGGCGAGTAGACCTTGGAACTGCCCGCAATGGGGCCTGTCGTCACGGTGGGGTTGACAGCAACACTCATCTACACATCTCCCTACGCCGGCATTACCCGGTCAGGTTCGTACGGTCGACGGCCCTAGCCGTCCTCTCAGCACGCTGGTGCGTGCTCCCGTGTGGACGGGTCCAACGTAGCGCATTGCGCCCGGATTGCCGAGAGATCATTTGCATAGCTAATATATGTTTTTTGCCGATTCGGAGATCGAGATCTGATGACAACTGAGCTTGAACAGACGCGCGCCCGGCTGGATCACGACCATCCGCTCTACAAGTGGATCGTGCTGTCCAACACCACGTTGGGCATCCTGCTGGCCGCGATCAACGCCTCCATCGTGCTGATCTCGCTGCCCGCGATCTTCCGGGGCATCGGGCTGAACCCGCTGGCGCCGGGCAATGTCAGCTATCTGCTCTGGATGATCATGGGCTACCTGGTGGTGACGGCCGTGCTGGTCGTCCCGTTCGGCCGGCTCGGGGACATGTTCGGCCGGGTACGCATCTACAACCTGGGCTTCGTGGTCTTCACCGTGGCGGCCGTCGCACTGTCCTTCGACCCGTTCCACCTCGACGGCGGCGCGGTCTGGCTGATCACCTGGCGCGTCATCCAGGGCATCGGTGGCGCCATGCTGATGGCCTCGTCGTCGGCGATCCTCACCGACGCGTTCCCCGCCAATCAGCGCGGCATGGCGCTCGGGGTGAACATGGTGGCAGCGGTGGCCGGGTCGTTCCTCGGCCTGCTGATCGGTGGAGTGCTCTCCGAATGGCATTGGCAGGCCATCTTCTGGGTCGGGGTGCCGATCGGCGTGCTCGGCACGATCTGGAGCGTGCGGTCGCTGCGCGAACTCGGCGTACGCACGCCGGGTCGGCTGGACTGGGCCGGCACGTTGACCTTCGGTGTCGGACTGACCGTGCTGCTCGTCGGGATCACCTACGGCATCCAGCCCTACGGCGGCGCCAGCACCGGGTGGACCAACCCCTGGGTGCTCGGATCGATCATCGCCGGGGTGGGGATCCTTGCGGCGTTTTGCTTCATCGAGTTGCGGGTCGATCAGCCGATGGTCGACATCCGGCTGTTCCGCTCTGCCGCATTCGGAATGGGGAACCTCGCCGGGCTGATGTCCTCGGTAGGCCGTGGTGGTCTGCAGTTCATGCTGATCATCTGGCTGCAGGGGATCTGGCTTCCGTTGCACGGCTACAGCTTCGAATCGACCCCGCTGTGGGCGGGTATCTACCTGCTGCCGGTCACCGTCGGTTTTCTGGTGGCCGCGCCGGTGGCCGGCACGCTGGCCGACCGGTTCGGTGCGCGCCCGTTGACGGTCGGCGGGATGCTGCTGATGGCGGCGTCCTTCATTGCGCTGCTGATGATTCCGGTGAACTTCGATTACTGGGTGTTTGCGCTGCTGGTCTTCCTGAACGGCCTGGGCGGGGGCATCTTCACCGCGCCGAACACGGCAGCCATCATGTCCAGCGTGCCCGCAGCGCAGCGTGGTGCCGCCTCGGGGGTGCGGGCCACGTTCTTCAATGCCGGGTCGTCGCTGTCCATCGGCATCTTCTTCTCGCTGATGGTCGTCGGGCTGGCCAACTCGCTACCATCGGCGCTGAGCAACGGCCTTCAGGCGCAGGGTGTTTCGGCCACCGTCGCGCACGAGGTGGCCAATACGCCCCCGGTGGGGAGTTTGTTCGCGGCGTTCCTGGGCTACAACCCGATCGGCGAATTGCTGGAGCCCTCAGGCGCGCTGGATGCGCCGGGAGTCAACGCCGAGGTGCTGACCGGCAAGACGTTCTTCCCCGAGTTGATCACCGAACCATTCCACTCCGGGCTGACCGTGGTGTTCCTGGCCGCGGCGGTGATGATGCTCATCGGCGCGGTGGCGTCCATGTTCAGCGCCGGCCGCTACGGAGTCGACGCCTAGCAGGGTGCGGATTCGTCGTGGGCGGCGAGCCAGGTGTGGTGGTCGCACCGGGACCGTTCTGGCAATCCACCTAGTTCATCTCATCGACGTGGATGTTTACCGTTCGCGATGTCTGACCTCGCCAAGTGTTTGCTGACATCGGTTGTGCTGGTCCGCTCGTGGGGCGCGAACATTGTGGCTGTTCGACAACTCAAACGCCTCGTCATTCAGTGTCAATAGATGTGCTGATAGTTGCGCAAACAAAGATCGACTCAGCTAATCCCAGCGGTTTTCAAGATCGCATCCTTACAGATGCAAGTATGCGATCTTGAAGGCGTCGGGGATCCGACAGAAATGCGGATTACCTGCTACTTCGTGGGTGACTCTCGGGGCAGGGGCTTGTACAGTCGAGGAAATCACTCATCGCATTCCAGGGGGAATAGCAAATGAACAAGATCATCATGGGGGCACTGGCGGCGGCGTGTGCCGCTGCCACCATCGGGGTAGCTGCGCCGGCGCAGGCTGCGCCATTCGACTACACCGACAACCCGAGCCCGTTCGATACCAACCCCAGCCCGTTCGACTTCACCGGAGACACGATCGAACTGCCGTTCTTCGGTGAAGTCACGTTCATCGGCAACGGCACTGAGTTCGGCCCCGGCTACCAGGGCGTCAAGGGTCCCCGCGGGGCCGACACGACCGGCCCACGCAGCCACGGCAATCCGTCCGGCTAGGGACGCAGCCCGACCAATCGTGGTGACGCCTGCGCCTACACTCGGCGTGGTGACGACCATTCAGCGCAGGGCCTTCAACGACGCGATCACCCGGTTCTGGAGTTTCGCCGCCCCGGCCTATGACACGGCGTGCCTGCAGCGGTTTGTCTACAAGCCCGCCCAGGACGAAGTCATCGAGCAGCTCCGCAGCCACGATTGCATGCAGATCGCCGACGTGGCGTGCGGCACCGGCATCCTGGCCGCCCGCATCCAGCGGGATCTGCGCCCCGACGAGGTGTACGGCCTCGACATGTCCGACGGCATGCTCGCTCAGGCCCGTCAGCGCTCGGACCGGGTGCGCTGGATGTCGTCGCCGGCCGAGCAACTGCCCTTCGAGGACGGCTTCCTGGACGCGGTGGTGACCACCTCGGCCTTTCACTTCTTCGATCAGCCGGCCGCGCTCAGGGAGTTCCACCGGGTGCTGATGCCGGGCGGCATCGTCGCCGTCACCACCATGAGCCCGCGTCAGGCGTTCCCGCCGCTGCACGCGTTGTCGGCGGGTCTGGGCGCTCCGGCCCATGCGCCGACCCCGGATGCGATGCGAAAGCTGTTCGTGGAGGCCGGTTTCCGGGTCGAGGAACAGCATCGGGTGCGCCGGCCGGTGTGGACGCCGGTCTCCGATCTGATCACCGTCGGCGTCAAGCCTTCGTGATCCACAATTCGGCGGCCTTGGCCGCGCGGTGCAGGGCTCCGTATTCGCCGAGGTAGGCGGCGACCGCCCCGATCACCGGGAGCATGCCGATATAGCGGAAGATTCGCCGCGGGTGCGGCCGCTTGCCGAGCTCATCGCCGACGGCGTTGAGGATGCCGGCGAGGTGCCACAGTTTCTGCACGATGTTGTCCGGCCATGGCTCGTCGGTGTCCGGCAGCGGTGGGTCGGGGATCTCGCGCCCGCACAGCACCGAGGCCAGCATCCGCACCAGGTCCTTCCGGTCGGTCAGCTCATACTCGCGTGCCACCGCGCACAGGATGAGTGTCTGGCCGGCGAAGCCCAGCAAATCCTGGATCGGCAACCGGCTGGCCAGTGCCCCGAGGGCGCCGGGCCAGGCCACCGCGACGGTGTCCAGCAGACCTACCCGCCAGATCCACCAGCTGACCCGTTCGGCACGGCTCTTGGCCTCCCACGCCTCGGTGCCGGGCACCTCGAGGAATTCGAGATGCTGCCGGACTCCGAGCGGATCGAACTCTGCGAGTACATCCAGGATCAGTTCGGACAGCGCCGCGGCACGCGCGAGCGCGTCGGCCACGTCATTGTCCGACAGGGTGGCCTTCGGCAGCAGATCCATCACGACACCTCGATCAGTACGGGAGCATGATCGCTGGGCGACTTGCCTTTGCGTTCCTCGCGGACGATCTCGGCGTGGGTCACCCGCTCGCCGAGCGCGGCGGATCCGAGGATGAAGTCGATGCGCATGCCCTGTTTCTTGGGGAACCGCAGCTGGGTGTAGTCCCAGTAGGTGTAGACGCCGGGCCCCGGAGTGAAAGGCCGCACCACGTCTGTGAATCCGGCATCGACCATCGCCTGGAAGGCCGCCCGCTCCGGCGCAGACACGTGGGTGGACCCCTCGAAGGCCGCGGGATCCCAGACGTCCTCGTCGGTGGGGGCGATGTTCCAGTCACCGGTCAGCGCGACCGGCAGCGACGGATCGTCGGCGATCCACTTGGCTGCGCTGTCCCGCAGGGCGGCAAGCCATTCCAGCTTGTACGGATAGTGCGGGTCGGCCAGGGTGCGGCCGTTGGGGACATAGAGGCTCCAGACCCGCACACCGCCGCACGTCGCACCGATGGCCCTGGCCTCGGCAAGCGCCTGCCATTCGGGCTGGCCGTCGAAGCCGATCTCCACGTTGTCCAGTCCGACACGGGAGGCGATCGCCACCCCGTTCCACTGGTTGAGCCCCACATGGGCGATCTCGTAACCGAGCGCGGCGAACGGCATCGCCGGGAACTGCGCATCGGTGCACTTGGTCTCCTGCATGGCCAGCACGTCGACATCGGCGCGCGACAGCCAGTCGGTCACCCGGTCCACCCGGGTGCGAATGGAGTTGACGTTCCAGGTGGCAATACGCATCAGACGGGCTCCGGGATCTTGAGTTCTCTACGCAGCGCAGTGAAATCGCTGATCGTCTTGGTCGCGACCGATGCGACGGGGCGGGCATTGCGGCCGGTCGCCTCGGTCTTGGACACCATGACCACCCCATCGATATAGGGCTGGATGGTGGTGGCGTTCTGCACGGTCGCGACGATGACGAGCTGGAACCCGAACTTGCGGAACGCCTGCAGGGCCTGCTGGGCGAACTGCGGATCGGACTTGGAGAACGCCTCGTCCAGCATCAGCTGTGCAAAAACCGGTTTGTTGTCCCCGCTGTCGGGATTGGCCAGGTTGAAGCTCAGCGCGCCCGCGAGACAGAACGCCATCAACTTCTCCTGCTCGCCGCCGGAGTTGTCGCCGGCATTGCTGTGCGTCCGGATCAGCTCCTCGCTGCGCACATCCCACTCGGCACAGTCGAAGGTGAACCGGTTGCGCACATCGAGAGCGTCCCGGGTCCAGGCTCGGTCCTCGGGACTGTTGCCGGCCAGCCGATTACGAAGCCGCAGAATGTCTGCGTACTGATCCAGGATCGCCTTCTTGTCCCCGAGACCCACCTCGGCGATACGGCGCGAGATGGACTTGACGATGTCGGTGAGCTCGGCCACCGCGACCAGGCTGCGAGGGGTGGCGCGCAGCGTCAACCGGGTTCCGCGGTTGAACTCCACCGAACCCAAACCGGTGTTGACCCTGTCGATCTGGTCGCTGATCCGCCGGGTCTCCTGCTCGGCCACCCGGTGCAGGGTCAGGATGGCATCGGGGGCCTGCTCGGTGATCAGCCGCATCATCCGGTCATAGGCGTCCGGAAGCTCGCGTTCATCGATGTGGCGGCAGACGGCGACGTAATCGTGGACCCGCTCGTCGAAATCCTCGGAGTCGTTGGGGATGGCATCGGGGAACGAGGTGTCGAAGGTGGCGATGATGCGCGCCAGTTCGTCATGGGACCGCCTGCGGCTTTCGGTGAGTTGATCGCGCTCGCGCCGGATCGCGCCAAGGAGAGCCTCGCGGTGTGGTTCCGGGTTCAGCAGCTCCAAGGCGACCGGTACCTCGGCGGAATAGCGCCGCAGCAGGTCGGTGGCGGCATCCGAGATCGCCGCCGGAGCCAACCGGTCCTGTAGATCCATCAGCCGGGTGCGGCGCCCGTCGAGATCGTCGCGCCGCGTCTGCACGGCCCCGCGTCGCGTCATCAGGGTCTGGATGTCGTTCCAGCACTCCTCGGCGCGGACGCTGAGCGCCTCCACATCGGGATTGTCGGCCATCAGCAGGTCGTACTGCTCGCGCAACCGGTCGGCATGTCCGTCGGCGGTCTCGGTGTCGATCTGGCTCCACTGCGGGAACTGCTCGCAGATGGCCTTGCAGGCCGCGGCGCGGTCCCGCCACTGCTGGCGCCCGGCAGCGATATCGTCGGCGGCCTGGCGGGCCTGCGTGAAAGTCTCTTCGGCTTCCGCCAATTCGCCGGTCAGTGCGTCCAGCTTGGCGGTGATATCACCCTGGTAGATGTACTCGGACGGTTTGAGGGCACGGCGGTCGTCCTTGATGGCCAACCGATCGGAGTCCTTGTACAGACCGGCATCGGTGACCGCGCGGCGGAACCGGGTGAACAGATCCGGGGTGTCCACACAGATGTGGTCACCTGCGGCGCTGAGGACGTCGAGCGCCTCGGCCGCGCAAGGATGGTCGGGGTTGACGACGAACAGCTTGCCCGCCAGCGTGTTCGGCTCGGGTACGCGGTCGGGGGCGTTGATCCGCACATGGTGCAGCGCGAGCCGCCCACGCATGTTGGTCTCGTTGACGAAGCGCAGCACCTTGGCGTAGTGCTCATCGGGTACCAGCAGTCGCAGCCCGACCGAACGCAGCACCTTCTCGACCGCGGCGCGCCAGCGGTTCTCCTCGGGACGCAGGTCCATCAGTTCGGCGACATAGGGCAGCGCCGAGGGATCGATACCGACTGCGGTGCAGATGTGTTCGCGCATGGTCACCGCGAACTCCGGCAGCGCCGAACCCACCTGTTCGACGCGTTTGAGCTCCTTGGCCGCGTGATCGCGCGCGATCCGTGCCGCCTTCTGGGCGTACTCGGCGTCGGTGGAGGCTTCCCGGCCGCGTTCCAGCTTCACTGCGAGCCCGGCGGCCTGCTTGCTGAGATCCTCGCGCAAGTTCCAGAATTCGTCCGCGGTTTCGGGGACCGGCAGGCCCTGCGCGGAGACCATCTCCTCATAGGCGGCGTAACGTCGGGTGATCTCCTCGGCCTGCGCCTCGGCGGCGGCCACCTGCGATTGCAGCGGGCCGACGTTGGTGCTGGCACCGCTGATCTGGGCGTTGAGCGAGTCACCCTCGGCCTTGGCCAGATTGAGCTGCCGAGTCAGGTCGCCGTACTCGTTCTCCAGCTGGTCGATGGTGCTGTCCAGGTTCTCGACCTGGGCCGGGCACTGCTGCAGCCGGACATGATCGGTGTAGGCGCGCACCATCTGCGTGTCGACCAGATCGATGATGCCGAGATCGGAGGACTCCGAGGCGTAGCGGATCTGGATGGTCTCGATATCACCGAGGATCTTGCGCTTGCGCTGCGCGACCGCCAGCAACTCGCGGGCCTCCACCAGCGGGTCTATCTGCTTGAGGGCTTCGGGCAGCCGGGCCAGGCTGTCGGGTTCATCGAGCATGAAATCGCGGACGAACTGTTCCAGACCGCCGACGCTCTTGAGCGACTTGGCTTTTCCGAGCAGCTGCTGGGCGGCCTCGGAGGCGCGGATCCCGATGGAGGCATACAGCTGGGCCAGATACTGGGATTCCACCTTGGTGGAGAACCGCCAGCCCCCATCTTTGAAAGCGCCGTTGTCGAAGCGTGCGGCCGCCCAGCGGTTGCAGACCTCCTCGATGTCGATATCGCCGTCGCCGAGCACGAACCTGCTCGACGAGTCCGAACGCGACTCGCCGGTGAGCCATTTGAGCACCAGTCCGGTGATCGAGCGGCCGGTGTTGCTGGTGTAGGTGACCGCGACCGCCGACCAGGTGGTGCCCTCGCCGCGCAGATAGATGACTTGGCTGACCCCGGCGTCGCTGCGCTGGCCCCAGGCACCGCGCACGTACTTGTCCACGGTGCGCCGCCCGGCGCTGGAACCGGCGGCCGTATTGTCGCCCGAGGCGTTGAAGTTGCGCCGGTTGAACGGCAGAAAACCGAGCGAGATGGCGTCCAGCAGTGAGGATTTGCCGCTGCCGGAGGCCCCAGCGATCAGCGATCCGCCGGCGCTGATGGGCACCGAGTGGTAGCCGTCGAAGACACCCCAGTTGATGACCTGCAGGCGGGACAGGTGGAACTGTTCACTCATTCCGAACCGCCGTTGCGGAGCTGTTCGAACTGCTGCTGTAGTTCGGTGATGACCGAGGCCGTCATGATCGCGGTGATCACCGGGCTGACGGTGTAGCTGTCCTCGTCATCGCGGGTCTTGCGCAGGATCTCCAGACCGGCGAGGCGGGCGATGGCCGCGTCGATACGCGCGGTGAAGGTCACCGTGTCGCGGTCGGTGTCGTTGAGCACACCGGAGAACAGGCCATGCACCTCATCGCGGGTAATGAGGAAGCTGGAATCCCCACCGGCGCGCATCATCTGGGCCAGGTGCAGCGCCAGGATCGAGTCGTAGGTGCCCAGCGGTTCGCGGCGCAGCAGCTTGGCGCCCCTGCTCGGTTCGTAGCGGGCCTGCTCGATGAAGGCGATGTCGACCTGCTCGGCGATCCGCAGCGCGAGATCCAACTCCGACAACCGGACCGACAGCTCGGTGCGGTACTCCAGGATCCAGCTGTAGATGTCCGGGTCGGACTCGCTGCTGACATATCGCCGGGTCAGCAGGTGCTGCAGCGCCCAGCAGGCGCGGTCGGGCATGGCGCTGACATCGCCGTCGAAACGCGGACGCCGTTGCTGGGGCGCGCGTCCCGTCGTGTCGACGTCGGGCAGGGACGCGAAATCGACTGGTGTTTCGGTCATGAGGCGCCATCCAGGACGGGCTCGGTGAACATCAGGTGCGGAACCTCCATCTCGCGGTCATGGCCGTCCAGCGAGTGGAATCGGACCGTGACCGGTACTGCGTCCAGTGTGGACGGTTGCTTGAGCGCCCACGACCAGAGCACGATCACGTGCCCCAGATACGGTGCGTCCAGCATGGCCAGCGCATCCGGGAGTGACACCGGCAGTGACGAATTCAGCATCTTCGACAGCGCGGGTGCATCGACCTGGGTGGTCAGCGACGAGAAGGTGCTCAGGTCCACCTCGCCGTCGGCCGTCTCGGCGGGCTTGGGCGCGGACAGGTCGTTGATGCGGAAGCTCAGCGCGCCGACCGAGCTGATCGTATGCCGGGCCAGCGGCACCTCGATGGGAAGACGGGAGTCGGTGAACGATTCCTTGAGCAGGGCCCGTGCGGTGCCGATGGCCTCGTTGAGCTGACGGGCCACCCCACGGGTCTGTTCCAGTGTGCCGAACGCGGTGAACCGCTTGACCCGCTGGGCGCACCGCTGCTGGATGCGCTCGACCTCGTCGATCTGGTGGCCGACCAGCTCGAAGAAGCCGGCCATCACCTTGCGCAGCGCCGGATCGAGTTCGGGAAGGGTGGCGGCCACGGTGGCGATATCGGCCTCGAGCTCGGCCCGCTGATCGGGGTCGTTGATCATCCGCAGGAACGCCCGGTGCGAATCGCGGCCCGCGGAATCCCAGGCCGCCTGATAGTCGGCGTACATCTGGCGCTGCCGGTCGCGGTATTCGACATTGGTGTCTATCGGGTCGTCCAGCGCCGAGGTGGCCTGTTCGATCATGGTGCCGTACAGCCCGATATCGGTGATCAGGCGTTCCATCTGCATCGCGATGGCGCGGGCCTCGTCGTACATGGCGGTGACATCGGGTTCGGGCCGCTGACCGGCGTCGAGTTCGTCGAGTTCGGCGTGCAGCACCGCGATCTCGGCCTCGATGCCCGCCCGGATCCGGTCCGGGTCGTCACCGACGCGGATGGCGACCTGCTTGAGCCGCGAGGCGATGCCGTTGATGGAGCCGCCGGTGGCGATGGTGTCGTTGCGGCGCATCCCGCGCACGAAGTCCAGGGCGCGGCGCGCATCCTGGGTCAGGTAGCAGACGTTGCGCTCCCCGCTCGCCACGCGATGCAGCCAGCCCTGGCTGGCCCACGTCTTGATCAGCGCCAGACCGGACTGTTCGCCGGTCTCATGGAGCGCCTCCAGGTCGCGTTCCAGCCGGACCACCAGCTCGGTCTCGCCGACCAGGCCCTCGAACAGGTGGCGTTCCATCAGCGTGGCGTACACCGCGAGGTTCGCGGTGGCCAGCAGCCGCAGTGCGCGCGAGCCCTGCACCTCGCGGTTGGCATCGAGTAACTCACGCATGGGCCACGAGGTTATCTGCGCGCACATAGCGGTGACGGTGATGCAGCCGGAATCCGGCGGACTCGTAGAGCGCCAGCGCCGGTTGGTTGTCGTCGAGGACCTGGACATAGGCGCGGGTCGCACCCTGTTCGGCCCCCCAGGCCTGCAGCGCCGAGCAGATCGCGCGGGCCAGTCCGGTGCGCCGCGACGATTCCGCGACACGCACGCACGACACGCCGAGCCAGCGGACGCCGTCCGGTGCGGTGGTGACCGCGCCCCGGCCGACCGCATCGGGCAGGGATGCGAACGTCACCGTGCCTTCGAGGACGGCGGTCAGGACGGCTGAGGGCACATCGCGCTGGTAGGTCTGCAGCCACGCCTGGCTGGGCCTGTCGGCCAGCTCGGCGGTGGGCGACGGGGATGGGGAGGGCGTCGTCAGGTTGCGGACCAGCATGCGGGTGGGTTTGATACCCGGGTTCTTCAGGGGCAGCAGCCGCTCCGGCAGGGCCAGCCACGGCTCCAGATGGCGCTCGGTGTACCAGGCGATGATGGCGGGCAGCGCTTCGGTGCTCGACGAGAAGAGCAACGGGACAGCAGAATTGGCCCGGCTGGTGTGTCCGCCACCGGCGCGCAACAGCCAGCCGTCGCACCAGTGCTGTTCGGTACCGGGCCAGGCCAGGGCGGCCGCGTGCTCCACGGCGCGGATCTCGGAGTTGCGGACCGGCGCGTGGGACAACTCACGCACCGACACCACATCGGCGGGATCGATCTCGACGGTCTCACCGGATTTGGTGCGCACCACCACGATGGGGTCCAGCGCCTCCAGGTGCCCGACCACGTCGGTCAGGGATTCAGGCATGCGGTAACGCAGGGACACCCGGGCGCCGACGGACGGCATGGTCTAGTGGCCGAACGGGTCGGGGTCCTCGCCGGGCAGCCAACTCAACCCCGGAACCCCCCACTGGTTCGACTTCACCATTCGCTTGGCGGCGCGCGCGTGCCTGCCGATCAGGCGGTCCAGATAGGTGAACCCGTCCAGGTGGCCGGTCTCGTGCTGCAGCATCCGCGCGAACAGGCCGGTGCCCTCCAGGGTGATCTCGGTGCCATCGGCGTCCAGGCCGGTCACCCGGGCCCAGTCCGCGCGGCCCGTCGGGAAGGATTCGCCGGGCACCGACAGGCAGCCCTCGTCATCGTCGTCGGGGTCGGGCATCGTCTCGGGGACCTCGGAGGTCTCCAGCACCGGGTTGATGATCACGCCGCGCCGGCGCGCGGTCTTGCCGCGGTCCTCGGCGCAGTCGTAGACGAACACCCGCTCGGTGCGCCCGATCTGGTTGGCGGCCAGGCCGACACCGTTTGCTGCGTCCATGGTGTCGTACATGTCGGCGATCAGCTCGGCCAGTTCGGCCGGTAGCGTTCCGTCGGCGGCGACAGGCACGGGAGTGGTCGGGGTGTGCAGGACGGGATCTCCCACAATGCGGATTGGTACGACAGCCACGGTTGGCTAGCTTAAGTCAGCCGACGCGCGGGTAACGATCACGCCTCAACTACCGGGGCCGTGATTGAATGATCGCCGAACCACATGAATGTCATTTGCGAGTTATCGGAAGGGTCCTGAGAGCGATATGGATGGCGCCATCGCGCGGACCGGCCAATCCGGGGACGACTCCGAACCTGCGGACGGGCTGACCCGCCGCGAACACGACATCCTGGCGTTCGAACGCCAGTGGTGGAAGTACGCGGGATCCAAGGAAGACGCCATCAAGGAGCTCTTCTCCATGTCGGCGACTCGGTACTACCAGGTGCTCAACGCTTTGGTGGACCGTCCCGAGGCCCTGGCCGCGGACCCGATGCTGGTCAAGCGGCTGCGACGGGTGCGTGCGAGCCGGCAGAAGGCGAAGGCGGCCCGGCGGCTCGGCTTCGACATCACCTGAGCCGTTAGGCTTGCCCCCGATGAACCAGCGAGACTCTTCCGGGCTGCCTCTGCGCGCCATGGTCATGGTGCTGCTCTTTCTCGGCGTGGTGTTCCTGCTGGTTGCGCTCCAGTACCTGGGTCCCGACGACGATGCCGACGGCGATGCCGCCGTGGTGAGCACCACCACCAGCAGCGCCACCTCCAGCGCCGAACCCTCCCCGGAGCCCGACCAGGCCAGGGCCGAGGTCCGGGTGTTCAACATCTCCGAGGTGCCCGGCGCGGCCGAGGGGACGGCCACCCGCCTGCGCGATGCCGAGTGGAATGTCACCGAGACCGGGAACCTGGTTCTGGAGGGCGTACCGGTGACGACGGTGTACTTCGGTGAGGCACCGGGCGAGCGCGAGGCCGCCGAGGACGTCGGCAGGCTGCTGGAGGCGCCGGTCGAGCCGCGACGCCCCGAACTCGTCGAGCAACCACCGGGCGTCATCGTGGTGGTCACCGGCTAGGCTCTCGGACATGCCGATCTCAGCCACGATTCGCCTTCTCGCCGCTGCCGCCGTCATCGTCCCGATCGCTGCTGCGTGCTCGCCCAACGAGCCGGTCGCCACTGAGCCGGGCACCACTCCGCCGGTGTGGACCGGATCGCCGTCACCGACGCCGTCCGGCGAAGCCGCCCAGGGTTCCGGCGCGACCAGTGGCGAGACGCTGACCGCGAGCCTGGCGGCCGCGGACGGCACCGAGGTGGCCACCGCCACGATCGAATTCACCGACGGCTTCGCGACCGTGACCGTCGAGACCACCACCGCGGGCGAACTGACGCCGGGCTTCCACGGCCTGCACATCCATCAGGTCGGCTCGTGTGAGGGCGATTTCACCAGTGCCGGTGGGCACTTCCAGGCCGAGGGGCACTCCGGGCATCCCTCCAGCGGCGACCTCAGCTCGTTGCAGGTCCGCAGCGACGGCTCGGCCAAACTGGTGACCACCACCGACGCCTTCACCGCCGAGGAACTGCTCGCAGGGACCAAGACCGCGATCGTCATCCACGAGAAGGCCGACAACTTCGGAAACATCCCTGCCGAGAAGTACCAGCAGGTCAACGGCACCCCCGGTCCTGACCAGCAGACGCTGTCAACGGGTGACGCCGGCGGCCGGGTGGCCTGCGGTGTCATCTCCGCGGAGTAGTCCCAGCCGAATCGATTTCGCCGGGTCACCCCGGCCGACGGTCGGTGTCGAATGGGAGTTCGCGCTGGTCGATGCGCACACCCGTGACCTGAGCAACGAGGCCGCCGCGGTGATCGCCGAGATCGGCGAAACCCCACATGTGCACAAGGAATTGCTGCGCAATACCGTCGAGATCGTCACCGGGATCTGCGAGACCGTCCCGGAGGCGATGACCGACCTGCACGACACCCTGGTCCCGGTGCGCCGCATCGCGCGGGAACGCGGGATGGAGCTGTTCTGCGCGGGCACGCACCCGTTCGCGGAGTGGTCCACCCAGCAGCTCACCGAGGGACCGCGCTACGCGGAGCTGATCAAGCGCACCCAGTGGTGGGGTCGGCAGATGCTGATCTGGGGTGTGCACGTGCACGTCGGAATCTCCTCGGCGCACAAGGTGATGCCCATCATCACCTCGCTGCTCAACCAGTACCCGCATCTGCTCGCACTGTCGGCGTCATCGCCGTACTGGGACGGCGACGACACCGGCTACGCCAGCAACCGGGCGATGATGTTCCAGCAGCTGCCCACTGCGGGACTGCCGTTCCAATTCCAGGAGTGGTCGCAGTTCGAAGGCTTCGTTCACGACCAGAAGAAGACCGGCATCATCGACCACATGAACGAAATCCGCTGGGATATCCGGCCTTCGCCTCATCTGGGAACCATCGAGGTGCGGATCTTCGACGGGGTGTCCAATATCGCCGAACTCGGCGCCCTGGTCGCGCTGACCCATTGCCTGATCGTCGACCTGGACCGCCGGCTCGACGCCGGCGAGCAGCTGCCGACCATGCCGCCCTGGCATGTACAGGAGAACAAGTGGCGCGCAGCGCGTTACGGACTGGACGCGGAGATCATCCTGGATGCCGACAGCAACGAGCGTCTGGTCACCGACGATCTCGATGACCTGTTGAACCGGCTCGAGCCGGTGGCGGTGACGCTGGGCTGCGCCGACGAATTGGCGCGGGTGTCCGGGATCTACCGGGGCGGTGGGTCCTATCAGCGGCAGCGCCGGGTGGCCGAGGAACACGACGGTGATCTGCGCGCCGTCGTCGACGCGCTGGTCGGGGAGCTGGAACTATGACACCGATGTTTCCGCTGGAGATGGCGATGCTTCCCGGTGAGGAGCTGCCGTTGCGGATCTTCGAGCCGCGTTACACCGCAATGATTTCCGACTGCCTGGCCGGCGATCCGGTGTTCGGCGTGGTGATGATCGCGGCGGGCCGCGAAGTCGGTGGCGGTGATGTGCGCAGCGACGTCGGGGTGCTGGCCCGGATCGTCGAGCATGCCGAACTGGGGGACGGACTGTATCGGTTGCGCTGCATGCTCGGCGAGCGGATCAGGGTGACCGAGTGGCTCGACGATGCGCCCTACCCGCGGGCAACGACGATGCCGTGGCCCGATGAGGCGGGCCCGTCGGTGTCCGGGGCGGATATCGCCACCATCGAGGACACCGTGATGGAACTGTTCGAGCGGATCGCCGAGTCACGCAATGCGACTCTGCCGCCGCGAGAGTATCTGCTGGGCGGACCCGAACCCGGCCAGGAGGCCGGAGATCGGCTGTACGCGTTGGCTGCTCGCATCCCGATCGGCCAGGCCGACCGCTACGCCGTGCTGGCAGCGCCGGGTGCGCGGGCACGACTGGAGGCGCTGAGCGAGGCCGTGGAGACCGTCGCGGCGATGGTGGAGTTCCAGCTCTCGGAGTGACTACTGCGGGTCGGGGTACGGGTTGTGCAACAGATCGTCGGCGACGATGTTCTCGCGGACATTCTGTTCTCGATAGGCCAGCTGGCCGACGCGGTTGGCGACCACCGGTGCCGTGAAGATGGTGAACAGCCCGGCCAGGATGATCATGCCGACATCGGGATGGCCGCTGAGCCGGACCGCGGCCCCGGCCAGCACCAGCAGCAGTCCCAGCACCTGCGGCTTACTTGCAGCGTGCATGCGGGACAACGTGTCGGGGAAGCGCACCACCCCGATGGCCGCGGTCAGTGCCAACGTAGAACCGCTCAGCACGAGTACCGCGGTGATGATGTCGACGGCGGTCATCGGGCACTCCGATCGTTGTTCTCACGGTCGGGCACCCGGAACCGGGCCACGCTCACCGAACCGACGAAACTGATCAGCGCCAGCGCGGTCAGCGTGTAGGTGACGGTGCTGTCCAGGCTGAACGCCGCCCAGGTCCCGATCCCGCACATCGACACCGCCACGAAGGCATCGAGGGCCACCAGCCGATCGAGGGTGCTGGGCCCGGCCAGCAGCCGGTACATCGTGATGGCGGCGGCGGCCGACAGCATCACCGCCGCGGTGATCCACACCAGGTGCATCAGACGTCCTCCTTCTCGGCCGATGGTCGCCAGTCGGCGTCGCGCTCGAACGCGGCCACCATCAGTCGTTCCACCGTTTTGACCTGGCGGTAGAACCGCTCGACGTTCTCGTCGGATCCCACGTCGAGCACGTGCAGGTAGAGGAGTCGGCGCTTCTGGTCGATCTCCAGCACCACCGATCCCGGAATCAGGGTCAACACGCCGGCCGCCAGCGCCAGCACCAGATCGGACTTGACCGGAAGGTGCGCGCGCAGCACCGCGGTGGCCGGTGGCGGCCCCGGCCTGATGGCCAGCCAGGCCACCTGGAACGACGACACCACCAGCTGGGCCGAGACATAGAGGATCAGCCGCACCAGCGCCAACGGGCGGACCCTGCCCTCGACCGGCACCCGGGGCAGCGGCAGCAGCAGCGTGATCACCAACGCGACCATCAGACCGGAAGCGATGTTGGCGGCTGAAAACGTGCCCCACAGCAGGATCCACACCAGCGTCAGCCAGCACAGTGTCCAGATTCGTAGCGTGGCTTTCCTCATGGCTGCAACACCGCCGAGATGTACTGACCGCGATCGAGTATCTCCGCGGCCGTCCGCTCGCTGTAGTGGTATATCGGCCCGGCGAACACCGTCAGCGCCAGACCCACCGCGATCAGCGCCCCGGTGGGCAGCAGCATCCCGACCGGCATCCGGCCGACATCGTTGCGATCCGCGAAGGCGATATCGTCGTCATCGTCGATCAGTGCCGCGGGTACGGTGTTGGACAGATCGCCCTCCGGGGCGTCCGCGCGGGCCCGCCAGAACGCCTTCGTCCATACCCGGGTCACCGCGTACAGGGTGAGCAGACTGGTGACGACGGCGCCACCGACCAGCACCCAGGCCAGCGCGGACCCGACCTCGGAGCCGGCTTCGAGGAGCGCGACCTTGCCGATGAAACCTGAGAACGGTGGTATACCGCCCAGATTCAGCGCCGGGATGACGAACACGAACGCCAGTATCGGGCTGGCGGCGGCCAGTCCGCCGAGGCGTTGCAACGTCGACGCCCCGGCCTGTCGTTCGATCAGACCCACCACCAGGAACAGGGTGGTCTGCACGACGATGTGGTGCGCCACGTAGTAGACGGCGCCGGACATGCCGAGACTGTTGCCCAGCGCGATACCGAAGATCATGTAGCCGATGTGGCTGACCAGGGTGAAGGACAGCAGCCGTTTGATGTCGTTCTGCGCGATGGCACCGAGGATGCCGACCACCATGGTCAGCAGTGCCGCCACCATCAACACGTCATCGAGTCGGCCGCCCGGGAACAGCAGTGAGTGAGTGCGGATGATCGCGTACACACCGACCTTGGTCAACAGGCCGGCGAACACGGCCGTCACCGGCGCGGGCGCGGTCGGGTAGGAGTCCGGCAGCCAGGCCGACAGCGGAAATACCGCGGCCTTGATGCCGAACGCGACCAGCAGCACCGCGAACAACGCCGTGCGGGTGCCGTCGGGTACGTCGGCGAGGCGCACTGCCACCTCGGCCATGTTGAGGGTCCCGGTCGCCGCGTACACCATGGCGATACCGATCAGGAAGATCAGTGACGACACCATCGACACCATCACGTAGGAGATGCCGGCCCGGACCCGTTCGGCGCTGCCGCCGATGGTCAGCAGGACGAAGCTGGCGGCGAGCAGCACCTCGAAACCGACGAACAGGTTGAACAGGTCGCCCGCCAGGAACGCGGTGCACACACCCGCGGACAGGATGAGGTAGGTGGGCTGGAAGATCGAGACCGGTTGGCGCTCATCGCCATCGCTGATGCCCTGCCCGATGGCGTAGAAGACCACCGCCAACAGCACGATCGAGGAGACGACCAGCATCATCACCGACAGTCGGTCGGCCACCAGCGTGATGCCGAGCGGGCCCATCCCGGGTTCACTCTGGCCCCAACCGCCGACCTGGACGGCGACCGTGCCGTCGCGGTCCACCAGGTAGAGCAGCGCCGCGCATACCGCCACCACGGCGGTCAGCGCGGTCAGCGAGATCAGTTGCTGCAGACGTGGACTGCGGCCGGCGACCATGGTGATGGCCGCCGCGATGGTCGGGATGAGCACGGGCAGGGGGGTGAGGATCGAGGCGAGGGTCATCAGCGTGAGCCCTCCGCACCCGGCAGCGCGTCGAGTTCGTCGGGTGCGTCGGTATCGCGTGAGGGCACCACATCCGGGATGTCGCGGTCGACGACATCGTCGTCGGCGCGCTCGGCCACCCTGGTGTCCTCGGGATCGTTGCCGACCTCTTCGAGAGTGGTCAGCTGATAGGACCGGTAGGCCAGCGCCAGCACGAAGGAGGCGATGCCCATCGCGATCACGATGGCGGTCAGGATCATGCCCTGGGCCAACGGGTCGGCATCGGTCTGCGCGCCGTTGCTGGTGCGGCCGTATACCGGCGGGTTGCCGGCCGGGCCACCGACATTGAGCAGCAGCAGGTTGACGGCGTTGCCGATGAGCAACAGCCCCAACAACATCCGGGTCAGGGTGCGTTCCAGTAATAGGTAGACCCCGGCGCTGGTGAGGCCACCGATCAGGACGAGGGGAACGATGTAGGTGATCATGTCTGATTCCTCGCTCCGCAAGCGTCGCTCATCGCGCCATCTCCACATCGACGCGGGCACCCAGGCTGCGCAGGATGTCGAGAACCAGACCGACCACGATGAGGTACACGCCGAGGTCGAAGAACAGTGCGGTGACGAGCTTGATCGGGCCGAGCACCGGTATGTCGATGTGAAGTACCGCCGAGGACAGTACCGGAGCGCCGAGCAGCAGCGAGGTCACCGCGGTTCCTGCGGCGAGCGCCAGACCGGCGCCCAGCACCTTTCCGGCGTCCAGCGGGAGCGTCTCGCCGAGTTCGTAGCGGCCACCGGCGAGGTACCTCAGCACCAGTGCGAGCCCGGCGGTCAGCCCGCCGGCGAAACCACCACCGGGCGTGTTGTGGCCGGTGAAGAACAGGTACGCCGAGAGCACCATGATGAGCGGGAAGATGATGCGGGTGGCCACCTCGAGCACCAGCGAGCGGTGCCGCGGGTCGCGCAGTTCACTGCCGCGCAGCCAGGTGACATCGCCGGCCGCCGGGCTGTAGGCGCCCGCGAGGCCGATGTCGGGCTGGCCGATTGCACTCCGTTTGGCCTCGGGCACTCGGGGAGCCGAGCCGAAACGCCTGTTGCGGAACACCATCGAGGCCACACCCGTCGCGGCGACCACCAGTACCGAGATCTCGCCCATGGTGTCCCAGGCGCGGATATCGACCAACAGGACGTTGACGGTGTTGGCGCCGTGCCCGCGGTAGTAGGCGGCCTCGGGCAGCAACTCGGCGATCGGGCGGGTGTTGCGGGCGGCCATCGCGAAGACCGCCAGGGTGGTGACGGCGGCGCCGACCGCCAGCGACAGCACGGCTCGGGGGAGTCGGCTGCGGTTGACGTTCGAACGGTCGGCCTCGGCGGGCAGCGTCCGCAGCACCAGCACGAAAATCACCAGCAGCAGGGTCTCGACCAGGAACTGGGTCAGCGCCAGATCGGGGGCACCGTGGAAGGCGAAGATGGCGCCGCAGCCGTAGCCGGTGACGCCGACCAGCAGGACGGCGGCCAGCCGGTTGCGCATCACCGTGGCGCCCACGGCGGCGGCCAGGATCACCAGACCGACGACCACCTGCAGCGGTGAATCCCACAGGGCCAGTTCCGGCCGGTTGCGGGCCCCCAGCACGAGCGCGGCGACCGGCAGCAGCACCAGCGTGCACAGGATCACCGATTGGGTGGCGGGCAGCGAACCCCGCTGGGTCTGCGCCGTCAACCGCACCGCCAGCAGGTCAAGGCCGCGCATCACCTCGTCGTAGATCCGGTCGGCGTTGCCCAGCGGGGTGTAGCGGGTCTTGCGTCGGGGCAAGCGGTTACGGCCGAAGAACACCAACGTGCCCGCCCCGAGGATGAGCACCGACAGCAGCAGCGGAATGCCGAACCCGTGCCACAGCGCGAGGTAATAGTCCGACGGCCCGGGGATCGTCGCGGCATAGTCGTCGAGCACCGCATCCACCCCGGCCGGCCAGAGGCCGAACACCAGACCCGCAGCCGCCAGGATGGCCGGCGGCAGCAGGAAGTTCACCGATGGGCGGTGCATCTCGGTGACGCGGACACTGGGTGCGGTCTGGCCCTTGTCGGCAAAGGCTCCCCACAGGAAACGCAGGCTGTAGATGGTGGTGAAGACCGAGCCGATGACGATGCCGGCCAACACGAACGGAGCGGCGGCCGCCAGTGCAGGGCTGTGCAGCACGGTCTCCAGATCGGCCTCTTTGGCGACGAATCCAAAGAACGGTGGCAACGCGGCCATGCTCGCCGTGGCGCCGAGGGCGATGATCAGCAGTGGGCGGTGCCGTCGGCCGAGACCGGCGAGTTTGCGGATGTCGCGGGTGCCGGTGGCGTGGTCGATCACCCCGACCACCATGAACAGTGCGGCCTTGAACATGGCGTGCGCGCAGAGCATGGCGAGGCCGGCCAGCATCATGTCGGGTCCGCCGGCGCCGACCATGATGGTGATCAGACCGAGCTGGCTGACCGTGCCGAACGCCAGGATGAGTTTGAGGTCGTATTCGCGGACCGCACGCCAGCCCGCCATCAGCATGGTGAGCAGGCCCAGCCCCACCACCATCGGTCTCCACAGCGGGGTGTCGGCGAACCCGGGTGTCATGCGGGCGACCAGGTAGACGCCGGCCTTCACCATGGCGGCGGCGTGCAGGTAGGCGCTGACCGGGGTGGGCGCGGCCATCGCGCCGGGCAGCCAGAAGTGCAGCGGCACGATGGCCGACTTGGACAGCGCGCCGACCAGGATGAGAGCGATGCCGATGGTGGCGGCCGTCCCGGTCGGTGGCGCGGCGATCAGCTCGGAGAGCAGATAGGTGCCCGAGAGGTTGCCGAGGATGATGATGCCGACCAGCATCGCCAACCCGCCGAAGGTCGTCACCAGCAGCGCCTGGGTGGCGGCGCGGCGGCTGGTGGCGCGTTCGGCGTAGTGGCCCACCAGCAGGAACGACAGCACCGTGGTGGTTTCCCAGAAGACGTAGAGCAACAGCATGTTGTCGCTGACGACCAGACCGAACATCGCGCCGGAGAAGGCGACGAGCTCGGCGGCGAAGCTGGGCAGCCGCTTCTCGATGCGGCCCTCGTGGTGGTGGAAGTACTCGGCGCAATAGAACAGCACGAGTGCGCCGATGGCCAGCACCAGCACGCTCATGATCGCGGCCAGCGAATCGAAGCGCAGCGTGATGTCCATGGACAGTTCCGGCACCCACGGGATGTGAACGGTCGGGGTGTGGCTGTCGCTGGGCCAGTTCATCCCGACCCATATCAGCGATCCGAGCGGAACCAGGGCCAACGGATAGAACGCCAAACGGCCCCATCTGGCGACCAGAAGGGGTGCCATCGCGGTGGCGACCGCATGGGCGAGGAGAACGGCGAGCACGGCACTCCGATCGGATTGGGGTCGGGGTGTCAGCCACGTGGGCCAATGCCATTCTACCTGGGCCGTTTTACGACCTGACGTGAGCCATGATCGGAATGGCGTGCGAAATGACGCCGATGCCCCAGCCCAGGATCGGCCACACCGGCCAGAAGTACCAGCCGCCGCCACCGAGACCGACGGCCAGCCAGATGCCGAGCATGAGCAGCGCGCCGGCGAGGTAGGCGGCGACGTGGATGCGCACGCTGAGCCGGGCGGCCGCGATCTGTGCGGCGCGCCGGCGGGGGTCGTTGTGGCGCAGCCGACCCACCGGGAGATCGGCGACCAGGGCGTCCAGTTCGCCGGCGCTGTGCGCGGCGAACGCCCGGCCCAGCCGGTCCTCGTACTCCGCCATGGGGAGGTAGCCCTGGGCCAGGGCCTGTCCCAGATCGGTGGCGGTCCGTTCTCGCTCGCGGTCCCCGGCGCGGATATCGGACATGGCGGCCTCCCCAGATCTTGTCAGTGGCTAGTTCAACTATCCCCGGTTATCTAGTCATCGTCAAGATGGGTAGCCTGCTGGGGTGAGCAGGATTGTGAGCGCCAGTCGCGAGATCGCCGCGGCCCCCGACGTCATCTTCGAACTGATCGCCGACCCTGCTCAGCAGCCGCGCTGGGACGGCAATGGCAACCTCACCGAGGCCGCCGTCGGGCAGCGCGTGCACGCGGTGGGCGATGTGTTCGCGATGTTGGTCAACTCCGGCACCGTGCGGCAGAACCACATCGTCGAATTCGAGGAAGGGCGCCGCATCGCGTGGTTGCCGTCCGAGGAGGGCAAGGAGCCGCCCGGGCACCTGTGGCGCTGGGAGATCGAGCCTCTCGGTCCGGCGGGCGGGAGCGTCCGCTCAAGGGTGACCCACACCTATGACTGGACGAACCTGACCGAGGAGAAGCGCCTGGAGCGGGCCAGGGCGACCACCGCGGACAACCTGGCCGCTTCGATCGAGCGGTTAGCGACCCTCAGCGAAGGCGCGTAGCGACTCGACCTGTGCGGGGTCCAGTGACGGGCGCACATTCTCGCGGGCCTTGGCGACGTCCTCAGCGGTGACATCGGCGGCGTCGATGGAGCGCCGCATCGCCGTGAGCGCGGCCTCGCGCAGCAGCGCCACGCAATCCGCGGCGCTGTAACCGTCCAGATCCTCGGCGAGCGCATCGAGATCGACATCCCCGGCGAGTGGGATGGACTTACCCGAGGTACGCAGAATGTCCTTGCGCGCCTGCGCATCCGGAGGTTCGACGAACACCAGCTTCTCCAGCCGGCCCGGTCGCAGCAGGGCCGGATCTATCAGGTCGGGGCGGTTGGTGGCGCCCAGCACCACCACATCGCGCAGTGGGTCGATGCCGTCCAGTTCGGTCAGCAGCGCGGCCACCACCCGATCGGTCACCCCGGAATCGTGACTCTGCCCGCGACGCGGTGCGAGTGCGTCGATCTCGTCGAGGAACACCAGCGACGGCGCCGAATCGCGTGCGCGGCGGAACAATTCGCGCACCGCTTTCTCCGAGGAACCGACCCACTTGTCCATCAGTTCGGCGCCCTTGACGGCGTGTACGGACAGGCGCCCCGAACTCGCCAGCGCGCGCACCACGAACGTCTTACCGCAACCCGGGGGTCCGTACAGCAGCACACCGCGCGGGGGTTGCACGCCGAGGCGGGCGAAGGTGTCCGGGTGCTGCAGCGGCCACAGCACCGCTTCGGTCAGTGCCTGCTTGGTCTGCACCATATCGCCGACATCCTCGAGGGTGACCGAACCGACGGCCACCTCCTCGGTGGCCGATCGGGACAGCGGGCGGATGACCGACAGCGCCCCGCCGAAATCCTCCTGGGTCAGCGCCGGCGGCTGCCCGTCGGCGCTGGCGCGTGCTGCCGCCCGCAGGGCGGCCTCCCGGACCAGAGCGGCCAGATCGGCGACCACGAAACCCGGTGTGCGTTCTCCGATCTCGTCGAGATTGAGGTCGTGTGCGGGTACCCCGCGCAGTAGCACCTCCAGCAGGGCCTTACGGGTGGCCCCGTCGGGCAGGCTCAGTCCGAGTTCGCGGTCACACAGGTCCGGTGCCCGCAACCGGGCGTCGACGTTGTCCGGCAGCGCCGAGGTGGCGATGAACGCGGCGCCCTTGGTGGATACCGCATTACGCAGTTCGGCGAGGATCAAGGTGGCCACCGGTTCGGCGGTCGACGGCAGCAGCGCGTCGATATCGGTGATGAGCAGCACGCCGCCGTCGCGGACCGAGGCGACCGCGGATGCCACACTGGACAGCCGGTCCTCGGCGCGCAACGATCCGACCTCGGGGCCGTCCAACTCGATCAGACGGCGTTCGGCGCAGACGGCCCGCACCAGGGTGGACTTGCCGACACCGGCGGGACCGCTGACCAGGATGCCGAGATGCGCTGTGGCGCCCAGGCTTTCCAGCAGTTGCGGCTCGTCGAGTGCCAGCTTGAGCCACTCCGCCAATTTGCCGGCCTGTACGTGGGCGCCCTTGAGATCGTCGAGCGGGATCGCCGGTGCGGCCGGCGCCTGGCTGGGGGCGGCCGGAGTCACGGCCGTGGTGCCGTCACCCCAGCGGACATTCGAATTGGGTTGCACGCTCACGGTTCCGGCCGGGTCGACGTCGGTCACCGTCAGCAGCTCCGAGGTCCAGGTGATACCCACCGACGTGGTCAGGGCGGTGGTCGCCGCCGATGTCGAGGTGCCCGGACCGAGATCGCGGGGCAGCAACGAGACGGTGTCACCGACGGACAGCACCTTGCCGAGCAGCGCCATGCGCAGGGTCGACGGCGATACCGACTGGGTGGCCAGCCGGGAACCGGTCAGGGTGACCGAGCGGGCGCCGTTGACGGTGACCGGGGCCACCACCACGGCGGTGTTCTCCCGCAGGCCGGCATTGGACAGCGTGACGTCGTCGAGCAGTGCCACCCCGGCCGGGGTACCCGCAGGCGCAATCCCGACGACTGCGGCGGTGGTGCGCGCTCCCAACAGCGACACCGCATCCCATTCGCGGAGACCGAGTGCGGCGATGGCCTCCGGATGCAGGCGCACCACGCCGCGGCGGCTGTCCATCGCGGAGGTGTTGAGCCGGGCCGTCAGCCGCAGGTGGTTCAGCGGTGTCTCTGCGGTGTGCTCGGTCTGGCTCATTTGCGGCCCTGCGGCTTGCGCAGGCCCAGACGTGACACCGAGCGGCGGTGCGGCTGCGCGCGGCGGATCGCGCGGCGGGCCTGGCGGCGTTGGCCGGGTTTGTCGTTCCACGTCTCGGGCCGGGCCTTCGCCCACCGTTCGCTGCGCACGGTGAACGGGATGATGCAGACGTAGCCGACGATGATGAGCAGCACCAGGACGTAGGGGAACAGCAACAGCGCAGCGGCCGCGGCGGCGATGGCGATCAGCAGGAACGGCGCCGCGTTGGGCGGCATCGAGACCGATTTCAGCGCCAGCGTGGGGACCCGGCTGACCAACAGGGCGGCGTTCGCGGCGAACCACAGGCAGACGAACCACGGTGCGGTCCACCAACCCGGCCCGAACTGCAGCATCGCGGCGAGCGGGCCGATGACGCCGACGGCACCGCACGGCGCAGGCATTCCGGTGAAGTACTGCCGGGTGTAGGCGGGTTTGGTGTCGTCATCGAGCAGCGCATTGAAGCGCGCCAGCCGCAGCACGATGCACACGCAGTACAGGAGTGCGAAGATCCAGCCCACCGGGGACATCGGCAGCAGGGTCACGTAGACCACCAGCGCGGGGGCCACCCCGAAGTTCACCGCGTCGGCGAGCGAGTCGATCTCGGCGCCCATCCGCGACTGGGCATCCAGCGCCCGCGCGATACCGCCGTCGATACCGTCCAGGATCGCGGCGGCACCGATCAGGGCGAGCGCGATGTCCGGCCGGCTGTCGAGCGCGAACTTGATGGAGGTCAGCCCCGCGCAGATCGCCAGCACCGTGGTGGCGCTGGGCAGAATGCGCATCGCCGCCGGACGAGGCTTGGTCCGCTGCATCAGGGCAGCTCGGCTAGCACGGTTTCCCCACCGATGGCACGCTGACCGCCCTCCACGAGCACGCGGGCATCGGCCGGGAAATAGGTGTCCAGCCGGGAGCCGAACCGGATCAGACCGTAGGTCTCGCCGAGGGCGAGCTTGTCGCCGGTGTGCGCGCTGCACACGATGCGCCGCGCGACGAGCCCGGCGATCTGTACGGCGACGATGTCGACACCCTCGGGGGTGCGCAGCCACATGCTGTTGCGCTCGTTGTCCGCGCTGGCGGTGTCCTTGTCCGCGGACAGGAACTTGCCCGGGCGGTGCTGCACCGCGATGACCTCACCGGCCACCGGCGCGCGTTGCACATGCGCGTCGAACACGGACAGGAAGATGCTGATCCGCTTCATCGGGGTGGCGCCGAGACCGAGTTCGGCCGGCGGGACGGCGGTGTCCAGCAGGGTGACGAGTCCGTCGGCGGGTGCCACCACGACCCCGGGCCTGCTCGGTGGCACCCGGGGCGGATGCCGGAAGAACAGTGCGCTGAAGCTCGCGGCGCCGAGACCGGCGTTGCGCAGCCAGCGGCGGTTGCGGCCGGCGGCCGCCAGACCCAGCCCACCGGCGATGAACGGCAGGCCGGCCGGGTGGACGGGGGGGACGGTGGAGCGGACGAGTTCGATGAAGCGTTGCGCTTCTGAGCGGTCGTCATCGGGTGAACGCGCAGGTCTGGCCATATTGGCTCCCGATTCTACGTGGGGTCAGGAAGTCGACAGGTCCCACACATCGACCTGTGACCCGGCGGCCACCTTGTCGACACCGCGGGGGATGTCCAGCAGGCAGTTCGACGATGCCAACCAGCGCAGGTGATGTGAGGCGGGCGGACCGTAGCTGGTGACGACGGCCTGCCCCTTCTCGAAGCCGAGTACACCGCGGCGGAACTGCCGTTTGCCGGCCGGGGAGGTCAGGTCCTCGGCGAGCGTGGCGGTGATGCGGGGGCGATCGGCGGGCAGGCCCATCGCGGCGCGCAGCGGCGGTCGCAGGAACACCTCGAAGGACACCAGGGCGCTGACCGGGTTGCCGGGCAGGGTGACGATCGGGACGCCGGCCACTCGCCCGCAGCCCTGCGGCATCCCCGGCTGCATCGCCACCTTCACGAACTCGACCTGGCCACCCAGCGCGTCCTTGACCACCTCGTAGGCTCCCGCGCTCACCCCGCCGGTGGTGATGATCAGGTCGGCTTGACCGGCGTGGGCCTCCAGCGCGGCCCGGAAGGTCTCGACGTCGTCACCGACCATCGTCGAGGCGATCACCTCGGCGCCCACATCACGCACGGCAGCGGCCAGCATCACCGCATTGGACTCGTAGATCTGGCCGGGCAGCAGCGGTGTGCCCGGCGCGACCAGCTCCGTTCCCGTCGACATCACCAGCACCCGGGGCCGCGGCAACACGCTCACTTCGGCCAGGCCCAGCGCGGCGACCAGACCCAGTGCGGCCGGGGTGAGCCGCTGACCGGCCCGCAGCACCGTGGTCCCGGCGGCGACGTCCTCGCCGGCCCGCCGGATGTGCTGGCCGTCCTTGGTGGCGGCGCGGATCTGCACCTGCGCGGCACTGGCGGAGAAGTCTGCATCCGTCGACTCGACGGGGACCACGGTGGTGGCCCCCGGGGGCAGCGGCGCCCCGGTCATGATGCGTTGTGCGGTTCCGGGTTTCAGGGGCTGGGTATCGGTGCGCCCGGCCGGGATGTCATCGGTGACCGGCAGCGTGACCGGGTTCTCGGCACTGGCCGCGGCGATATCGGTGGCCTGCACCGCGAACCCGTCCATCGCCGAATTGTCGAAACCGGGCAGCGACAGTTCGGCGACGACATCGGTGGCCAGCACCAGCCCGAGGGCGTCGCCAGGTGCCATCGTCACGGCCGGACGGGCCCGCACCAGGCCGGCGACGACCTGCTGGTGTTCCTCGACCGAACGCATCAGAGCGGGAACGTCACGCCGGTCAGTTCCTCGGACACCGTCCACAGCCGCTGCTGGATGGCGGTGTCGTGGGACTGCGCGCTGGAGGTCACCAGCTGCGGATGGCCGACCAACCCCATGGCGGCGACCGGGAAGGCCGGCCCGTAGTACTGCCCGCCGCGGACATCCTTGGCGGTGGCGGCGCGCAGGGTGGCCAGCGCGCCGACCAACGGCGAGTTGGTGACCAGACCGGCCAGGGTGTCGAACCCGGGCAGAGTGTTGCCGGGGGTGTGCCGCATCAATTCGGTGTTGGAGACACCTGGGTGGGCGGCCACCGACAGGGTGTTCTTGCCGGCGAGGCGGCGGTTCAGGTCGTAGCTGAACATCAGGTTGGCCAGCTTGGCCTGCCCGTAGGCGGCGACCCGGTTGTACTTCTTGCGTTCCCACTGCAGATCGTCGAAGTCGATCTTGGCCTGATTGCGGTGGGCGATGCTGGCGACCGTGACCACGCGCGAATTCTCCACGGGCAGAATGCTTTCCAGCAGCAGGCCGGTCAGAGCGAAGTGTCCGAGATGGTTGGTGCCGAACTGCAGTTCGAAACCGTCGGCGGTGGTCTGCTTGGGCGGGTACATGACGCCGGCGTTGTTGATCAACAGATCGATACGCGGGTAGTCGGTCGTGAGCTGGGCGGCCGCGGTGCGGACCGACTGCAGCGAGCCCAGGTCGAGGGCCACCACCTTGAGATCGGCATCGGGCACGGCCGCGCGGATCGTGGCCGCCGCCTGGTCGCCCTTGGCGGTGTCGCGCACCGCGATGACGACGTGGGCGCCGCGTTCGGCGAGCACCCGGGCCGTTTCGTAGCCGAGGCCGGTATTGGAGCCCGTGACGATCGCGACCCGTCCGGACTGGTCAGGGACATGTGCTTCGGTCCATTTCTGGCTCATGCCTAGAACATACGGTCCCGGACCGCCATGCTGAGTGATGGGTGCACCTGTGCTGATGGCCGAACCCGCCTATCCACCCAGTCGCAGCGCACCGTTGGCGTGGGCGCTGGGGGCGGCGATTCCGTGGCTGGCCATTGCGTTCGGCCAGGTCGTATGGTTCGTGCTGGACGGCGGATGCCGTGGCTGCATGCGGGCGCGGCGGGCGCCGCCGTGGTGGGTGCGCTGGTGTCGGTGGTGGTCGCGCCGATCTGGCGGTACCGGGTGCACCGATGGGAGATCAGCCCGCAGGCGGTGTTCACCCGCACCGGATGGTTGGTGCAGGAACGCCGTATAGCCCCGATATCGCGGGTGCAGACCGTCGACACCTACCGCGGGCCGCTGGACCGGTTGTTCGGTCTGGCCAACGTGACGGTGACGACGGCGTCCTCGGCGGGTGCGGTGCGCATCGTGGCCCTCGACGTGGCGGTCGCCGATCAGGTGGTCGCCCAGCTGACCGACATCGCCGCTCTCGGCGGCCACGATGCGACATGAGTGGTGCTGCCTTGCCGCCCAATATGCGTGAATGGCAGCGTCTTTCACCCCGTATGTTGCTGGTTCACCCGGTTCACGAGGTGCTCAACCAGTTGCCATTGCTGATCGGCGCGGTCGTGTTGGGTTCGGCCACCCAGAATCCGGTGTGGTCGCTGGTCGGCCTGGGCCTGATCGTGGTGCTGGGCCTGGCCAGGTGGTTCACCACCAGCTACCGCATCGACGACCGGGATGTCGCACTGCGCACCGGCCTGCTGCAGCGCAACGAACTGTCGGTGCCGCGCAACCGGATCCGTTCGGTGCAGACCGAGGCGCGGCTGTTGCACCGGTTGCTCGGGCTGACCGTGCTGCGGGTCAGTACCGGGCAGGAGGCCAAGGGCGACAACGCCTTCGAGCTCGACGCCGTGCGTTCCGATCAGGTCGTCGGGTTGCGTGCGCTCTTGCTGGGTGAGCACCGGGCCGATGCCCCCGAGGCCGAGCCGTTGGCGTCCTGGGAACCGTCCTGGTTGCGCTACAGCGCGTTGAGCTGGTCGGGTCTGCTGATGATCGGTGCCGCCCTGGGCGTGGCCTATCAGGCCGGCTTCGGTGATGTGCTGCAACAGTGGGTGCTGATGTTCGGCGGTGCCTGGCTGATCCTCGCAGCGGTGTCGGCCGGGGTGGTGCTGGCGGTCGGGCGGTCACTGCTCACCTACGGGAATCTGGTCCTCACCCGCCGTGCCGACACGCTCAACCTGGTGCACGGCCTGCTGAAGATCCGGGAGCACACCTATGACCTGCGCCGGTTGCGTGGCGGCACCCTGCGCGAGCCACTGCTGGTGCGCGCCCTGGGTGGGGCCCGCCTGGATGCCGTGATGACCGGGGTGGCGGGCGCGGGGGAATCCTCGCTGCTGTTGCCGGCCTGCCCGGCCGGTACCGCGCGACGGGTACTGACCGAACTGGTGGGGGAACCCGGTGTCGTGGACGCAGCGCTGGTGTCCCACGGGCCGGTCGCGGCGCGGCGGCGGTGGGTGCGGGCCATGGTGTTCCCGGTGGTGCTGGCCGCGGTGCTGGTGCTTGCGCCGCTTCCGGGTTGGATGTGGGGTTTCTGGGTCGTGCTGGTCGTGTGCTGTGTGCTGCTGGCTCTCGATCGGGTGCGTGCGCTGGGGCACCGGGTCGACGGACGGTGGCTGGTGACCCGCGCCGGCAGCGTCGAACGCCGGCGCGATTGTGTGCAGACGGCGGGCATCATCGGGTGGACCGTGCGCCAGACCTGGTTTCAGCGTCGCGCCGGGGTGGCGACCCTGGTGGCGGCCACCGCCGCGGGCACCAAGCGCTATGTACTGATCGATGTGCCCGCCGAGTTGGCGTGGACGGTGGCGGCGACGGCCTCCCCGTGGGTCGCAGACAGCCAGTGGTACGCCTAGTCTCGCTGCATGGCAATCGGTGGAGTGCTTTTCGATATCGACGGGGTGCTGGTGACCTCGTGGCAGCCGATCGACGGTGCTGCCCGGACGTTGCAGGTGCTGGCGGACAACCAGATTGCCCGGTCCTATCTGACGAACACCACCACCCGCACCCGCACCCAGATCGCCGATCTGCTGACCAAGGCGGGGATGTCGGTGAGCCCCGACGAGGTGATCACCGCCGCCGCCCTGACCGCCGACTACGTCCGTGACCGGTATCCGGGGGCGCGATGTTTCCTGGTCAACAGCGGGCAGATCGCCGAAGACATGCCGGGCATCGACATCGTCTACTCCAGCGAGTGCAGCGGGCCGCGCGCGCCGGACACGCCTGACGTGGTGCTCCTCGGCGGCGCTGGCCCCGAATACAGTCACCTCACCCTGTCGTGGGTGTACGACTGGATGGCCCAAGGCGTGCCGGTGGTCGCCATGCACCGCAGCATGTCGTGGACCACCACCGACGGGCTGCGCATCGATACCGGGATGTACCTGCACGGCATGGAGGAGTGCTCGGGGCGCAAGGCGACCGCCGTCGGTAAGCCCGCACCCGAGGGGTTCCTGTCCGCCGCCGGACGGCTCGGGGTGGATGCCGACGAGATGTACATGGTCGGTGACGACCTGAACAACGATGTGCTGGCCGGGCAGGTGGTCGGCATGACGGGTGTGCTGGTGCGCACCGGAAAGTTCCGGCAGGACACGTTGGACCGTTGGGCCGCAGACGAATTCGCCATGCAACCCAGTCATGTCATCGAGTCGGTGGCTGACCTGCCGGAGTTGTTGGGGCTTTAACGCTGCGAGGCGCTCAGGCTGCGCACCGCATCGATACGGGCCTTGATCTGCTCGCCGCTGGCCGCCGCCAACGGTGGGCCACCGCAGATCTGGCGCAGCTCGTTGTGGATCTGCCCGTGCGTCTTGCCGGTGCGGTGATGCGCTATCGATACCAGGGTGTTCAGCTCGCGCCGGAGCTCCTGGAGCTGGCCGTGCGTGGTCCGCGGTGCCGGTAGCCCGGCCGCGCCGGCCGCGGCGGTCCGCTTCTGCAACTGCTCGTCCTGGCGGCGGCTCAGCAGATCGCGCATCTGACCGGCGTCGAGCAGCCCGGGGATACCGAGATAGTCGGCCTCCTCGTCACTGCCGGCCGCGGCCGCGGTGCCGAACGATGATCCGTCGAAGATGACCTGGTCGAGTTCGGCGTCCGCGCCCAGAGATTCGTAACCCCGGTCCTGGTCTGTGTTCTCGTCCTTGGTCTTGTTGGCGTCCTCGATCAGCTCGTCGTCGAGCCCGTCGGATTCGCGGTGCGGCTTGCCGAGCACGTGGTTGCGTTGGGCTTCCAGCTCGCTGGCCAGCTGCAGCAGGTTGGGTACCGAGGGCAGGAAGATACTGGCGGTCTCGCCGGGCTGCCTGCTGCGCACGAAGCGCCCGATGGCCTGGGCGAAGAACAGCGGGGTCGACGCACTGGTGGCATAGACACCGACCGCCAGCCGGGGCACGTCCACACCCTCGGACACCATGCGCACCGCGACCATCCAGGGTTCCGACGACTCGGAGAACTCCGAGATGCGCCTCGACGCCGTCGGATCGTCGGAGAGCACCACGGTCGGGGTGGTGCCGGTGATGGTGGTCAGCAGCTTCGCGTAGGCGCGCGCGGTGGTCTGGTCGGTGGCGATGATCATGCCGCCCGCGTCGGGCACATGCTCGCGCTTCTGCATCAGCCGTTTGTGGGCGGCGGCGATGACCGCGGGCATCCACTGGCCTTCGGGGTTGAGCGCCGTGCGCCAGGCCCGTGCGGTCTGTTCGGCATTCAGCGGTTCACCGAGCCGTGCGGCGTGTTCCTCGCCGGCACTGTCGCGCCAGCGCGCCTCACCGGAGTAGGCCATGAACACGACGGGGCGCACCACGCTGTCGGCCAGTGCGTCGGCGTAGCCGTAGACGTGATCGGCCTTGGAGCGCTGGAAACCCGCGCCGTCGGTCTCATAGGTGACGAACGGGATGGGGCTGTCATCGGAGCGGAACGGAGTCCCGGTCAGCGCGAGGCGCCGCGTCGCATCGTCGTAGGCCTCCCGGATGGCGTCGCCCCACGTCTTGGCGTCGCCGCCGTGGTGGATCTCGTCGAAGATGACCAGCGTCTTGTAGTTCTCGGTGCGCACCCGGTGCCGGGTCGGGTGGCTGGCCACCTGGGCGTAGGTGACGACGATGCCGTGATAGTCACTGGAGGTCTGCGCCGCCGAGTTGCTGAACTTGGGGTCCAGCGCCATCCCGAACCGGGCGGCCGCCTGCGCCCACTGGGTCTTGAGATGCTCGGTGGGCACCACCACCACGACCTGCGTCACCGTGCCGTCACCCAGCAACTCCGCGGCGATGCGCAGCGCAAAGGTGGTCTTGCCGGCACCTGGCGTCGCGACAGCCAGGAAGTCCTTCGGCCTGGCGGCGAGATACTTCACCAACGCCCGGCGTTGCCAGCCCCGCAATGCCTGGGTGCTGGGCGCTTCGAATGCCCGCACCCGGACTCCTATCTGGTCGAAGGGCAGTCTAGGGCAAGGGGTTCCGTGTTCGCATATCCGCAGGAGACGTGTCGCTCATCCGGGCGGTCAGACGGCGAAATTGACGCCGGTGAGCTCCTCGGAGACCGCCCACAGCCGGCGCTGCAGGTCCAGATCGTAGGACTGCGCGCTGGACGCGACCACGACCGGGTTGCCCTTCTGTTGGGCGATGCTGTCGGGGCCGTAGTACTGGCCGCCTAGGGCGCCGGGGTCGGTGGCCGCCCGCAGCGACGGGAGCGCCCCGCCCGCCGGGCTCTGCGCGATCAGTGGCGCGACGAGCTGGAAGGCACGTTCCACCGGCTTGGGGACGTTGCGGGCCAGCTCGGTGGTGGAGGTACCCGGGTGTGCGGCCAGGGCGATGGTCTTGCCCCGCGGTGCGAGCCGGCGCTGGAGCTCGTAGGTGAACAGCAGGTTGGCCAGCTTGGACTGGGTGTAGGCGCCCATCCGGCTGTACGAGCGTTCCCACTGCAGATCGTCGAAGTGGATGGCGCCACCCATCTTGTGGCCGTTGCTGCTGACCGTGACGATGCGCGCGCCTTCGACATCGAGGATGGCGTCGAGCAACAAACCGGTCAGCGCGAAGTGACCGAGGTGGTTGGTGCCGAACTGCAGCTCGAAGCCGTCCTTGGTGGTGCCCTTCGGCGTGGTCATGACGCCGGCGTTGTTGATCAACAGGTCGATCTTGGCGTGGTCGTTCTTCAGCTGGTCGGCGGCGGCGCGGATGGACTCCAGAGAGGTGAGGTCGAGTTGCTGTACCGAGACCGCGCCGGAGATGCGGTCGGCGGCCTCGACGCCTTTGTCGGTATTGCGCACCGCGATGACGACGTGGGCGCCCTTGGCGGCCAGTGCCTTGGCGGTCTCGAAGCCCAGCCCGGTGTTGGCGCCGGTGATGACGGCCGTGCGGCCGGTCTGGTCCGGAATGTCGGCGGTGGTCCATGCGGTCATGAGAGATATCCTGTCAGAAGTGGAGGAGTCGTTCCGTATATACGGAACGTGCGCCCCGCTTTGTTTAGTTCCCGGGAGGTCGAAGAAGATGCGCGCCGATGCGGCACGGAACCGCGCACGGGTGCTCGAGGTGGCCTATGACACCTTCGCCACCGACGGCCTCGGCGTGCCGATCGACGAGATCGCCCGGCGTGCCGGAGTCGGCGCGGGCACCGTCTACCGGCACTTTCCGGCCAAGGAAGATCTGTTCCGCGCGGTGATCGAGGACCGGATGCGAAACATCGTCGACGAGGGACGCGCCCTGCTCGATGCGGATCCGGCCGGTGGGATCTTCACCTTGATGAGGGCCATGGTGCTCGAGTGGGGCGCCACCGACCGCGGGCTGGTCGAGGCATTCGCCGGTGCCGGCGTCGACATCAACCGTGCCGTACCCGAAGCCGAAGCCGAGTTTCTCGGCATGGTCGCAGACCTGCTGGCCGCCGGCCAGGCCGCCGGAACCGTGCGTGCCGATGTCTCGGTGCCGGCGGTCAAAGGGCTCGTCGTGGGTCTGCAAGCGATGCAGGCCTACAACTCCGCGGTCGCCGAAACGGGGTTGGCCGTGGTGTTCGACGGGCTTCGCGCCAAGTGAACAGGCGCTGACCAACCTTGCACTCGCCATGGGCGAGTGCTAAAAATGACGTTGGCACTCGCGACTAGTGAGTGCTAGGTCGGGCCGGTGAGGCAGGGAGCACACCCACGCCGTCCGTCGCGGGCACTGAACCCGACCAATAAGACGTGCCATCCCCAATCCGGAGGAACACTTCGCAATGGCCAAGACAATTGCGTATGACGAAGAGGCCCGCCGTGGCCTCGAGCGGGGCCTCAATGCCCTCGCTGACGCCGTAAAGGTGACGTTGGGCCCCAAGGGCCGCAACGTCGTCCTGGAGAAGAAGTGGGGCGCCCCCACGATCACCAACGATGGTGTGTCCATCGCCAAGGAGATCGAGCTGGAGGACCCGTACGAGAAGATCGGCGCCGAGCTGGTCAAAGAGGTCGCCAAGAAGACCGATGACGTCGCAGGCGACGGCACCACCACCGCCACCGTGCTCGCCCAGGCACTGGTTCGCGAAGGCCTGCGCAACGTCGCGGCCGGCGCCAACCCGCTCGGCCTGAAGCGCGGCATCGAGAAGGCCGTCGCGGCCGTCACCGAGCGCCTGCTCTCGACCGCCAAAGAGGTCGAGACCAAGGAGCAGATCGCTGCCACCGCCGGCATCTCCGCCGGTGACCAGTCCATCGGTGACCTGATCGCCGAGGCGCTGGACAAGGTCGGCAACGAGGGTGTCATCACCGTCGAGGAGTCCAACACCTTCGGCCTGCAGCTCGAGCTCACCGAGGGCATGCGCTTCGACAAGGGCTACATCTCGGGTTACTTCGTGACCGACGCCGAGCGCCAGGAAGCCGTCCTGGAGGATCCCTACATCCTGCTGGTCAGCTCCAAGGTCTCGACCGTCAAGGACCTGCTGCCCCTGCTGGAGAAGGTCATCCAGTCCGGCAAGCCGTTGCTGATCATCGCCGAGGACGTCGAGGGCGAAGCCCTGTCGACCCTGGTGGTCAACAAGATCCGTGGCACCTTCAAGTCCGTCGCCGTCAAGGCACCGGGCTTCGGTGACCGCCGCAAGGCCATGCTGCAGGACATCGCGATCCTGACCGGTGGCCAGGTTGTCAGCGAAGAGGTCGGCCTGTCCCTGGAGACCGCGGACATCGCCCTGCTGGGCACCGCCCGCAAGGTCGTCATCACCAAGGATGAGACCACCATCGTCGAGGGCGCGGGCGACTCCGATGCCATCGCCGGTCGGGTGGCCCAGATCCGCGCCGAGATCGAGAACAGCGACTCCGACTACGACCGCGAGAAGCTGCAGGAGCGCCTGGCCAAGCTGGCCGGCGGCGTTGCAGTCATCAAGGCCGGAGCTGCCACCGAGGTGGAGCTCAAGGAGCGCAAGCACCGCATCGAGGACGCCGTCCGCAACGCGAAGGCTGCCGTCGAAGAGGGCATCGTCGCCGGTGGTGGCGTGGCTCTGCTGCAGTCGGCTCCGGCGCTCGACGAGCTGAAGCTCGAGGGTGACGAGGCCACCGGTGCCAACATCGTGCGCGTCGCGCTGTCGGCTCCGCTCAAGCAGATCGCCTTCAACGGTGGTCTGGAGCCCGGTGTCGTCGCCGAGAAGGTGTCGAACCTGCCCGACGGTCACGGTCTGAACGCCGCGACCAACGTGTACGAGGACCTGCTGGCCGCTGGCGTTGCCGACCCGGTCAAGGTCACCCGCTCGGCGCTGCAGAACGCGGCGTCCATCGCGGCGCTGTTCCTCACCACCGAGGCCGTCGTCGCCGACAAGCCGGAGAAGGCGTCCGCACCCGCGGGCGACCCGACCGGTGGCATGGGCGGTATGGACTTCTAAGTCCTGTTTGTCGGAAGAGCCCGGTCCCGTTCGCGGGGCCGGGCTTTTTCGTGTTCAGTGTCTACGCAATGTCACCCTGACAGCGTCGTCGTGCATATATATCCATGGCGTAGCTGTCAGGGTGACATTGTGATTGGCCCGCGATGTGCGCGCCGGCGGATGACGGACAGAATGTCGGCGCAGACCACGTCCCAGCGGTAGACAACATCCTCATAGGTCAGTCGAATCACCAAGAACCCCAAGCCGGTAGCCACTCTGTCCCTCGTTCGGTCGGATTGGTACCTGGGGAGGTGGTGCTCGCGGCTGTCAGCTTCGATGATGAGCCGATCGCCCACGAGGAAATCGACCCGCCCGACTCCCCGAATGTCCACCTGGGACCGCAAGTGAATTCCCAGGGCGTGCAGTCGTAACCGGATGATCGTCTCGGTACCGGACTCGCTCTTGGCGTCGCACCGCTCGGCGAGGTTCAGGTGCGCATAGCGGGACGCCGCCACAATCGCTCGCGCATCCGCCATCTCGATCATCTGCTTGTTCAGCATCGAGTCCAGAACAACGATGAGGCCCTCGGTGCCGAGGCAGTTCGCCGCTGCCGCGACCGCGATGTCCACCGGGTCGACGGCGCCGACGATGGGTGGATCCAGACGATACGGATGGCAGGAGCGAACCCCCACACGCGACCGACGTGCCCGCGACGGGTACCGGACGTGCAGCGCGGAGTCGGGAACCCAGACTCGATGCAGGCGCAGCGCTGAGACACAACTCAGCACACCTCCGGCTGAGACCGCGCGGACCACCTGTGGGTCGGCGGACTGCGCGGCATACCAGCCGCGCCGCACCTGCAGCCAACCCCGTGCCGACATCCCGGCGGCACGCAGCTGTGCGGTGGACACCACCCCGCCATTCGCCGCCAGGATGTGCGCCATGCCTGCCACCGCTCAATTGCAGCGCACGAGAAGAGGCCGACGACAGACCCGGTCGCCAACCTGTGGATAACTCGGGGAGGTCCGGTCAGCCTTTCAGCGGGAGGCAGTCGTGCAGACCGGCGGGGTCGGTGCCCTCGCCCGGCTCGATGGCGCTGCGGTGCAACACCGCGCGACTCGGGGTCAGGCGTACACCGCCCTCGGTGACCTCGGCGGTGCCGTCGACGATCAGCGAGTAGCCGGTCGGTTCCCGCGGCGGCCAGAGCACGGTGACGGCCTCGTGTGCGGCGGCGTTGCGCGCAGTGGTGTTGCCGACCGGGCCGATGGTGAACGCACCGCCCTCCAAGACCGGAGCCACCGCCACCGTGTGGGCCCGGAAGTCGTCGCCGACGGTGATCAGATAGCCCAATGGGAAATCGGCAAGAGTCTGCCCGAGCTTGTCCAGATCCACCTTCACGCTCATGGGAGGAACAATAACGACGCCGGGCGGAGTTAACGAAGCATGCCACTTCCCGCCCCGTCACCCACCACCACCGCCGTCATCACCGGAGCATCGGCGGGTATCGGCGCCGATATCGCCCGTGAGCTCGTTTCCCGCGGATATGGGGTCACCCTGGTCGCGCGGCGTGAGGACAAGCTGCGCGAGCTGGCCGCCGAACTGGCCGGATCGGCCCGGGTCGAGGTCATCGCCTGCGATGTCTCCGATCCCGATGCTCGCGCCGGACTGCTCGACGAGGTCGAGCGACGCGGACTGCAGGCCGAAATCCTGGTCAACAACGCCGGCATCGGCACCATGGGCGCGGTCAAGGACGCGGACGTGGCCGACGAGATCGCCCAGATCCGGGTCAACGTGGAGGCCGTCATCGACCTGACGACGCGCGCCGTGCAGCTGATGGTCCCGCGCGGTCGTGGCGCCATCCTCAACGTCGGCTCGACCGCGGGGTTCCAGCCCTTCCCCGGGCAGGCCGGCTACGCGGCGACCAAGGCGTTCGTCCGGTCCTACACCGACGGGCTGCGCGCCGAGTTGGCCGGCACCGGTGTCACCGTGGCGACACTGAACCCCGGCCCGGTGCGCACCGAGTTCATCGCGGCCGCCGGAATGGACGAACGCGAATTCGCGGACGCCTTCCCGAAATTCATGTGGGTGCGCGCGCGTGAGGTGGCCAAGGCCGGGATCGATGCCCTCGCCGACGATCGCGGCAGCGTCATCCCAGGCCTGGCCAATCAGGTGTCCACCCGGCTCTTTCAGCTGATCCCGAAGCGGCTGCTGCTGCCCCTGCTGGTCAAACAGCATCCCGCGCTCAAGCGCGCGTCCTCAGCCGGCTGACGGCCAGGGCCGCATCCAGCCCTCGACGGGCAGTTCCAGACCGTTGCACAGGGTGCAGATGGTCCGGTACCAGCCCACCGCGATCAGCAACTGGAGGCGCTGTTCGTCGGAGAGGCTGTCGCCCAACGCGTTCCAGGTGGCCGTCGACCACGAACCGGACCCTTCGAGCTCGTCGACGGCGGCGATCAGCACCCGCTCGTCGGCGGACCACTCGACCACCGCGCCGGTGACCAACGCGTCGCACTCGGCGTCGGACACCCCGGCGATCGGACCCCAGAACGCCGCCTGGCCGCCCCACTCGTACCCGCAACCGACCAACGCGCAGATCCGCAGGATGGCAATGGTGCGTACCCGTGGCGGCAGCAGCGCGTCGACGTACAGCGCCTCTCCGAGCTTGCGCAGCCTGGCCGCCAGCGTCGGATGGCGCTGCAGCACGCGCACCAGGAGCAATGGCTCATAGGTGCGGTCGGGATGACCCCAGCTGATGATGCCCGCGGTGTCCTGCTCGCTCCACGGGGGAGTGAGCGGTGCGACGCGGCTCACGAGGTGGGCGCTGCCTGGCGACCGCGCACCAGCCGTCCCGGCCGCGCCTCGGTGGGCACCCCGTTCTCGGCGATGATCTCGCCGGACACGATCGTGGCGACATAGCCGTCGGCCCGCTGATCGAGCCGGCGGCCCCCGGCGGGCAGGTCGGCCTGCACCGTCGGCCGGTGCAGGCGCATCGCGGCGGCGTCGATGATGTTGACGTCGGCCTTGTATCCGGCGGTCAGCTGTCCGCGGTCGGCCATCCCGGCGATCCGGGCGGGCACCGAGGTCAGCTCCTTGATCACTCGCGGCAACGGCAGCCGCCCCGCCGGGCGGTCGCGCACCCAGTGCGTCAGCATGTACGTGGGGAAGCTTGCATCACAGATCATTCCGTAATGGGCGCCGCCATCGCCGAGGCCCAGTACGACGTCGTCGCGCTGGATCAACTCGGCCACGGTATCCAGCGAGTGGTCGCGGAAATTGGCCAGCGTCACCAACAGCATGGCGTGACCGTCATCGTCGAGCAGACGATCGTAGGCCTCCTCCAGTGGGCTGACGTTGCGGGCCCGGGCCCGCGCACCGATCGAATCCTCGGCCGCCGGTTCGTAGTTCGGCGGATCGCCGAGCGGGTACATGTAGTCCCAGGCCTGCGCAGCGAACATCAGCGGATGCCCGTCACTGGCCGGTGTGTCGGTCAGAATACGTTCCCGCACCTCGGATTTGCGCATCTCGGCCACGCGTTCGGCGAGCGGCAGATCGGCGATCGCCCGGTAGGAGGGGTACATGACGAACGGGTTGCCGGACAGGTCCAGGCCCAATACCAGCCCGATCGGGCGAGGGAAGATCTGCCCGGTGACGTCACCACCGTCCGCGTTGGCCTTCTCCACCATCCGGAGCGCATCGAGGTGGATCGGTGGACCGGCGTTGCCGATCGCGAGGGTGAACGTCACGGGCAGACCCACCTCGGAGGCGACGTCGAACACCGCCTTCAGCGCCCCTTCGTAGTCACCGGCCATCAGGTCGGGCACGAACTGCAGCAGCCCGCCACCGGCGTCGTCGACCCCGCGGGCAATCGCCTCGATCTCGGCGTATTCGGCCTCGTAGCTCGGAATCGGTTGTCCGCCCGCGGTTTTGTGCAATGTCAGCCGCGACGACGCGAAACCGAGGGCGCCGGCCCGGACGGCTTCCTCGGCCAGCTTGCGCATCAGCGCGAGGTCTTCGGTGGTGGGCAGTTCACGGTCGACGCCGCGCCGGCCCATGACGTACACCCGCAGCGGGGAGTGCGGCAGGAAGGCCGCGACATCGATATCGCGGCGGCGGCTGTCGAGGGCGTCGAGGAACTCCGGGAAGGTCTCCCATGTCCACGGCAGGCCGTCGACCATCACGACACCGGGGATGTCCTCGACTCCGGCCATTACGTCGACCAGGGTGTCGTGGTCCTCGGGCCGGCACGGCGCGAAGCCGACGCCGCAGTTGCCCATCACGGCGGTGGTCACCCCGTGCGCCGATGACGGTGTCATGCGGTCGCTCCAGATCGCCTGGCCGTCGTAATGGGTGTGCAGGTCCACGAAGCCGGGCGTGACGAGCAGTCCGGTCGCGTCGATCTCCCGCTCGGCCGTGCCGTCGACGGTGCCTACGGCGGTGATCACCCCGTCGGAGATCGCGACGTCCCCGACGTACGGATCGCCACCGAGTCCGTCGACGATGGTGCCGCCCCGGATCACGAGCTCATATGTCATACCCCGAATGTACGGTCACGGTGTGATAGATCACTTCGGAATCAACTGTGCGGATTGGGAGAAGTCGAAGGCCTTTTACGACAGGGTCCTCGGCGTGCTGGGGTTCACCCGGCAGATGGATTTCCCGGTCGCCATCGGCTACGGCGTCGACGGCAAACCGGACTTCTGGATCGCGGATATGAGCGCGGGCGAGGCGGCCGGCCCGAACCGTGAGACGCATTTCGCGTTCCACGCCGCGGACACCGACGCGGTGCGGGCGTTCTATGACGCCGCGTTGGAAGTGGGTGCGGAATCCCTGCATGCGCCGCGGCTGTGGCCCGAATATCACCCGGGTTACTTCGGGGCGTTCGTCCGGGACCCGGACGGCAACAACGTGGAGGCGGTCTTTCACGGGGCGGCGTGAGGGCGCGCCCGGGTGGGTACGTTGGCGACTATGAGTGACGCAGCCAGGGAACTGCTTCGGGACGCCTTCACCAGACTCATCGAGCATGTCGAGGAGCTGACCGACGGGCTGTCCGACGAGGTGTCGTGGTGGCAGCCGGTGGCCGGTGCGAACAGCGTTGCCTGGCTGATCTGGCACAGCGCCCGTCAGCACGATATCCAGCTCGCCGATATCGCCGGCACCGAGCAGGTATGGATCCGGGACGGGTGGCGGGAACGCTTCGGGCTGGACCTGCCGGGCAATGACATGGGGTACGGGCACACGCCCGATGAGGTGGCCAAGGTGCGTGCCCCGGCCGACCTGCTTGCCGGCTACTACCGCGCGGTGCACAAAGTGACGTTGGAGTACATCGCGTCGATCGACGACGCCGAGTTGAAGCGCATCGTCGACGACAACTGGGATCCGCCGGTGACGGCGAGCGTGCGGCTGGTCAGCATCGTCGACGACAGCGCACAGCACCTCGGGCAGGCCGCGTACCTCAAGGGCACGCTGGCCTCGACTTGACAGGTGTCAACCCCGGTGCGAGCTACGTCACAGCCCCGGTTTAACATGGCTCCATGACTGCCACAGCAGACCGTTCCGACGTGTCGACCATCCTCAACCCCGCCACCGGCGCGGTGGCCGGCGAGGTGCGCTGGACCAACCCCGCCGATGTACCCCAGATCGCCGCCGGGCTGCGCGAGGCGCAGCGCGAATGGGAGGCCCGCGGCGCCAAGGGCCGCGCCAAGGTGCTCGCCCGCTACGCCGTCTGGCTGGGCGACCACCGCGACGAGATCGAGCGGTTGCTGATCGCCGAAACCGGCAAGTCGGCCACCGACGCGGCCCAAGAGGTGCCGCTGCTGATCATGATCCTGTCCTACTACATCAAGACGGTCGAGAAGGCGATGGCACCGGACAGCCGACCGGCACCGCTGCCGTTCCTGTCCATCAAGAAAATCGCCGTGCACTACCGCCCGCGTGCGGTCGTCGGGATCATCGCGCCGTGGAACTACCCCGTCGCCAACGCGATGATGGACGCCATCGGCGCGCTGGCCGCCGGCGCCGCGGTGCTGCTCAAACCGTCCGAGCGCACCCCGCTGACCGCCGAGGTGTTGCTGCGCGGCTGGCTGGATTCGGGTGCCCCCGAGGTGCTGGCCCTGGCCCAGGGGGCGCGTGAAGTATCCGAGGCCGTCATCGACAACTCCGACTACATCCAGTTCACCGGATCGTCGGCGACCGGTGTGAAGGTGATGGAGCGTGCCGCGCGCCGGCTCACCCCGGTCAGCCTGGAACTCGGTGGCAAAGACCCGATGATCGTGCTCGACGACGCCGATGTGGAACTTGCCGCCAATGCCGCGGTGTGGGGCGCGATGTTCAACGCGGGCCAGACCTGTGTGTCCGTTGAGCGGGTCTACGTAATGGAGCAGGTCTACGACGCGTTCGTCGCCGCGGTGGTGAAGGCGGTGCAGAACCTGAAGGTGGGTTCGGGAGAGGGCTACGACTTCGGCGCCCTGATCGATGAGTCCCAGGTGGCCGTCACCGCCAGGCATGTCGACGATGCCCTGGCCAAGGGTGCCAGAGCGCTGACCGGCGGCAAGCGCTCCGAGGGTGCGGGCAGTTTCTACCCGCCCACGGTCCTCGTCGATGTCGACCACTCGATGGCGTGTATGACCGAGGAGACCTTCGGTCCCACGCTGCCCATCATGAAGGTGTCCTCCGTCGGTGAGGCCGTGCGGCTGGCAAACGACAGCCCGTACGGGCTGAGTGCGGCGGTGTTCTCCAAGGATGTCGAGCGCGCCAAGGACATTGCGCTGCAGCTGGATTGCGGTGCCGTCAACGTCAACGACGTGATTTCCAACCTGATGTGCACCACCGCCCCGATGGGCGGCTGGAAGACCTCCGGGATCGGCGCACGCTTCGGCGGTGTCGACGGTGTGCGCAAGTACTGCCGGCAGGAGACCGTGGTGGTGCCGCGGCTGAGCGTCGGTGCCGGAGGCAACTACTACAACAACTCGCTCAAGGCGCTGGCCCGGATGAACAAGATGATGACCAAAATGGCGCTGTCGCGGCCCAGGCGCGAAGCCAAGTAGACCACCTGCTGTTCACCCGGACGTCACCGTCTCGTACGTCCGGGTGGATAGCTTCGGCCGGTGACCCTGGATCTTTCCCGCTACGCCGTCCGTGACGATGACGACGACGATCCCGAACTGCTGTTGATGCCCGGCGGCGATGTCGTCGATACCTGGCGGGAGAACTACCCGTACGGCGAGCGCATGAAGCGCATCGAGTACGAAGAGCAGAAGCGCCTGCTGCAGATCGAACTGCTCAAGTTGCAGAAGTGGAGCCAGGCCAACGGCCTACGGCACGTCATCGTGTTCGAGGGGCGTGACGCCGCGGGCAAGGGCGGCACCATTAAGCGGTTCATGGAGCATCTCAACCCGCGCGGGGCGCGGGTGGTCGCACTGGAGAAGCCGACCGAGAAGGAACGCACCCAGTGGTACTTCCAGCGGTATGTGGAGCACCTGCCCGCCGCCGGGGAGATCGTGTTGTTCGACCGGTCCTGGTACAACCGGGCCGGCGTCGAACGGGTGATGGGTTACTGCACACCCAAGCAGCACGCCGAGTTCATCCGCCAGGCCCCGCTGTTCGAGCAGATGCTGGTCAACGACGGCATCAGCCTGACCAAGCTGTGGTTCTCGGTGACCCAGAACGAACAGCGCACCCGTTTCACCATCCGTCAGGTCGACCCGGTCCGGCAGTGGAAACTCTCGCCCACCGACCTGGCGTCGCTGGACAAGTGGGACGACTACACCGCGGCCAAGGAAGACATGTTCGCCTGGACCGACACCGAGACCGCGCCGTGGACCGTCGTGAAAAGCAACGACAAGAAACGCGCCCGGATCAACGCGATGCGCCATGTGCTGAGTAAGTTCGACTACGACAACAAGGACTACGAGGTGATCGGCCAGCCCGATCCGATGATCGTGGGCCGCGCGCTTTCGGACTGACACAGAGAGGGGTGCCATGCGTTCGCTGCTGGCGCTCCTGCTCTGGGTGGTGACGACGGCGCTGCTGGCCGTCACCGTGCCCGCGCTGTGGACGCAGCACAACATCGTCAGCGTGGACGGGTACTCGGACCTGGCGGCGGGCGCGGCCAGGAGTCCGGCCCTGCAGCAGCCGATGGCCGCCGAGCTGACCGCCCAGGTCTCTAGTGCCACCGGAGCCTCGGGCGTGCAGGCCACCCTGCTGGGTGCGGCCGCCAACTCCTACACCGGTAGCCCGGTCTTCCCGGGGCAGTTCGCCGCCGTCAACCGGGTGGCGCATCGCTGGCTGTTCACCAACGACGCGCAGGGCCGGTGGGTGGTGGACCTGTCGCCGATGCTGGCCGACAGTTCCATCCGGCAGACGCTGGACGGGTTCGGCGTCCAGGTGCCGACGAGCCTGCAGGTTCCGGTGACCGAGAACGAATCCGGCGGTCTGCGGCCGGGCCAGTTGCGGCCCGTCGCGTTGTGGGGCCCGTGGGTCAGCGTCGGGGTGGCGGTACTTGCCGTCGTATTCGCCCTACTTACCCTCACGGCGTCCCGCAAGCGCGGCAGAATGTTTGCCGCGCTGGGAGTTTCGGCACTGCTGGTCGGTGCGGCCGGCTGGGCCGGTATCGAGATCGGCCGCGGCCACATCGACGATGCGCTGAACCGGACCACCGGCAACATTCACGCCATCGCCGATGTGATGGTCGCCCACGCGATCAACAGCATGCACATGTGGCTGAACCTCACCCTGACCGTCGGCGGCGGCATGGTGATCATCGGGGTGATCGTGTCGCTGCTCAGCGGGCTGGGCGGGTCACGTCAGGAAGAAGTCCCCGTCACCCGCAAGCGCTGACCGGTCAGCGCCGCCCGCGCGGCGGCACCCGTTTCACGTCGCTGACGGCAAGGCCGGCGGCCACCTCCAGGTCGAAGAGCGCGGGTTCGATAAGGTCGGCCATCTTGTGGATGTCCGCCGCCACCTCGGGTGTGGTGATGAAGCCGAAGTCGACCGAACCGCAGTAGCTGAAGCACGTGACGTTGAGCGCCACATCGAAGAGCAGCGGGCCGAGCGGCATCAGGCTCTCGACCTTCGCACCGCCGAGATACAGCGGGAAGTCCGGGCCGGGCACATTGCTGATCACGACGTTCATCGGGGCGATCGAGCTGCCGATCCCACTGGCCGCGTAGGCCCGCGATGCCAGCGCGAGCAGGCCCGGCGGCGTGGTCTCGGTGTAACCCATGATCTGGTTCGCGGTCAGCGCCTTGGCCATCTCCTTGGCGCCCTGGGTGTAGGCGTAGATGGCCTTGATGCGTCGGGCCGGGTCGGCGATATCGCTGGCGAGCACCACGGTCATGGCCGAGACCTGGTTGCCCACACCGTTATCGGATTCCGACCGGGTGGACACCGGCACCTGGGAAACCAGTGACTTCTCCGGCAACTCGTTGCGCTCCTTGAGGTATTCGCGCATGGCGCCGGACACCAGTGCGAGCACGACATCGTTGAGCTTGACCCCGAATGCCTCCTTCACCGCCTTGACCCGCTCCAGCGGCACCCGCGCCCCCGCCACCCTGCGGTGCGGCGAGATCGGGGCGTTGAATCGCACTGTCGGCCCATCGAAATAACGCGGCGGCTTGTTGTCGATCCCGCGCACCGCGATCTGCTGGCGCACCGTCTGCTCGATGAGCCGGGCGATCCGGTAGGGCGTCTTGACGCCGAGGTTGATCAGTCCGTTGATGAACCGAACCTCGGGCCGCGGCAGACCGACGCCGACGAGGGAGCGGTCGACGTCGACGGCGGGTGGGCGCGGTTCGCGGGTCACGTCGAAGAGGATCTCGGTGAGTCCGGCGCCGGAGACGCCGTCGACGACGGCGTGGTGCATCTTGGTGATGATCGCGACGCGGCCATTCTTGAGGCCCTCGATCCACCACAGTTCCCACAGCGGTTTGGACCGGTCGAGTTTGTAGGACATCAGCCGGCCGGCGAGTTCGTCGAACTCCTTGCGGCCGCCGGGCGCCGGGACCGCGATCCGCCGGATGTGAAAGTCGATGTCGAGGTCGTCGTCCTCGACGAACCACGGGCGGTCCATCCCCATCGGCGCACCCGTCACACGCCAGCGCAACTGGGGAAGTTCGGGCAACCGGCTGGCGACGAGTTCGCGGACGCGTTCGAAGCTGAAGTCCGGCGCGTCGGTCGGGTCGCACACCGCACATGCCCCGATGTGCATGTGCCAGCCACCGGTTTCGGCGAACCAGAATGCTGCGTCCACGCTCGATAGCCGGCTCATGGGGGGAGCGTACGCGGGGGGTGATGGCTATCGGTCGTGGTTGCGCATGCGGTGGCGAAGTTTCTGCACCGGCTCGGCGCTGGTGACCGCCGACGTGATCGCCAACGCGATGAGCACATCGGCGGCCGTGATGAACAGGCCGGCCCAGTACATCCATCTGATGGTGGGATCCGGTTGGGCGGCGAAGTAGGTGAACAGGAAAATCGGCCCGACGATCCCGCAGACCAGCGTCATGGCCTGGATGGCGAGATAGCGTTTGAACACCGAGAATCCGGACATCGGCGTCAGCATAACCGCGCTGGCGTTCCCGCGATTGGGCAAATTACCGTCGTGGTTACAGTAGCGTCAGCCAACATGCTGCGCGTCATTCAGTGGGCCACCGGATCGGTCGGCAAGCAGTCGGCTGCCGCCGTACACAGCCATCCTGACCTGGAACTTGTCGGCGCATACGTCTACAGCGCGGGCAAGGCCGGCCGTGATGTCGGTGAGATCTGCGGTATCGGCGATATCGGGGTCAGGGCCACCGACGACCCCGACGAGATCGTCGCGGCCGACGCCGATTGTGTGCTCTACATGCCGCAGGGCGAGATGAACCCGCTTGGCGCCGTCGGCGACATCTGCCGGTTGTTGGCCTCGGGCAAGAACGTGATCTCCACCGCCGTCACCGCACTGATCTACCCCGCTGCCATGGGCCGCCGCGTACTGGCCAGGCTGACCGAAGCCTGCGCCGCAGGCAAGGCTTCCTTTCATGGCACCGGGATCGAACCAGGCTGGGCCGCAGAGGTTCTGCCGCTGACCATGTCCGGGCTCTTCCAGCGCATCGACACGCTGCTGGTGCAGGAACTGCTCGACTACAGCACCTACGACAGCGCCGAGATGATGTTCGATGTCATGGGCTTCGGCCGACGTCCCGACGAACCGGTCCCGATGGCCGACCCGCTGTTGGCCGGGATGACCTTCCGGGCCCCGCTGATGCTGCTCGCCGACGGTCTGGGCGCCACGATCGACGATTTCCTGTTTGACCGGGAGCTCGCCGTGGCGGCCGACCCCTTCGACGTCAAGGCCGGCCGCATCGAGGCGGGAACCGTTTCCGCGCAACGCTTCTCCTACACCGCGGTGGTCAACGGCCGCCGGGCCCTGACCATCGAGCACATCACCCGCCTCGGTGACGATCAGGCGCCGGACTGGCCGACCGGACGGGGCTGGCACGTCACCGTCGAGGGCAACCCGTCGATGGAACTGCGATCGGCCATCGCCGTGCGCGGCGAGGACGAGACCGAGCAGGGCTGTCTGGGCACCGCGATGCACGCGGTGCACGCCATCGCCCCGGTGTGTGCGGCCCCGCCGGGCATCCGCACGTTCCTGGACCTGCCGATCATCGCCGGCCGGGGCGTGCTGGGCGGGTAACGCGCGTGAAATAGCGACGACACCTGGGGGTAGTGCGCCCGAACTACTTTCGTGCCGATGAAGACTCTTTCCAGCCCCGCCGTGCAGATCGGCATCGCGGCCGTCGGAGGTATCGCATTCGGTCTGCTCGTCGGCGAGTGGGCGGCAAATCTGAAGTTCGTCGGGGACATGTTCATCCGGCTCATCCAGATGTCGATCGTGCCGCTGGTGGTGGCCTCGGTCATCGTGGCCACCGCGTCGATGACGGGTGCCGGCACCGGCCGCATCGCCTTCCGCACCTTCAAATGGATGCTCGGCTTCTCCTTCGTGGCGGCGGTGTTGGCGTGGCTGCTGAGCACCTTGATCCAGCCCGGCGCGGGCATGGTCTTCACCCAGGAACTCGATCCCGCCCTGCAGGAGTCCGCGGGGGAGGCGCTGGGCTGGCAGGACACGCTGCTGAACTTCGTCTCGACCAACATCTTCAATGCGATGTCGACCGCCACGATGGTCCCCATCATCGTCTTCTCGCTGCTGTTCGGCATCGCGCTGCGCAGCCACATCAACGCCCGTGGCGATGACTCGGTGCTCGGCTTCATCGATCAGATCCAGCAGATCGTGCTGACCATGATCCGGTTGGTGATGTACATCGCGCCGATCGGCGTCTTCTGCCTGCTCGCTGCCCTCGCCGGTGACGTGGGTTTCTCGGTGGTGACCACGGCGCTGAAGTATCTCGGCACCACGCTGCTCGGGGTGCTCATCCTCTTCGCGCTGTTCGTCCTCGTCGTCACGGTGCGTACCCGGCTCAGCCCGTTGAAGCTGCCGGAGAAGCTCGCCGAACAGACCGCCATCGCCATCACCACGACCAGCTCTGCGGTCACCTTCCCGACCGTGCTGCGCAACGCCGTCGAGAAGGTGGGCGTCAGCCAGAAGGTCGCCAACTTCACCCTGTCCATCGGACTGACGATGGGCTCCTACGGCGCCGTCCTGAACTACATGATCGTGGTGATGTTCCTGGCCCAGGCCGGCGACATCAACCTCAGTTTCGGTCAAATCGCGCTCGGGATGGCGCTGGCGATCCTGCTCAACATGGGCACCATCACCGTCCCCGGCGGCTTTCCGGTCGTCGCGATGTTCCTGGCGACCTCACTGGGGCTGCCGTTCGAAGCCGTCGGCCTGCTGATCGCCGTCGACTGGTTCGCCGGAATCTTTCGCACCTTCCTCAACGTCAACGGGGATACCTTCGTGGCGATGCTGGTCGCCAACGCCGACGACGAGATCGACCGCGATGTGTACAACGGCACCAAGACGGTGACCGCCGAGGAACTCGACCTCGCCGAGTACAGCGACGCCCTGGCGCGCGCGGACCAGGCGGACTAACCGCCGATGGTCCGCCACAGGTAGCGGTAGATCAGCGCCGACCGGAACGCGGCCTGCGAATTGTCCGCCGCGCCACCGTGACCACCCTCGATGTTCTCGTAGTAGCTCACCGGATGCCCGGCCTCCTCGAGGGCCGCGGTCATCTTGCGGGCGTGCCCGGGGTGCACCCGGTCATCGCGGGTCGAGGTGGTGATCAGGATCGGCGGATAGCTGCGGTCGGCCGAAATATTCTGATACGGCGAGTATTTCGAGATGAACTCCCAGTCGTCGGGATCATCGGGGTTGCCGTACTCGGCCACCCACGACGCCCCGGCCAGCAGCAGGTGGAACCGTTTCATGTCCAGCAACGGCACGCTGCACACCAAGGCGCCGAACAGGTCCGGGTAGCGGGTCAGCATGATGCCCATCAGTAGGCCGCCGTTGCTGCCGCCCTGTGCGCCCAGTCGTGCCACCGTGGTCACCCCGCGCGCCACCAGATCCCGTGCCACCGCGGCGAAATCCTCGTCCACCAGGTGGCGTCCCGCGCGCATGGCCTGGGTGTGCCAGCCGGGCCCGTACTCACCGCCGCCGCGGATGTTGGCCAGCACGTAGGTGCCGCCGCGGGCCAGCCACAGCCGGCCCAGCACCCCGTCATATCCCGGTGTCCGCGACACCTCGAACCCGCCGTACCCGCCCAGCAGTGTCGGCCCGGTCGCGCCCGGCCTGCCGACCACGAAGTACGGGATCCGGGTGCCGTCGGCCGACGTCGCGAAATGCTGTGCGACCTCGATACCGGCCGCGTCGAAGAAACCGGGCGCCTGCTTGATCTGGGTGACCGGGCCATCCGGTGTGCCGTGCAGCAGCTGTGAGGGTGTGACGAAACCGCTTGAATCCAGGAAGATCTCGTCGCCGTGCGAGTCGGCGGCGGCGATCACCGTGTTGGTGTTCGGCGGCACCCCGGGCAGCTCGGCGGCCGTCCACGCGCCGGGAGTGAAGATCTGCACCCGGCTGGCGACATCGGCCAGCGTGACCACGACGAGCCTGTCCCGGGTCCACGAGTACTGGTGCAGGCTGGTGCGGGCATCCGGCTCGAACACCACGGTCAGATTCTTTGTGCCCGAGATGAACTCGGCGTAGCTGGCCGCCAGCAGTGAGCCGGCGGCATACCCGTCCCAGTCGGTGCGCAGCTCGATGAGCAGCCAGTCGTGATGCACCGAGACGCTGGCGTCGGTGGGGGCGTCGATGCGCAGCAGTTCCTCGTCACGCAGCTCGTAGATCTCGTCGTTGAAGAAGTCGACCGCACGGCTGATCATGGTCCGCTCGAAACCGGGGGTGCGGTCCACCGAGGCCGCGACGATGACATCGGCCTGCTCCCCGGCGTACACCGTTGTCGCATCGGCCAGGGCGTCCCCGCGGTGCCAGCGCTTGACCAGCCGGGCGTAGCCGGAATCGGTCAGCGAATCCGGGCCGAAGTCGGTGCCGACCAGCACGGTGTTCGCGTCCTCCCAGGTGATCTGGGTCTTGGCTTCGGGTAGTTCGAATCCACCTGTCACGAATTCGCGTGTGCGCATGTCGAATTCCCGCACCACCACCGCGTCGGCCCCGCCGCGGGACAGGCTGATCAGCGCCAGCGCGTGGTCGGGTTCGATGACATCGGCGCCGGCCCACACCCAGTTCTCACCGTCGGCGGCCGCCAGCGCGTCGACATCGATCACCACATCCCAGTCGGGGGTGTCGCTGCGGTAGCTCTCCAGCGTGGTGCGCTGCCACAGGCCGCGCGGGTTGGCCTCGTCGCGCCAGAAGTTGTACAGGTATTCCCCGCGCCGGCGCACGTACGGGATGCGGGCGTCGGTGTCGAGCACCTGCAGCGCCTCGGTGCGCATGGCCTCGAACTCGTCGTCGCCGAGATCGGCCAGGGTCGGTTCATTGTGCCGGCGCACCCAGTCCAGGGCGTCGTCGCCGGTGACGTCTTCGAGCCAGAGGTACGGGTCAGAACTCATGCCTCAATTCTTACCGTGCGCGTAGCCTGGGCACATGACCAGCCGAGCCCTGATCACCGCGGCCGCCGCGGACCTGTTGCGTACGCTGCAGAACCGCCACGGGGCCTTGATGTTTCATCAGTCGGGCGGGTGCTGCGACGGTTCCTCGCCGATGTGTTACCCGGACGGGGACTTCATCGTCGGCGACCGCGACATCCTGCTGGCGGTGCTCGACGTCGGCGACGGTGTGCCGGTCTGGATCTCCGGCCCGCAGTTCGACGCCTGGAAGCACACCCAGCTGGTCATCGACGTCGTGCCGGGCCGCGGCGGTGGGTTCAGCCTGGAGTCCCCGGAGGGCATGCGATTCCTGAGTCGTGGCCGGGTGTTCACCGATGAGGAGACCGCCGGATTGGCCGCCCCGATCACCGGGGCGCAGTACGAGGCCGGCGCTCGGCCCGAGCACGAGGGCACCCGCATCGTGGCCGAGGCACACGAGGCCTGCCCGGTGCCGCAACGTTTGGGCTGAACATATTCACTTCATGTGTTCAGATAGACACATGAGGACCCCGGCCGCCGCGTTGGCCGTCGTGCTGCTGGCGGGCTGCGCCGCGCCGTCCGATGGCGCCGACCCCGACCAGATCGTGCTCTCGGACGGATTCGAGCTCGGTGGCTACAACCCGGTCAACGGCTACGCGGAGTCCGGTGTGTCCCCGATCTATGACGGGCTGTACCGGCCGGCCGCGACCACCGATACGTCGCTGCCCGAGCTCGTTCCGGCACTGGCAGCCCAACCCCCGCAACCGGCCGGCCCCAACACCTGGCGGCTGCCGCTGCGTTCCGGGGTCAGGTTCTCCGACGGCAGCACACTCGACTCGGCCGATATCGTGGCCACCTACGCCGCGGTGCGCGATCCGGCGGTCGCCTCCGAGATCGCCACCTCCATCGCGCCGATCGTGCGGGTCGGCGCCGATGGTCCCGATGCCGTCACCGTCGAATTGAACACCGCCGCCGACCCCCGGCCCTACCTACTGCTGGGCATCCTGCCGTCGGAGAAGGTCGAGGCCGCCCCGGCGGCCGACTGGGCGGTGAACACCGAGCCGGTGGGCACCGGTCCGTACCGGCTGGAAAGCCTGCGCCCGGATCAGGCCGTCATGGTCGCCCGCGACGACTACTGGGGTGAGCCCGCCCGGATCAAGCGCGTCGTCTACACCTACACACCCGACGACAACGCCCGCGCGCAGGCGATGGTCGCCGGGTCGGCGGACGGCACCAGCCTGCCGCCGCGGCTCATCGGCTCCATCGCGCGCGACGGCATCCAGACCGTCGGCGTCGCATCGGCGGACTGGCGCGGGGTGTCGCTGCCCGCAGGCAACCCGTTCACCGCGGACCCGAAGGTACGGCTGGCGATGAACATCGGGGTGGACCGCGAGGCGCTGGTCCGCGACGTCCTCGTCGGCTACGGCCGGGCGGCCAGCACGCCCGTGGCTGCCGTCTACGGCGACGCCCACAACCCGGCCGCGGAGTACCGATTCGACCGGGAGCGCGCCACGGCGCTGCTCGAGGAGGCCGGCTGGCGCGCCGCAGGTGATCAGATCCGCGAAAAAGACGGCGTCCGAGCGTCATTCGAACTGTTGTACAACGCCCAGGACACCCTGCGGCGCGATATCTCGGTCGCCTTCGCCGCGGCGATGACACCGCTCGGCATCGATATCCGGCCGCGTGGCAGCAGCTGGGATGAGATCGACACCCGCTTCGTCGATGCCGCGGTGCTGCTCGGTGGCGGCGCGACGCCCTACAGCATCGACTCGCAGGTCTATGACGCCCTGCACACCCGGGTGCCGGACTCATCCCCGTACTCGAACCCCGGCGACTTCACCGCGCCCGGGCTCGACGCGCTGCTGGAGCAGGCGAGCGCATCGGCGTCCGGGTCGGCCAAAGACGAGCTGTACCGCCGGATTCAGGCCACCTACGCGGCCGAGCCGTCCCAGGTGTTCCTGGTGTTCCTCGACCACGCGTACGGCTACCGGGAGCTGGGCTGGCAGCAGAGCGCACCCATCCTGGAGCCGCATTCGCACGGTGTCGGCTGGGGCCCGTGGTGGGATCTCGCCGCCTGGAAGCGATGACGTGGAAGCGGTGAGACTCCCCTGGGCGCTGCGCTCCAGCCCGCCGCTGAAACTGCTCGGGATCCGCGCCGCCGTCGCGGTCCCGCTGACCCTGGCGATCTCGGCGGCCATGTTCTGGGTCGCCTCGTTGTCACCGTTCGATCCGCTGGCCGCCTACCTCGGCTCCAACTACCAGTTCGCCACCGAGTCCCAGCGCGCGGCGATGCGGGCCGCCTACGAGACCGATATGCCGTGGTGGCGGGCGTGGTGGCAGTGGATGGGCGGGCTGGTGCACGGTGACCTCGGCTGGTCGTCCACCCAATCCCAGCCGGTGGCCACCGTGCTGGCCGAACGAATGCCGTTCACGCTGCTGCTCTCGGGTGCCGCGTTGTTGACCGCCGCGGTGGTGGCGATCGTGGCGGGCGCCGTCGCCGGGATGCGCAATGGCGGGGTCATAGACCGGCTCTGCACCGGCGTCGCGGTGGTGTTCGCCGCGGTGCCGCCCTTCGTGGTGTCCCTGGGGTTGGTGCTGGTGGTCGCGGTCGGACTGCGCTGGTTGCCGGCATCCGGTGCGGTGGCGCCGGGAGCGGACTACACGGTCGCCGGTGTGCTGCGGCACGCCGTCCTGCCGTGGATCGCGCTGACCATCTCCCAGATTCCGTGGCTGCTGCTCACCACCCGCGCCGCGGTGGTGGCAAGCACCCAGTCCGACGCCGTGCGCGGGGCGCGGGCCCGCGGTGTGCACGGTGGCGCGCTGCTGCGCGGCCATGTTGCGCCGGTGTCGGTGCTCCCCACGTTCGCGCTGCTGGGCACCCGGCTGCCCGAGCTGATCGCCGGCGCGGCGATCGTCGAGACCGTATTCGGCTGGCCCGGTATGGCTGCGGTACTGGTGGAATCTGCTGCGGCCCTGGACTTTCCGCTTCTTGCCGCGCTGACCGTCGGGGCTGCGCTCGCGGTGCTCGCCGGTTCGGCGCTGTCGGATGCCGCGGCGGTGGCGATCGACCCGAGGGTGAGGATCGCGGCATGAGCGAAGCTTGCGAGCGAATCGATGGATGGGCATGCGAGACCCGAGCTTGCGAGGTGGTCGCATGAGCGAAGCGTGCATGAGGTGGCCATGGATCGTGCTTGCGGTGATCGCCGCGGCCGCCGTCGGCATCCCGCTGGTGGCGGGGGAGCAGGTCGCCGATTTCGCGGCGGCGCTGCGGCCACCGGGCGCCGGGCATCTGGCGGGGACCGACCATTCCGGATACGACCTGCTGGTCCGCACCGCCGAGGGCCTGCGCGTGTCGCTCCTGATCGCCGCGGTGTGCGCCGTGGCGGCCACCGTGCTGGGCCTGGTCATCGGGGTGGCCGCCGCGCTGGCCGGCGGCTGGGTCGACGCCGTGGTGATGCGGCTGGTCGACGGGTTCAACGCGCTGCCGCACCTGGTGGTCGGCATCGTGATCGCGGCCATGTGGCGGGGTGCGCCGCTGGCCATCATCGCCTCGATCGCGCTGACGCACTGGCCCGCGGTGGCCCGGGTGGTCCGCGCCGAGCTGCTGGCGGTCACCGACTCGGGCTGGATCCAGACCTCCCGGCTGGCCGGCGCTTCCCGCTGGTTCATCGCCCGCGGCCATCTGCTGCCCGCGGTCACCGGCCAGGCGCTGGTCGCCATGGTCATGGTGCTGCCGCACGCGGTGTGGCACGAATCCACCCTGTCCTTCCTCGGGGTCGGGCTCTCCCCGGACCGGGCCAGCCTCGGCACATTGCTCAGCGACGCCCGCGGCGATGTGCTGACCGGCGCATGGTGGACGCTCGTCGTCCCCGCGTCGGCACTCGTCGTGACCGCACTCGCCTTCGCGGCGGTCGGCGCCCTGGTACGTGAGCGGCACCGTCCACCGGTGGGCCAGGTCTGGTGACCGGGCTCGAAGGCTTGACCGTGGACATCGCGGTCCGGCGACGCGGCACGGAAACCGTGCGGGTGCTCGACGGGGTGGATCTGGATGTGCCCGCCGGTCGGGTCACCGCGCTGGTCGGTGAATCGGGCTGCGGCAAGTCGCTGGTGGCCTCCGCGCTGAGCGGACTGATGCCGCCCGGCTCGCGAGTGTCGGGACGAATAGTGCTCGGCGACAGGGAAATCCGTCACGATGATGAGCGGGCATGGCGGCTGCTTCGGGGTGCTCACGTGGGGGTGGTGCCGCAGTCGGCGGCCACCTCGTTCACCCCGGTGCGCACCGTCGGCGCCCAGCTCGACGAGGTCTGTGCCCGGCTGGGTGCCGACCGGACACCCGCGCAGCTGTGCGCGGCCGTCGCACTTCCCGTCGACGCGCTGCGCCGCTACCCGCACGAACTGTCCGGCGGCATGGCCCAGCGTGCGGCCATCGCCGCCGCGATCGCGGGACGCCCTGGCCTGCTCCTGGCCGATGAGCCGACCTCGGCGCTGGACCCGGAGAACGCGGCGGTCGTCTGGGCACTATTGGGTGCGGCGGCCGCCGCGGGTGCCGCGGTGCTGGCGATCACCCATGACGTGCCGTCCCTGCTGCGCGCCGCCGTCTGCTCCGATATCGCGGTGATGGCCCACGGTGCTGTGCGCAGGCAACTGCCGCTCGATGCGGCGCTGGCCCTCGACGATCCCCACACGCGGGCCCTGCTGCGGACGGTGCCGGCGTGAGCCTGCGGGCAGCGGGAGTGACCGTGTCCTTCGGTGGCACAACCGTGCTCGACACGATCGACCTGGATGCGCCCGCCGCGTCGATCACCGGGATCACCGGCCCATCGGGCAGCGGCAAGACCACTCTGCTGCGGGTGCTGGCCGGCCTGCAGACCCCGGACCGCGGCACGGTGCGCTACGGGGTAGCGGCCGTGGCGCCCCCGGGGTCCATCGCGCTGCTGGCCCAGCATCCCCGCCTGGTCTGCAACCCGCGCTGGACGCTGCGGCGGATCATCGGCGAACCCGCCGCGATCCGCGGTGAACCCGACACCGTGGATGAGCTCGCCGAGCGGGTCGGCCTGGATTCTGGCCTGCTGCAACGGTATCCGGGTCAGGTCAGTGACGGGCAGTTGCAGCGGGCCTGCCTGGGCCGGGTGCTCGGCCAATCCGCGGGCACGGTGCTGTGCGACGAACCCACCGCGATGCTGGACCCCATCGCGTCGGCGTCGGTGCGGGGATTACTGCGGGAGATCTCGGCCGCCGGCGCCGTCGTCGTCGTGGTCAGTCACGACCCCGAGCTGATCGCGGCGCTCGCCGACCGGCAGCTCAGCCTTTCGCCAGGGTGAACTGCACGACGTCGGTCTGGCGCGCACGGAACAGCTTCGCGCATCCGGTGAGGTACTTCATGTAGCGCTCGTAGACCTCTTCGGACTGGATCGCGATCGCCTCGTCCTTGTGCTCCTGCAGCTTCTCGGCCCAGATGTCGAGGGTCTTGGCGTAGTGCAGCTGCAGGGACTGTTCACGGGTCAAGGTGAAATTGCCCTCCGCGGCCTTCTCCTTGACCATCTCGACCGACGGCAACCGGCCGCCCGGGAAGATCTCGGTGATGATGAATTTCACGAACCGGGCCAGCTCGAAGGTCACCGGGATGCCGGCCTCCTTGGCCTTCGCGGGATTGAACGCACAGATGGTGTGCAGCAGCATCACCCCGTCGTCGGGCAGCGCGTCATGGGCCATCCGGAAGAAATCCGGGTAACGGTCGAAACCGAAATGCTCGAAGGCACCGATGGAGACGATCCGGTCGACCGGCTCGCTGAACTGCTCCCAGCCCTGCAGCAGCACCCGCCGGTCCCGCGAGCTGTCCATCGCATCGAAGCTGCGCTGCACGTGGGAGGCCTGGTTCTTCGACAACGTCAGGCCGACGACGTTGACGTCGTACTTCTCCACCGCGCGCCGCATGGTGGCACCCCAGCCGCAGCCGACGTCGAGCAGCGTCATCCCCGGCTGCAGCCCCAGCTTGCCCAGCGCGAGGTCGATCTTGGCCAGCTGAGCCTCTTCCAGCGTCATATCGTCACGCTCGAAGTAGGCGCAGCTGTAGGTCTGCGTCGGGTCGAGGAACAGCTGGAAGAATTCGTCGGACAGGTCGTAGTGGGCCTGGACATCCTCGAAGTGCGGCGTCAATTTGTTCGGCATTGCGGTTCCCCCTCTTGGTCGCACTGCGACACATCTCAAGGCATTCGACACCATCAATGTTTCGGATTGGTGAGCAGGCCCGTGTCGGGTTACCCAGAGGGGTCCGCGACCAAACGCGCGCCCCGATAGGGTGGTACCCGTGACCCATTATGACGTCGTCGTACTCGGAGCCGGCCCCGGCGGATATGTGGCGGCCATCCGCGCTGCCCAACTCGGTCTGAACACCGCGATCGTCGAACCCAAATACTGGGGCGGCGTCTGCCTGAACGTCGGGTGCATCCCGTCCAAGGCGCTGCTGCGCAACGCCGAGCTCGCCCACATCTTCCACAAGGAAGCCAAGACCTTCGGCATCAGCGGGGAGGCCACCTTCGATTTCGGTGCCGCCTTCGACCGCAGCCGCAAGGTCGCCGACGGCCGCGTCGCCGGCGTGCACTTCCTGATGAAGAAGAACAAGATCACCGAGATCCACGGCTACGGCAAGTTCACCGACGCCAACACCATCGAGGTCGACCTCAACGAGGGCGGCACCGAGTCGTTGACCTTCGACAACGCGATCATCGCGACCGGGTCGTCCACCCGCCTGGTGCCCGGCACGTCGCTGTCCGAGAACGTCGTCACCTATGAGAAGCAGATCATGTCGCGGGACCTGCCCGGGTCGATCATCATCGCCGGCGCCGGAGCCATCGGCATGGAGTTCGCCTACGTGCTGAAGAACTACGGCGTCGAGGTCACCATCGTCGAGTTCCTGCCGCGCGCGCTGCCCAACGAGGACGCCGAGGTCTCCAAGGAGATCGAGAAGCAGTACAAGAAGCTGGGCGTGAAGATCCTCACCGGCACCAAGGTCGAGACCATCGAGGACGACGGGTCCACGGTCACGGTCACGGTGTCCAAGGACGGCAAGTCCGAGGAGCTCAAGGCCGACAAGGTCATGCAGGCCATCGGTTTTGCGCCCAATATCGAGGGCTTCGGGCTGGAGCACACCGGGGTGGCGCTCACCGAGCGCAAGGCCATCGACATCGATGACCACATGCGTACCAACGTGCCGCACATCTATGCCATCGGCGATGTGACCAGCAAGCTGCAGCTCGCCCATGTGGCCGAGGCGATGGGCGTGGTGGCCGCCGAGACGATCGCCGGCGCCGAGACACTGACCCTGGGTGACTACCGGATGATGCCGCGCGCCACCTTCTGCCAGCCGCAGGTCGCCAGCTTCGGTCTCACCGAGGAGCAGGCCAAGGAAGAGGGCTACGACGTCAAGGTCGCCAAGTTCCCGTTCACGGCCAACGGCAAGGCTCACGGATTGGCCGACCCCGTCGGCTTCGTCAAGCTGATCGCCGACACCAAGTACGGCGAGCTGCTGGGCGGGCACCTGATCGGGCCCGACGTCTCCGAGCTGCTGCCCGAGCTGACGCTGGCCCAGAAGTGGGATCTGACCGTCAACGAGCTCACCCGCAATGTGCACACTCACCCGACCCTGTCCGAGGCGCTGCAGGAAGCCATTCACGGCCTGGCCGGCCACATGATCAACTTCTGACGGGGTCCGCCGTGCCGAGCAGGGCAGTGATCGTCGCCGCCATCGGCGGCCTGGTGATCGGGCACATGTTGTGGTTGCTCGCCATCACGCTCGCGATCAACACCAGCGAGGTGAGCTTCTGGGTGCTCATCGCCTCGGCGGTGATCACGGTGCTGTCCGCGATCGTCGCCTGGCTGGGCTGGCGCGCGTATCAGCGCAAGGATCAGGCGTGGACGGCGTTCCTGTGGTCGGTGCCGGTGGCCCCGATGTTGCTGACGCTCGTGGTGCTGGCTGTCACGTACTTGTAAGCCGCGCGCCTCCAGCTGTGCGTTTCCCGACTTAGCTGTGGTGCTTTTGCCAGAATCGCGCTATGGGCGACGGCGGACGCAGCGAATTGCTCCGCCAGTGGTGGGGCCAGCGCGACGACTACACGTGGCGGATCGAGTTCCTGCGCAGCCGCGGGCTACTACCGGTCCTGCGGAACCTGATCGCCGGTATCGGTGTGGTCATGGGCGTCCTCGCGGCGATCAATGCGTTTCTGCCGCCCGGTCAGGACAGCACCCTCATCCGGGCCGGCTGGGCGGTAGTCTCCCTCGGGTCGCTGGCGTGGTCGGCGCGCTGGGCGCTGCGGCCATGGCCGACCGCGCGCGCGTCGGCGTTCCTGGTCGCCTATGTCGACGTCATCATGACGCTGTCGGTGCTGTTGTTCGGCGATCCCACCGTGGCGATGTCGGGGGTCCCGATCTTGTTGTGCGCCGGCGGCTATGTGGTGTTCTTCCACGGTCCGCGAGTGCATCTGGCCCATATCGCGTGGTGCACGCTCGTCGTGATCGGCATCGCGGTGTGGCTGGTGTTGAGCACTTCCGACCATGGCCTGCAGGTGGCGGTGTCGCGAGCGGTGATCGCCCTGCTCGTCACCGTGTGCATCCTGCCTGCGCTGCAGTTCGGGTTCTGGCTGCTGCAGGGCAGTTCGATGCAATCGCTGACCGACCCGCTGACGGAGTTGACCAATCGTCGGGGCCTGCCGGTCTCGATGAAACGGCTCAATGAGGGTGCACCTGCGGATGCGCACCTGTGCGCGCTGCTGATCGACGTCGACGGCTTCAAGGACGTCAACGACACCTACGGACACGGGGTGGGTGACGACGTGCTGATCCGCACGGCGCGGCGGATCCGTGCGAGCGTGCGTCGCGATGCCGTCGTCGTGCGTTGGGGCGGCGAGGAATTCCTGGTGGTTGACCTGATCCAGGCAGCTCAAGCCGTCCTGATTGCCGAGCGGATTCGCTCGGCAATCTCCGCGCCCGCTCAACCGGCCGTCACGGTGAGCATCGGCTTGGCCACCGGCGCCCGGACCGTTGCGGGTCTCGGCGACGCGATCGCCGCTGCCGATTCGGCGATGTATGAGGCCAAGTCCTCCGGCGGTGACTGTGTCGTCATCACCGATGTGTGCTGACGCGGGCCGGGCCTCTAGTCCGGGAAGTCCAGCGGGATACGCAACGTAGCCATGGTGGCGGCGAGTGCATCGTATTGTCCAGCGAGGGTGCAGAATTCGATGATCTGCGCGCGGTTGTAGAGCTTGGACAGCGCCGTCCACGTCTCGGCCGACATGGACCGCGTGATGACGAACTCGTCGGTCGCGGTGATGAGCACCCGCTGATGCGGCGCCAGACCCGGCGCGTCGGGGCCCTCGAAGATGGCGGCCTGGACCTCCGCGTCCAGTCCGCGACTGCGGGCCAGTCGGCGGTGCTGCTGCAGTTCGTATTCGCTGTTGCGCAGGTGACCGACCCGCAGGATCACCAGTTCGGCATCCTTGCGGTCCAGCTTGCCGGCGTAGAGCAGGTAACCGGAGAGCGGCAGCCAGGCCAGGAACATGAGCCGGTGCTGACCCAGGACGTTCATCAGGTGGAATTTCGGGGCCCGGATCCGGCGGGCGCCGGCCTTGGCGATGACCCAGTTGAGTGGGCCGAGTTCGCGCAACCCGCCGGGCGGGATGCGGGCGGGGGAGTCCCCGGCGGGGGCTACTTCGGAATCGGTCATGTCGTCTGCTTCGTCAGATATGGGGACACCGTGCTGCGGTGTTCATCGAGGTCGAGGGCCTTGCCGAGGGCCGGGAAGGCGCGCTGCGGGCAGTTGTCCCGTTCACACACCCGGCAGCCGGCACCGATCGGTGTTGCGGTCGTAGCGTTTGGGCCACCGGACAGATCCAGCCCTTCCGAGTAGACCAGCCGGTGCGCATGTCGGAGCTCACAGCCCAGGCCGATCGCGAACGTCTTACCCGGCTGACCATAGCGCGACGCGCGGCGCTCGACGGTGCGCGCCACCCACATGTAGTCGCGGCCGTCGGGCATCTGGGCAATCTGGACCAGGATCTTGCCGGGGTTGGCGAACGTCTCGTAGACGTTCCACAGCGGGCAGGTACCGCCGGAGGAGGAGAAGTGAAAGCCGGTGGCGGACTGGCGTTTGGACATGTTGCCGGCCCGGTCCACCCGCACGAAGGACAGCGGCACCCCGCGCATGGACGGGCGCTGCAGGGTGGACAGCCGGTGCGCGATGGTCTCGTAGGACACCGCGTAGAACGCGGAGAGCCGCTCGACGTCGTAGCGGAAGTTCTCGGCCACTTCGTGGAACTGCCGGTAGGGCAGCACGGTGGCCGCGGCGACGTAGTTGGCCAGACCCAGCCGGGCCAGCGTGCGTGACTCGTCGCTGGTGAATTTGCCCTCGTCGACCAGTGTGTCGATCAGGTCCCCGAATTCCAGGTAGCCCAGTTCGGCGGCCAGCTTGAAGACGTATTGACCGCTGGCCAGATGCCCGCCGATCTCCAGCGTGCGGGTCGCGGGGTCGAAGCGGTGCAGCACCGGGTCGCCGAGGTCGGTGCGCCGCACGATACGTACGCCGTGCACCCGGGTCAGCCGATCGGACAGTTCGCGGGTGAGTTCGGCACGGTGCATGCGCATCGCGATGGTGAGATCTTCGGCGGCGGTGTCGAGCTCGTGCAGATAGTTCTGCCGTTGGTAGAAGTAGTCGCGCACCTCCTCGTGCGGCATGGTGATGGTTCCGGAACCCGCGCCGGACCCGGAGCTGAAACGGCCCTCTGAGAGGGCGGCCAGTTGGGTGCTGGTCAGCCGGTAGCGCTGGTGCAGGCTGACCATCGCCCGTGCGATCGCCGGGTGGGTGGCGACGATATCGGCGAGCTCGGCCGGGTCGATGGCGATGTCGAGGTCGCGGTCCAAGGTCACCTCGCGCAGCTCGGCCACCAGCCGGGTGTCGTCCTGGGAGGCGAAGAAGGTCGCGTCCACTCCGAAGACCTCGGTGATGCGCAGCAGCACGGCGACGGTCAGCGGGCGGACGTCGTGTTCGATCTGGTTGAGGTAGCTCGGGGAGATGTCCAGCATCTGCGCCAGCGCAGCCTGGCTGAAGCCACGCTCCCGGCGGAGTTGGCGTACCCGCGAGCCGACGTAGGTCTTGGACACCCCAAACAGCCTAGTCAAGGCTGCAAAGGTTGGCTTTGCATTCTTCGCAGACCATATTGGGAACCATGACCCTGGCGAAGATCCTGATGCCCGTCCCCGACCCGCACCCGGATGTGTTCGATGTGCAGTGGCCGTTGCGGGTGGCCGATATCGACCGCGAGGGCCGCCTGAAGTTCGACGCCGCCACCCGGCACATCCAGGACATCGGCTCGGACCAGCTGCGCGAAATGGGCTATGAGGACACACATCCGGCGTGGATCGTGCGGCGCACGATGATCGATCTGATCGAGCCGATCGCCTTCAAGGACACCCTGCGGCTGCGCCGCTGGTGCTCGGGGACGTCGAATCGGTGGTGCGAGATGCGGGTCCGCATCGAGGGCCGGCGGGCCGGCTTGATGGAGTCCGAGGCGTTCTGGATCAATTTCAGCCAGGAGACCCAGGCCCCGTCCCGGATCTCCGACGACTTCCTTGCCGGATTGCGACGCACCACCGATGTGGACCGGCTGCGCTGGAGGTCCTACCTCAAGGCCGGCCCTCGCGACACCGCGGCGGCGGTGCGCAAGTACCCGGTGCGGGTCAGCGATATCGACCTGTTCGACCACATGAACAACTCGGTGTACTGGAGCGTGATCGAGGAGTACCTGCACGAGGCGCCGGAGCTGCTGAAGGCGCCGCTGCGGGTGACCATCGAACACGACTCCGCGGTGGCCCTCGGTGACGATCTGGAGATCATCTCGCACGTGTATCCGGCCGGCTCGACCGACAAGTTCGGTCCGGAGCTGAGGATCGCACTGTTACAACGCTCACATATGCCGTCGGGGACGAGACCAAAGCGGTCGCGGCACTGTTCTCGTTGTGACCCGCCGGGTTTTAACAGTACGGGCGTACTGACCAGCAGAAACCACCTACCCGTCGGTAGCTTCTGAACCGGTAAAGCGGGATGCGTACTTAACAATCTTCGCAACATTGGTGTGACAGTTGGACAAAATTGGCAATTGAAACGGGTGGACCTGCGGTAATGCGGTAGGGCATGCTCGGTATAGCAAAGCGGCCAAGTCGCTGCAGCGTTAACAAATACTGATGAGGAGCAGCCATGTCCACCGTTGGCACGCCGAAGAGCCCGGAACAGATCCAGCACGACTGGAACACCAACCCCCGTTGGAAGGGCATCGAGCGCACGTACACCGCCGAAGACGTCGTCGCCCTGCAGGGCCACGTGGTCGAGGAGAGCACCCTGGCCCGCCGCGGCGCCGAGGTGCTGTGGGACCAGCTGCACACCATGGACTACGTCAACTCGCTGGGCGCGCTGACCGGCAACCAGGCCGTGCAGCAGGTGCGCGCGGGTCTGAAGGCCATCTACCTGTCCGGTTGGCAGGTCGCCGGCGACGCGAACCTCTCCGGCCACACCTACCCCGACCAGAGCCTGTACCCGGCCAACTCGGTGCCGCAGGTCATCCGCCGGATCAACAACGCGCTGCTGCGCGCCGACCAGATCGCCAAGGTCGAGGGTGACACCTCGGTGGAGAACTGGCTGGCCCCGATCGTCGCCGACGGTGAGGCCGGCTTCGGCGGCGCGCTCAACGTCTATGAGCTGCAGAAGGCCATGATCGCCGCCGGTGTCGCCGGGTCGCACTGGGAGGACCAGCTGGCCTCGGAGAAGAAGTGTGGCCACCTCGGTGGCAAGGTGCTGATCCCCACCCAGCAGCACATCCGCACCCTGACCTCGGCGCGTCTGGCCGCCGACGTCGCCGACGTGCCGACCCTGGTCATCGCCCGCACCGACGCCGAGGCCGCCACCCTGATCACCTCCGACGTCGACGAGCGCGATCAGCCGTTCATCACCGGCGACCGGACCAAGGAAGGCTTCTACCACGTCAAGAACGGTGTGGAGCCCTGCATCGCCCGCGCCAAGGCCTACGCCCCGTACTCCGACCTCATCTGGATGGAGACCGGTACCCCGGACCTGGAGCTGGCCAAGAAGTTCGCCGAGGCCGTCAAGGCGGACTTCCCCGACCAGATGCTCGCCTACAACTGCAGCCCGTCGTTCAACTGGAAGCAGCACCTGGACGATTCGACCATCGCGAAGTTCCAGAACGAGCTCGGCGCCATGGGCTTCAAGTTCCAGTTCATCACCCTGGCCGGCTTCCACGCCCTGAACTACTCGATGTTCGATCTGGCCCACGGCTACGCCCGCAACCAGATGAGCGCCTACGTCGAGCTGCAGGAGCGCGAGTTCGCCGCCGAGGAGCGCGGCTACACCGCGACCAAGCACCAGCGTGAGGTCGGCGCCGGCTACTTCGACCGGATCGCCACCACCGTGGATCCGACCAGCTCGACCACCGCGCTGGCGGGTTCGACCGAAGAGGGTCAGTTCCACTAAGAAGTCCGACAACCAGAGTTGATAGCGTCAGGCCTCGTCCGTGCATGCGGGCGGGGCCTGACGGCTGTCCGGAGTCCAAGGGAGTTGCAGTGAGTATTGAGCGGGTCGGCGTCATCGGGGCCGGACAGATGGGTGGCGGTATCGCCGAGGTGTGCGCGAAGGCCGGGGCGCACGTTCTGGTGTTCGAGCCGACCGACGATCTCATCGCCGCAGGCAACAAGCGGATCACCGCGTCCCTGGACCGCGCGGCGGCCAAGGGCAAGCTCAGCGAGGCCGATCGGGATGCGGCGCTGGCGCGGCTGAGCTTCACCACCAGCCTTGCCGACATGGCCGACCGTCAGCTCACCATCGAGGCCATCGTGGAGGACGACACGGTGAAGGCGAAGGTCTTCGCCGAACTCGACCGCGTCATCGAGGATCCGGACGCCGTGCTGGCGTCGAACACCTCGAGCATTCCGATCATGCGGATCGCGTCGGCCACCCAGAACCCGCAGCGGGTATTGGGCCTGCACTTCTTCAACCCGGTTCCGGTGCTGCCGCTGGTGGAGCTCATCTCCACCCTGGTCACCTCCGAGGGGGCCATCGCGCGCACCGAGGATTTCGCGGCCAATACCCTGGGCAAGCAGGTCGTGCGCTGCTCGGACCGGTCGGGTTTTGTCGTCAACGCGCTGCTGGTGCCCTACCTGCTCTCGGCGGTCCGGATGGTCGAGGCCGGCTTCGCCACCGTCGAGGATGTCGACAAGGCCGTGGTGGGCGGACTGTCGCATCCGATGGGGCCGCTGCGGCTGTCGGATCTGGTCGGACTCGACACGCTGAAGCTGATCGCCGACAAGATGTATGAGGAGTTCAAGGAGCCGTTGTACGGCCCGCCGCCACTGTTGCTGCGCATGGTCGAGGCCGGTCAACTGGGCAAGAAATCGGGTCAGGGCTTCTATTCGTACTGAGCCTGGCAGGTAGAGTCAGGCGATGCGGTGTGGGGGCACCCGAATCTGGGTACTCGTCCACAGTTGTCCAGACGATCACAGAGGGTTGTTTCCGAATGTCAAAAGTTGAGTCGGAGCTCGAGCCGTACTACGAAGAGTCGCAGTCGATCTACGACATCTCCAACGACTTCTTCGCGCTGTTCCTCGGACCCACCATGGGCTACACGTGCGGGTACTACGAGCGCGAGGACATGAACCTCGAGGAGTCCCAGAACGCCAAGTTCGATCTGGCGCTCGGGAAGCTCGGCCTGGAGCCGGGTATGACGCTGCTCGACATCGGGTGCGGCTGGGGTGGTGCGCTGGAGCGCGCGATCGAGAAGTTCGATGTGAACGTCATCGGCATCACGCTGAGCAAGGCCCAGTCCGAATGGGCCCGCGCGCGGTTGGCGAAGCTCGACACGAAACGGTCCATCGAGATCCGGTTGCAGGGCTGGGAAGAGTTCAACGAGCCCGTCGACCGCATCGTGTCGATCGGTGCCTTCGAGGCCTTCAAGGCCGAGCGCTACCCGGTGTTCTTCGAGCGCGCCTACAGCATCCTGCCCGAGGGCGGCACCATGCTGCTGCACACGATCCTGGCGCACACCCAGGAGTTCTTCCACACGAACGGCATCAAGGTCACCCTCAGCGATCTGAAGTTCATGAAGTTCATCGGTGAGGAGATCTTCCCCGGTGGGCAGCTGCCCGCCGTCGAGGACATCCAGAAACTGGCCGCGGACACCGGTTTCGACCTGCAGCGCATTCACCTGCTGCAGCCGCACTACGCGCGCACGCTGGACATGTGGGCGGCGAACCTGGAAGCCGCCAAGGACGAGGCCATCGCCATGCAGGGCCAGGTGGTCTACGACCGCTACATGAAGTACCTGACCGGTTGTGCGGACTTCTTCCGCCGGGGCATCACCAACATCGGTCAGTTCACGCTGGTCAAGCCGTAGGCTCGGCGCGCATCAGGCGGTCTTGAGTCGCCGCTTTTCCACCTCGGCGTCGAAATCCGCTGAGGGCCACTGCAGATCGAGGCTCTTCAGGGCCTCGATCATCAGCTCCAACACTGCGAGCCGGCTGTACCACTTTCGGTTGCACGGCACGATGTGCCACGGCGCGTATTCCGTCGAGGTCTTGTCCAGCATGGCTTGATAGGCCTCTTGGTAGAGCGGCCATTTCAGCCGCTCGTCGATATCGGCCGGGTTGTACTTCCAGTACTTGTCGGGCCGGTCCAACCGCTCGGCGAGGCGCTTCTTCTGCTCTTCCAGCGACACGAACATCGCCACCTTGACGATGGTGGTCCCGGCGTCGACGAGTTCGCGCTCAAAGGTGTTGATCTCGTCATACCGTGGGCCCCACACGTCCGGTGGCACCAGATTGTGCACCCGCACGATCAGCACGTCCTCGTAATGTGACCGGTCGAAGACGCCGATGTGGCCGGCGGCCGGCAGCGCCTTGTTGATGCGCCACAGGTAGTGATGCGACAACTCCTCTGGCGTGGGCTTACCGAAGCTGCGGTACTGGATGCCTTGCGGATTACTGGCTCCGACAACATGTTTCACGATGCCGCCCTTACCCGCGGTGTCCATCCCCTGCAGGACGAGCAACACCGAACGGTGGTCACCACTGCGGCTGTTGGCGTAGAGCATCTCCTGCAGGCCGGCGAAGCGTTCATTGCGCTCGGCGTGTAGCGCCGGCGCGTCCGATTTGGCGCCGGTGAATCCGGGGGTGGCGTTGGCGTCGATCTCGGACACCAAGTCGCCCGGCTTGAACCGCAGATGGGCGTGCGGCTGGTGGCTCCACAGCGTGGACAGTTCCGAGGTGTTGTCAGGGCTCACAACTGGCTAGTCAAGCAGGTGCGGCGGCAGATCGGGGGACGGATGGGGCTGCGAGTTGAACTTCTCCAGCGAGCCGCCGACCTCGACGATGCCGCACAGCGAGCTCCACGACAGCATCGTCAGATAGTCGATGAGGTCATCGGTGGACATCCGTGGATTGGACATCCAGGAGTGGGTGGCCAGCTGCACGCCGCCGACGATCATGAACGCCCACGGCTCGACGCCGGAGGTGTCCATCTTCTCTGCCTGCATGCGCCGGCGCAGCATGACGGCGAGCATGCGGGCGATGATCTGCTCGGAGTCGTTGATGGCCTTGGTGCGGCTCGAGCTGCTGTTGGACATGACGAATCGGTACGGCTCGGGTTCGGAGGCGACCGTGTCCACATAGACCCGGATGACTTCCCGCACCAGGGTGTAGCCGTCCAGGTTCGACGACAGCGCCGCGGCCATGTTGGGAATCAGCGTGACCTGAGCGAACCGCATCATGACGGCGGTGGTGAGATCGTTCTTGTCCACGAAGTAGCGGTAGAGCACCGTCTTGGAGACACCGATCTCGGCGGCGATCTCGTCCATGCTGACATTGGCGCCGCGCTGTCGGATAGCCTCCAGCGTGCCGTCCACCAGCTCGTTTCGTCGTTCGACTTTGTGCTGGTGCCAGCGTCGTTTCCGGCCATCGGTCTTCACCGCTGCCGCGCTCTGCTGTGCCACAGTCGTGATAATCCAATCACTAGGTCGACTCGATACTACGGTGGACGGGCCGCTGGTGCCGTAGCGGATGATGGGGGAGTGGTACACACGAGTTTCGCGGAGTCACTGGCCGGTGCCGACTCGGAGGCGGACCGGGAACGGCAGCGCGGGTTACGGCGGATGAAGGTCGTCGCGCTGAGCTTCCTGCTCGGCGCGACGGTGATTTTCTTGCTGAGCACCTGGCTCCAATCCCGTGGCGCCGCACCGTGGGTGGGTTATGTGCGCGCCGCCGCCGAGGCGGGCATGATCGGCGCGCTCGCCGACTGGTTCGCGGTGACCGCGCTGTTCAAGCATCCGCTCGGCATCCCCATTCCGCACACCGCGATCATCAAACGCAAGAAGGATCAGCTCGGTGAAGGTCTGGGCACCTTTGTGCGGGAGAACTTCATGTCGCCCGACGTGGTCGCGACGAAGCTGCGCGACGCCGAGGTGGCGGGCCGCACCGGTAAGTGGCTCGCGGATCGGCGCAATGCCGAGCGCGTGGCCGCCGAGGTGTCCACGGTGTTGCGCGTGCTCATCGAGATGCTGCGCGACGAAGACGTCCAGCAGGTGCTGGACCGGATGATCATCAAGCGCATCGCCGAACCGCAGTGGGGCCCGCCGATCGGGCGGGTGCTGTCCAGCCTGCTGGAGGAGGGTCGCCAGGAGGCGCTGCTCCAATTGCTGGCCGACCGCGCCTTCCAGTGGTCGCTGAACTCCGGCGAGGTGATCGAGCGGGTGATCGAGCGCGATTCCCCGACCTGGTCACCGCGCTGGGTGGATCACCTGGTCGGCGACCGGATCCATCGCGAGCTGATGGACTTCACCGACAAGGTGCGCCGCGACCCGAACCACGAGCTGCGTCGCTCTGCCACCAAGTTCCTGTTCGAGTTCGCCGACGATCTGCAGAACGACGGCGCCACGATCCAGCGTGCGGAGAACGTCAAGGAGCAGATCATGGCGCGCGATGAGGTCGCGCGGGCGGCCGAGACGGCATGGGCCGCGGCCAAACGGATCGTGCTGGAATCCGTCGATGATCCGTCTTCGACCCTGCGGACCCGGGTGGCCGACTCGGTGGTGCGGATCGGCGAGTCGCTGTGCGATGACCCGGAGATGCGCGACAAGGTCGACAGCTGGATCGTGCGGGCCGCCCAGCACCTCGTCGCGCAGTATGGGACGGAGATCACAGCGATCATCACCGAGACGATCGAGCGCTGGGATGCCGATGAGGCGAGCCGCCGGATTGAGCTTCACGTGGGCCGTGACCTGCAGTTCATCCGGATCAACGGCACGGTGGTCGGGTCACTGGCCGGTCTGGTCATCTACACGGCGGCGCAGCTGCTCTTCTAGAGTGCTAGCAGAGTGCTTGCAATAGTTAGCACTCGCGCCTACCGTGGTTTCCGTCAGCCAAAAACCGACGGATCGGAGGTTCATCGTGACGCAGGACGAAAATCTTGCCGTCGTGGTGAGCAACGCCGCGCACGACATCGGCGGCTATATCCGGGCCCAACGCGAGGCGGCGCAGGTATCGGTGCGCCAACTCGCGGAGAAGGCCGGGGTGAGCAATCCCTACCTCAGTCAGATCGAGCGTGGGCTCCGTAAACCGTCGGCTGATGTGCTCAGCCAGATCGCCAAGGCATTGCGTGTGTCCGCCGAGGTGCTCTACGTCCAAGCCGGAATGCTCGAACCCAGCGAGGGCAGCAAGGTGCGTGACGCGATAGTCACCGATACCGCGATCACCGAGCGGCAGAAGCAGGTGCTGCTCGACATCTACAACTCGTTCTGTCAGCAGAACGAGGCTGAGGCCGAAATAGAGGCTGCAGCAGCCGAATCCGAGCCTGAACCCGAACCACCCGCTGCACAACCGACCACCATCTGAGAGGAAGAACCATGAGCGAGAAGACCCAGCCCACCGTCGAAGACCTCAAGGCTCCGTTGCTGGCGGCTGTCGGCGCTGCCGATCTGGCCCTGGCCAAGGTCAACGAGATCGTCGAGACCCTGCGTGATCGTGCCGACGAGGCCCGCACCGACAGCAAGACCCGCGTCGAAGAGGGCCGCGCCCGCCTGACCAAGCTGCAAGAGGACCTGCCCACCCAGTTCGACGAGCTGCGCGACAAGCTGACCTCCGAGGAGCTGCGCAAGGTTGCCGAGAAGTACGCCGACGAGGCGACCAGCCAGTACAACAAGCTCGTCGAGCGCGGCGAGGCCGCCCTGGAGCGTCTGCGCAACCAGCCGGCCCTCGAAGAGGCCGCCTCGCGCGTCGAAGAGGTCACCGATCAGGCCGTCGAGCTGACCCAGGATGCGCTGGGCACCGTCGCCAGCCAGACCCGCGCGGTCGGCGAGCGCGCCGCCAAGCTGGTCGGCGTCGAGCTGCCCAAGAAGGTCGAGAAGGCCACCCCGGCCACTCCGGCCAAGAAGGCTCCGGCCAAGAAGGCCCCGGCCACCCCCGCCGCCAAGAAGGCCGCCCCGGCCAAGAAGGCGGCCCCGGCCAAGAAGGTCACCCAGAAGTAGGTTCGCGAACCGGATGGCACCCGCATAGGCTGCAGGCGTGATGCTTGCAAACCTGGCGGGTGCCATTCTGCTTGTCCTGGTCGGGATCGTGGTCCTGGTCGGCGTGTACGCCTTCGTCCACGCCGCGATGCAACGGCCCGACGCGTACACCGCCGCCGGAAAGCTCACCAAGCCGGTCTGGTTGCTGATCCTCGGCGCCGGCGTGCTCCTGGCGCTGCTCCTGCGCGACGCGTTCGGCGCCGCGATCTGTGCCTGCGCGACCGGTGTCTACCTGGTCGACGTGCGGCCGAAGATCCTGGAAATCCAGGGAAAGTCACGCTGAGGCGATGCGTGTCCTCAGCGCCGCGCTGTGCGCGGCCGGTCTGCTGCTGAGCGCACCGATTGCGGCGGCCGAGCCTGCGGGCGCCTACATCGACCACACCTCATGGGTGCAGTGGGGCGACCTGAAGAGCCTGCGGGTGTATCCGACCCCGGCCGGCCGCGCACAGGCCGCAATTCCGGGCACCCAGCCGCAGCAGAATCAGGCCTGGGCCGAGGTGCTGGCCGTCTCGCCGGAGGCCGACATCCCGGGAATGCAGGCGCAATTCAACTGCCACTGGCAGTTCGCCGAGTTCGTCGAGCCGGGTAAGACCAGCTGGAATCTCGAGCCGTGGCGGCCCGAGGTCAGCGATGCCGAACTGGTGGCCACCGGCTGTAACCCCGGGGGCACCGAAGAGCCGTTCTGACCCTGATCGCCGGGCTGCTCAACGCGGGTCGTTCGGCTACAGTCCCGCGAAGCAGGGATCCGAGCTCTGCCCGGTGCTGGGCGGCATGGCGGCATTGCGGCTGAAGAACTTCGCGACCACTCCGGAATCGGTGACCTCCACGCTGTCGGCCTTGATGCCCAGCGGGTAATTCTCGGTCATCTGCTTGAGGAACGCGTCCAGCGCGGGCTGCACGGTCTCCCGGGGCAGCACGAAGCCCAGGCCCGTCAGCGCCTCCACCGTCAGCGTCAGCTCGTTGTTCCGCACCTCGGGCTTGGTGACGATGCTGCCGAGCATGCCCTGCAGTTCGATGGTGCCGTCGCTGGGATTGGTCGTCACGCCGTTGACGAAGCTGCCGATCAGCGGGATCGCGTTCTGGATGGTCCGCTTGATGCCGTCGGCCGACCAGGTGATCTTGGCGTCCAGCGCGCCGACGGTGCCCGGTGCGGCCGGGTTGTTGGTGACCTCGACGTCGTTGATGACGATCTCGGCCTTCATCCCCTCGGCCTCACGGATGCGTTCCCCGCCGGTGGTCACGGTGATGTTGTTGTAGTTGTCGCTGAGGTACTGCAGCACGATCGGGCGCGGGCCGAACGACACGTCGACGCCGTCCTGCACGACGCAGGAGGTGATGCGGGTGACCGTCGAATCGGCGATCCGGCGGGCCACCAGCTCGGTGCCGACGATGCCGGCCACCGCCAGCGCCAGCACGATGACCACCACCAGCACGATGGACAGCGGGTCACGGAACAGCCGCTTGAGCCTGCTCTGCGGCTCGGCCTCCGGCGTCGGCTCCGGCTGGTGCGGCGGCGCCGGCTGCGGCACGGGCGGGGGCGGCGGTACCTCGTCGGCAGGTCGGGCCCAGGGATCGGTCACGGACTCGATTGTGCCCTAGCGAAATGAGTGCGGTTACGCAGCACCGCGATCGTCTCGCGTGCCTTGGCCGCCGCGTCCAGGTCGATATCGGTCACCAGAAGCCGTTCGTCGGCGTCCGCGACGGCGATGACCTCCCCGGTTGCCGACGCGACGAGGCTGCCCCCGACCCCGGTCGGACCGAGCGCGGCGATCTCGTCACCGGGGTAGGCCTGATCGACGGCGGCCACCACGGCGGTGGTGTCGATCGCGCGGGCCCGGGCCAGCAACGTCCACTGGTCCAGCTTGCCGGGGCCGGTGCCCCACGACGCGTGCACCGTGATGAGTTGGGCGCCGCGATCGGCCAGATCGGTGTACAGCTCCGGGAAACGGACGTCATAGCAGAGGGTCAGCCCCACCCGCACACCGCCGACATCGATCACCGTCGGCCGGCCTCCGGGCGCCACGGTCTTGGACTCGGCGAAACCGAACGCGTCGTAGAGGTGGATCTTGTCGTAGTGCGCGTCGGTGCCGGGGCCGGACGCGATCAGCGTGTTGGTCACCCGGCCGTCACCCGACGGGCAGAACATGCCTGCCACGACCGTGATCCCGGTGCGCTGCGCGGCGGCGCGGACACCGTCGGCCCAGCGGCCGTTCAGCGGTTCGGCGACCGGGGCCAGTGGCACGCCGAACCGGCACATGGTGGCCTCGGGGAACAACACCAGCGTGGCGCCGGCGTCGGCGGCCTCGCGGCTGTACGTGTCGACGAGCTCCAGATTGGCCGCGGGGTCGGTGCCGGACCGGATCTGAGCCAGGGCAATCCGCATGTAGCCCAGCCTAGGTCGCGGGTGCGACGGCCGCCCACGGCACGGTCAGCACGCCGTCACGCAGCCGACGGCGCGGCGGGTCGACCGGAAAGCCGTCGGCGCGTAGCTGCTCCAGCATCGCCCGCCAGCGCACCCGCGGGCCGAACACCCCGTGCCCGGCCGCGGCAGCCCAGGCCCGGTCCGCGGCGTGCAGCAGGGTGTGGATCTGCTGGCCCTCGACGTTGTGGTGGATCAGCACCTTCGGCAGCCGCTCGGCCAGCTCCGAGGGCCGTTCGATGGCGAACGGATCGCAGGCCAGCGTCAGGCTCACCGGCCCGTCGGCGTCCAGCAGCACCCAGCAGCAGAGCCGGCCCAACTCGTCGCAGGTGCCGTCGACCAGTAGCCCGCCCGGAGCCAGCCCCGCACACAGCTGTGCCCACGCGGCGTCCACCTCGGTGACCGGATACTGCCGCAGCACGTTGAACGCCCGCACCAGCACCGGACGCAGCCCGGCCAATTCGAAACCGCCGAGCGCGAACTCGACCCCGTCGGTGGCGGCCTGTTGTGCGGTGCGGACCCGCTCCGGGTGGATCTCCAGCCCCACCACCCGCGTATCCGGGCGCACCGTCTGCAACCGCGATGCCAGTTCCAGGGTGGTGACCGGCAGCGCGCCGTAACCCAGATCGACGACCAGCGGGTCGGCGGCGGTCAGCAGCGCCGCGCGCACCCGCGGCGAGTGCACCAGCCAGCGGTCGCTGCGCCGCAGCCGGTTGTAACCGGTGGTGCCGCGGGTCGGTAGGCCGAGCGGCTTCTTCAGACGTGCTCGTTGATCCATTGCGAGGTGAACTGTTCTTCCAGCCGGACCATCTCCGCAAGTTGGCCGCCGATGAAGCCCTCGACTTTGCCGCCCAGCAGCGGTATCCGCACCTCGACGGTGGCCCGCACGTCCACCCGGGCGCCGTCACCGATGCTGCTCATCGCGGCGGTGCCGCCGACCCTGACCGGCGCGCCCGGCACGGTGCCCTTGACGGTGCCGGTGGCCAGGCCGTCCCGGACCGGACTCCAGATTTCCTCGCGGACCAGGGTGAGGTCCCCGGCGTGCAGTTGGCTGACGAATCCGGGCAGCCGGTGGAAGCGGATCGTCTGGGTGGTGGCGATGAGCAGGCCGCCGTCGTCGTCGATGGTCAGCGCGTCCAGGGTGGCGACATCGCAGCCGGACTTCTCCAGCCGCTCCAACCAGTACGCCTCATCGGCGAACGCGCCGTGCACCTGCGTCACGCTGCACCGGTACTCCGCTGCCATGTCATAGGAACGCGGCATGCCGGTCACGCTACCGTTAGCGGCCGTGGCCGGAACGAATTTCGCGGGCGCGGCGGTCGCCGAGAACGTACCGCTCGCCGCGCGCACGACTGTGCGCATCGGGCCCGTCGCGCGGCGACTGATCACCTGCGACACCACCGACAGACTCGTCGCCACGCTGTCGGCGCTGCCCGTGGGTGATGACGTGCTGGTGCTGGCCGGCGGCTCCAACGTGGTGTTGGCCGACGACCTGTCGGGATTGACGGTGGTGGCGGTCGCCAACACCGCGATCACCGTCGACGGATCCGTGCTGCGCGCCGAGGCGGGTGCGGCCTGGGACGATGTCGTGGTCGCCGCGCTGGCCCACGGTCTCGGCGGGCTGGAATGCCTGTCCGGTATCCCGGGATCGGCGGGTGCCACCCCGATCCAGAACGTCGGCGCCTACGGGGCCGAGGTTGCCGACACCATCTCGCGGGTCAGGCTGCTGGACCGCAGCACCGGACTCGACGAATGGGTCGCGCCCGACCGGCTCGGATTCGGGTACCGGCACAGTGTGCTCAAGTACCAGTCCACGATCGTCGTGTTGGAGGTCGAGTTCACCCTCGACCCGACCGGCCGCAGCGCACCGCTGCGGTACGGAGAACTCGCCACCACGCTGGGCGTCCAGGCCGGCCAGAGGGCCGACCCTGGGCGGGTGCGCGAGGCGGTGCTGGCGTTGCGCGGCGCCAAGGGGATGGTGCTCGACGCCGCTGACCACGACACCTGGAGCGTCGGGTCCTTCTTCACCAACCCGGTGGTGACATCCGAGGCCTTCGAACGACTGAGCGCCGACGTCGGCGTGCCGGTCCCGCACTATCCCGCCTCCGACGGCGTGAAACTGGCGGCCGGTTGGCTGGTGGAACGGTCCGGTTTCGGCAAGGGATATCCCGGGCCCGACGAACCTGCCCGGCTGTCCACCAAACATGCGCTGGCGCTGACCAATCGCGGCTCCGCGACCACCGCGGATCTGATCGCCCTGGCCAGGGTGGTGCGCGACGGGGTACTCAGCCGCTTCGGGATCGAACTCACACCCGAGCCGGTACTGATCGGGTGCAATCTCTAGGTACGCTGGGTCCACGTGAGACCTACCGGTGAATGTGAAGGCGCCCAGCTGAGTCGGCGTCGTGCGCTCACCATCCTGGGTCTCGGCGGCGCCGGCTTCCTCGCCGCCTGCTCGAGCACCTCAGGGACGGGCACCAGCGCACCCGAGCCCACCGACGAAGCATCGGCACCGAGCATCACCCTGACCCCCGATGACGCGTCCGCCGATGTGGTGCCGACCGCCGCGGCCGGGGCCACGGTCAGCGACGGCTGGTTCCAGCGCATCTCGCTGACCAATGCCGCGGGTGAACCGGTCGACGGAAAGCTCAACCGCGATCGGACCGAGTTCACTGTCACTGAGCCGCTGGGCTACGGCGGCGACTACACCTGGACCGGTTCGGTGGTGGGCCGTGACGGTAAGGCGGTTCCGGTCACCGGCGGGTTCAGCACCGTCAACCCACAGACCAGGGTGAGCGGCGTGTTCCAGCTCGCCGATCATCAGACCGTCGGGGTGGCCGCGCCGATCATCCTGCAATTCGACGCCGCCATCGCCGATGCGGACAAGGCCACCGTCGAGAAGGCGCTCACGGTCACCACCACTCCCGAGGTGGAGGGCAGTTGGGCCTGGCTGCCCGACGAGGTCGGCGGCTCCCGGGTGCACTGGCGCACCAAGGACTACTACCCGGCCGGCGCCACCGTGCACGTCGACGCGAATCTCTACGGGGTGTCCTTCGGCCCGGATGCCTACGGCGCCGCCGACTCGACGCTCGACTTCACCATCGGCAGACGCCAGGTGGTCAGGGCCGAGGCCTCCAGCCACCGCATCCAGGTGCTCGACGGTGCCGGCGCGGTCATCATGGACTTCCCGTGCAGCTACGGCGAAGGCGACCTGGACCGCAACGTCACCCGCAGCGGCATCCACGTGGTCACCGAGAAGTACGAGGACTTCTACATGACCAACCCGGCCGCCGGGTACGCCAACGTGCGGGAGCGGTTCGCGGTCCGGATCTCCAACAACGGCGAGTTCATTCACGCCAACCCGGCCAGTTCCGGTGCGCAGGGCAACACCAACGTCACCAACGGCTGCATCAACCTCTCGCTCACCGACGCCGAGCAGTACTTCAACACCGCCATGTACGGCGACCCGGTCGAGGTGACCGGCACCCGCATCGACCTGTCCTACGCGGACGGCGACATCTGGGACTGGGCCGTGCCGTGGAGCGAGTGGACGTCCATGTCGGCGCTCAGCAGCGACGACCCGCCGGCGAACATCCCCGTCACCGCGCCGGTCACCCCCAGCGATGCCCCGACGCTGTCGGGGACGCCCACCACGACGCCGGTTCCTACCCCCGGCGGTTGACGCGGGAACCGGTCGCGCCGGTGACCTGGTCACGCGGGCGCACCACGATGAGATCCAGGTCGACGTGCGCAGGCCGGCTCGCGACGAATCCGATGACCTCGGCGATGTCCTCGGCCACCAGTGGTTCCACCCCGGCGTACACCTTCTCGGCGCGCTCGGCATCCCCGTCGAACCGGTTCAGCGAGAAGTCGGTCTTGACCATTCCCGGCGCCACCTCGGTGAGCCGCACCGGCTTGCCGAACAGCTCGCTGCGCAGTGTGCGGTGCAGGACACCCTGGGCGTGCTTGGCCGTGGTGTAGCCAGAACCGTTGTCGTAGGTCTCCAGTGCGGCGATCGAGGTGACGGTGACGATGAGTCCGTCACCGGAGTCGATCAGCTTGGGCAGCAGCGCTTTCGTCACGTGCAGGGTGCCCAGCACGTTGGACTCCCACATCCAACGCCAGTTCTCGATGTCGGCGTCGGCCACCGACTCCAGCCCGCGTGCGCCGCCGGCGTTGTTGACGAGCACATCCACCCGGTCCAGGCGCTCGGCCAGCGCCGCCACCGCGGCCGGATCGGTGACGTCCGCCACAATTGCGGTGCCGTCGATCTCGGCGGCCAGCGCCTCGATGGGGCCGGGCCGTCGTGCCACGCAGATCACGTGAAATCCCTGTGCAGCAAGCGTTTTGGCGGTTGCTGCACCGATTCCGGCACTGGCTCCGGTGACTACCGCGACGCGGCGCCGATCTGTTGAGGTCGTCATGGTGACAACCCTAATCCCGGGCATCTGACCTTCGCGCGAGCGCCGGCGGGCGTGCTACGTTGACGGCGTGTTCTCGATGAGTCAGGCGAGCGTTCTCGCCGCGCGGTGTGCGTGTTGTTGTTGCGCACCCGCCGCGCCCTGCTGACCCCGAGGACCATTTCGTCCCGCTGAGTCGCCGGTGTGGCAGAAGCCCACCCACCCCGACTCAGACCAGAGGACTCCCATGACCACCATCGCTGCCCCTCCCGCCGCCGCTCGTCAGACCCCGGCCGCGCACGCCAAGCGCGCCCTGTTGGCCCGGCACCAGATCGTCGCGCCGTCGCTGAAGGTGGCCGATGCGGCGGCCGCATCGGTGTTCGGTGCCGTCCGTCAGCGCGGCCCGATCGCCCGTGACGCCATCGCGCGCGTCACCGGGCTGAGCATCGCCACGGTGAACCGCCAGGTCACCGCCCTGCTCGAGGTCGGAGTTTTGCGTGAACGCGCGGATCTCGCGGTGTCCGGGGCCATCGGTCGCCCGCGCGTCCCCGTCGAGGTCAACCATGAGCCGTTCCTGACTCTGGGCCTGCACATCGGCGCCAAGACCACCAGCATCGTGGCCACCGATCTGTTCGGACGGACCCTCGACGTCGTCGAGACCCCGACCCCGCGCGGTCCCCAAGGCGCCGCGCTGGCAGCACTGGCCGGCAGTGCCCGCCGCTACCTGAGCCGATGGCACCGCCGCCGCCCACTGTGGGTGGGTGTCGCCGCCGGTGGCGTCGTGGACAGCACCTCCGGCTACCTGGACCATGCCCGGTTGGGCTGGACGCAAGCGCCGGTCGGCCCGGTGTTGGCCGAGACGCTGGGACTGCCGGTGTCGGTGGCCTCGCACGTCGACGCCATGGCCGGCGCCGAGTTGTTGCTCGGCGGGCGTCGTCCGGGCGCGCAGGCCGGTACCAGCCTCTATGTCTACGCCCGCGAGACGGTTGGCTACGCGCTGTCCATCGGCGGCCGCGTGCACTCGCCATCGAGCGGTCCAGGCACCATCGCCGCGCTGCCGGCGAGTTCCGAGTTGCTCGGTGGCACAGGTAAATTGGAGTCGACAGTGAGCGACGAAGCGGTGCTGAACGCGGCCCGCGACCAGCGCATCGTGCCGGCCGAGGGCCCCGCGTCGACGCTGCCTGCGGTGCTGCGCGCCGCCCGCGGCGGCCATGAGGGCGCCCACGCGCTGCTGGCCGAACGGGCCAGGGTGCTCGGTGAGGCGGTGGCGCTGCTGCGCGACATGCTCAACCCCGACGATCTGGTGGTCGGCGGTCAGGCCTTCACCGAGTACCCGGAGGGAATGGAGTCGCTCGAGCGCGCGTTCGCGGCGCGGACCGTGCTGGGACCCCGCGATATCCGGGTGACCGCGTTCGGGAACCGGGTGCAGGAAGCGGGTGCCGGTGTGGTGTCGCTCGGCGGTCTCTACGCCGATCCGATCGCCGCCATGCGCCGCGCCCAGCTGCGCCGCGGCGAAGTGGGTGTGCTGGGCGCATCCTGATACCTCGGGTGTGGTCAGCTCGGCGCAGGTGTAGACATGTCATTGTGCGCGCCGTCCCAGAAACGCCCGGACTGAAGGACACTGCCCGTCGCGTTGCGGTGCTCTCGGTGCACACCTCGCCGCTGGCCCAACCCGGAACCGGTGATGCCGGCGGCATGAACGTCTACGTGCTGCAGACCGCGCTGGAGTTGGCCCGCCGTGGTGTCGAGGTCGAGATCTTCACCCGGGCCACCTCGTCGGCGGATGCGCCACTGGTCCAGGTCGCGCCCGGAGTGCTGGTGCGCAACGTGGTGGCAGGCCCGTTCGAGGGGCTCGACAAGAACGATCTGCCCACCCAGCTGTGCGCGTTCACCGCGGGCGTCCTGCGCGCCGAGGCCACCCACGAGCCCGGCTACTACGACATCGTGCATTCGCACTACTGGCTGTCCGGGCAGGTCGGATGGCTGGCCGCCGACCGCTGGGCGGTGCCGCTGGTGCACACCGCGCACACCCTTGCCGCGGTGAAGAACGCCGCGCTCGCCGAGGGTGACGCCCCGGAGCCCGCGCTGCGCGCGGTCGGCGAGCAGCAGGTGGTCGACGAGGCCGACCGGCTGATCGTGAACACCGAAATCGAAGCGCAGCAGCTGGTTTCGCTGCACAATGCGGACCGCCGGCATATCGACGTGGTGCATCCCGGGGTGGACCTGCGGGTTTTCACACCGGGGGACAAGCAGGCCGCGCGGGCGGCGCTGGGGCTGAGCGCGGATGCCAGGATCGTGGCCTTCGTCGGGCGTATCCAGCCGCTCAAGGCACCCGACGTGTTGCTGCGCGCAGCCGCCCGGCTGCCCAGCGTGCAGGTGGTCATCGCAGGCGGACCTTCCGGCAACGGCCTCGCGACGCCCGACAACCTTGTTCGGCTCGCCGCCGAACTGGGTATCACCGACCGCGTGACATTCATTCCACCGCAGTCCAGGGATGCCCTGGTCCAGGTGTACCGGGCCGCCGATATCGTCGCGGTCCCGAGCTACAACGAGTCGTTCGGTCTCGTCGCGGTCGAGGCCCAGGCCTGCGGCACCCCGGTGGTGGCCGCGTCGGTCGGTGGTCTGCCGGTCGCCGTGCGCGACGGGGTGAGCGGCACCCTGGTCGACGGGCACGATGCCGGGGACTGGTCGCAGGCGCTCGGTGCGCTTTTCGAGCGTGGCCCCGAGACGATGGGTGCCGCCGCCGTGGCGCACGCCGCGACGTTCTCCTGGGCGCACACCGTGGATGCGCTGCTGGACAGCTACACCCACGCCATCACCGACTACCTCGCGCGGCATCCCCGCCGTGAACCCGCCGGGCGTCGCAACGGTAGGCGGTTCGCGCTGCGCAGGGGAGTGCGGGCGTGAGCAATACGGTCCAGGCCATCATCGAGAAGACGCTGCAGGCCAACGAACTGAGTACGAGCACCACAAGGGTGCCCACGGCGGGCTGCCCGGCATCGTGGTGGCGCTGCCGGGCGAGCGCAGGCTCAAGACCAACACCATCCTGAGCATCGGCGAGCACTCGGTGCGGGTGGAGGCCTTCGTCTGCCGCCGCCCCGATGAGAACTTCGAAGCCGTCTACAAGTTCCTGCTCAAGCGCAACCGCAGGCTCTACGGGGTGGCCTACACGCTGGACAATCTCGGCGATATCTACCTGGTCGGCTGGATGTCGAACAGTTCGGTCGACGCCGATGAGCTCGACCGGATCCTCGGACAGGTGCTCGAAGCCGTCGACTCCGACTTCAACACGTTGTTGGAGTTGGGTTTTCGCTCGTCCATCCAGAAGGAATGGGAGTGGCGGGTGGCAAGGGGTGAGTCGCTGAAGAACTTGCAGGCCTTTGCACATCTCATCGACGACCAGCCTTCGTGACAGAATGCCAGCCATGGCGAATCTGATCCTGCTGCGTCACGGCGAGAGCACGTGGAACGAGAAGAACCTGTTCACCGGTTGGGTAGATGTCGATCTCACCGACAAGGGCCGGGCCCAGGCGATCCGCGGTGGCGAACTGCTCGCCGAGCAAGGCGTGCTGCCCGATGTGCTGTACACCTCGCTGCTGCGCCGGGCGATCGTCACCGCGAACCTGGCGCTGGAGGCCGCCGACCGACTGTGGATCCCGGTGCACCGGGACTGGCGCCTCAACGAGCGCCATTACGGCGCCCTGCAGGGCCTGGACAAGGCCGCCACCAAAGAGAAGTACGGTGACGAGCAGTTCATGGCCTGGCGCCGCAGCTATGACACCCCGCCGCCGCCCATCGAGAAGGGCAGCGAGTTCAGTCAGGACACCGACCCGCGCTATGCCGATATCGACGGCGGCCCGCTGACCGAATGCCTCGCCGATGTGGTGGCCCGGTTCGTTCCCTACTTCGAGCAGACCATCGTCCCCGATCTCAAGGCCGGTAAGACGGTGCTCATCGCCGCGCACGGCAACTCGCTGCGCGCCCTGGTGAAGTACCTGGACGGCATGTCGGACGACGACATTGTCAGCCTGAACATCCCGACCGGTATCCCGCTGCTCTACGAACTGGACGACGACCTCAAGCCGGTGGTGGCCGGCGGCCGGTACCTGGACCCCGAGGCCGCAGCCGCGGGAGCCGCCGCCGTGGCCGCCCAGGGCGCCAAGTAAGCCAACAGCAAGTGAACGCGAGTAAACGGTGACCGAACTCCTGTCTTTGTTCGTGTGACTTGTCCCGGTTTGGCCGCACGCTGCTGGGATGACGTTCACCCGATGCGTACGCTTTTCGCGTGAGTGTCGGTTCCGCGTTGCTGTTGGCGGCAGCGTTGGCATTGCTTGCGCTGGGGGGCGGCGTGGCAGCGGGGATGGTCGTGTCCTCGCGACTTGCCGAACGCCGGGCCCGCCTGCTGGCCGAGCAGGGCCGCGGAATCACCATCTCCCAGATGCTCAGTCATATCGCGGCGATGTCACCCATGGGGATCGTGGTGGTCGACGCCTTCCGCGACGTGGTCTACATGAACGACCAGGCCGCCGAACTGGGTCTGGTGCGTGACCGGCTGCTCGACGATCGTGCCTGGCAGGCGGTGCAGCGGTGCCTGTCCACCGGCGCCGACGTCGATATCGATCTGTCGCCGCGCAAGAAGCAGAAGTCGGGCCGCTCGGGTCTTTCGGTGCGCGGCCATGTGCGGCTGCTGGTCGAGGAGGACCACCAGTTCGCGGTCGTGTTTGTCGGAGATCAGTCCGAGCAGGCGCGGATGGAAGCGACCCGCCGCGATTTCGTCGCCAATGTCAGCCATGAGCTGAAGACGCCGGTCGGTGCCATGGGTGTGCTGGCCGAGGCGCTACTGGCCTCCACCGATGACCCCGACAACGTCCGCCGGTTCGGCGAGAAGATGGTGGTCGAATCGAATCGGCTGGCCAGCATGGTCGGCGAGCTGATCGAGTTGTCCCGGCTCCAAGGCGCCGAACCGCTGCCCCAGCTGGACAGCGTCGATGTCGACACCGTGGTCGCCGAAGCGTTGTCGCGCTACAAGGTGGCCGCCGACAACGCCGATATCGCGATCACCACCGACGCCCCGACCGGTTACCGGGTGCTCGGCGATGAGCGGCTGCTCGTGACCGCCATCGCGAACCTGGTGTCCAACGCCATCGCGTACTCGCCGGACGGGTCGCCGGTGTCGATCAGCAGGCGCCGGCGCGGCAACGATATCGAGATCGCGGTGACCGACCGCGGAATCGGCATCGCACGGGCCGATCAGGAGCGGGTGTTCGAGCGGTTCTTCCGGGTCGACAAGGCCCGCTCGCGTGCCACCGGCGGTACCGGGCTCGGCCTGGCCATCGTCAAGCACGTGGCCGCCAATCACAACGGATCCATCCGGTTGTGGAGTCAGCCGGGTACCGGCTCGACGTTCACCCTTGCCATACCGGCCATCCCAGACGACCGATCGGTTGACGATGATTGAGAGAGGACCGTGCCACCCATGACGAGTGTGCTGATCGTTGAGGACGAGGAGTCCCTGGCCGACCCGCTGGCGTTCCTGCTGCGTAAGGAGGGGTTCGAGGCCACCGTTGTCGGGGACGGCCCGTCCGCGCTGGCCGAATTCGAGCGGGCCGGTGCCGATATCGTGCTGCTGGACCTGATGTTGCCCGGGATGAGCGGTACCGATGTCTGCAAGCAGTTGCGGTCACGGTCGAGTGTGCCGGTCATTATGGTCACCGCCCGCGACAGCGAGATCGACAAGGTGGTCGGGCTGGAGCTCGGCGCCGACGACTATGTGACCAAGCCGTATTCGGCACGTGAGCTGATCGCCCGGATCCGGGCGGTGTTGCGGCGCGGCGCCGACAGCGAAGATGTCGGTGTCGCGGACGGTGTGCTGGAGGCCGGCCCGGTGCGGATGGATGTGGAACGGCATGTGGTGAGCGTCAATGGCGAGCCGATCACCTTGCCGCTCAAGGAGTTCGACCTGTTGGAGTACCTGATGCGCAACAGCGGCCGGGTGCTGACCCGCGGTCAGTTGATCGACCGGGTGTGGGGCGCGGATTATGTCGGGGACACCAAGACCCTCGATGTGCACGTCAAACGGCTGCGCTCGAAGATCGAAGCCGATCCGGCCAACCCGGTGCACCTGGTGACGGTGCGGGGGCTGGGCTACAAGCTCGAGGGCTGAGTCCCCACAGATAGTGAATCCTGTTGTGGGCGGCTACTCCGCGGCGCGGGTGGCCGGGTGCACGGCGATCAGGCCGAGTTGGCCGCGGCGTTTACACATGGCCGCCAATTCGGCGTAGGCCTTGTCACCGAGCAGCGCAGTGAGCTCGGGCCGGTAGGACTGCCAGACCGGCCGTTCACCCACATGGGCGGCGGGGTCGCCGGTGCAGTACCAGTGCAGGTCGAGACCGCCCTCGCCCCAGCCGCGCCGGTCGTACTCGGTGATCACGGTCTGGAGCACATCGGAACCGTCCGGGCGGGTCACCCAGTCCTGGGTCCGGCGGATCGGCAGCTGCCAGCAGACCTCGGGTTTCATGGTCAGCGGTTCGACCCCGAGCTTGAGCGCCTTGGAGTGCAGTGCGCATCCGATACCGCCCGGGAATCCGGGCCGGTTCTGGAAGATGCAGGCGCCCTTGTACTTGCGGGTGCGCAGGTTGGGCTTGCCGTCGTACTCGTCCTCTTCCAGATAGCCCTTGCGGCCCAGACCCTTGGACCGGAACTGCCAGTCCTCGTCGGTCAGCGTCTTGACGGCGTCGTCGAGCAGGGCCCGATCGTCGTCGTCGGACAGGAACGCGCCGTGCGAGCAGCAGCCGTCATCGGGGCGTCCTTCGACGGTGCCCTGGCATGCGGGTGTGCCGAACACACAGGTCCATCTGGACAGCAGCCACGTCATGTCCGCCTTGATCAGGTGCTTGGGGTCCTCCGGGTCGTAGAACTCCACCCACTCGCGGGCGAAGTCCAATTCGACCTCGCCACCGATACCGCCGACATGTGATGTCCCCACAGTTGTCAACGGTAAACCCACTAACGTGGGTCGCGTGCGATTGGGCGTGCTGGATGTGGGCAGCAATACGGTGCATTTGTTGGTTGTCGATGCGCGCCGTGGCGGCCATCCGACCCCGATGAGTTCCACCAAGGCCGCGCTGCGCTTGGCCGAGGCCATCGAACTCGAGCGGAAAGCTGACCCGCAAGGGTTCGGACGCGCTGGTCGCCACCGTCGATGAATTCGCGAAGATCGCGACCAGTTCGGGGTGCGCGGAGATGATGGCCTTCGCGACCTCTGCGGTGCGCGACGCCAAGAACTCCGAGGCGGTGCTGGCCCGGGTGAAGGCCGAGACCGGGGTCGCGCTGCGGGTCCTCAGCGGTGTCGACGAATCCCGGCTCACCTTCCTCGCGGTGCGCCGCTGGTACGGCTGGAGTGCCGGGCGCATCATCAACATCGATATCGGCGGCGGTTCACTGGAGCTCTCCAGCGGTGTCGACGAGGAGCCGGAGGTCGCAATGTCGCTACCGCTGGGCGCCGGCCGGATGACCAGGGAATGGTTGTCCGAGGATCCGCCGGGTCGCCGCCGGGTGGCGATGCTGCGGGACTGGCTGTCCACCGAGTTGTCCGAGGCGGGCGCGGTGATGCAGGCTGCGGGCACACCGGACCTGGCGGTCGCCACCTCGAAGACGTTCCGTTCGCTGGCCCGGCTCACCGGTGCGGCGCCCTCGGGTGCAGGCCCGAGGGTCAAGCGGACGCTGACCGCAGCCGGCCTACGGCAGCTCATCGCGTTCATCTCTAGGATGACTACGGCCGACAGAGCAGAGCTGGAAGGGGTGAGTGCCGAACGGGCGCCACAGATCGTGGCGGGCGCATTGGTAGCTGAGGCGAGCATGCGGGCGCTGGGTGTCGAAACGGTACAGATCTGTCCCTGGGCATTGCGGGAGGGACTGATTCTGCGGAAACTCGACAGTGAAGCGGACGGAACCGCCCTGGTCGAGACCACCCCAGCCACTCCCAAGGGCAACACACGATGACAGAACCGAGCGATACCACGTCCACCCGTCCGATATCGGTGGCGGAGCTGCTCGCCAAGAACGGATCGATCGGATCCCCGGCACCCGGCGGCCGCCGCCGGCGCCGCCGTGGCAATGCCGATGCGGTCACCGTCGCCGAGCTGACCGGTGAGATGCCGATCATCACGATCGAGGACGCACCCACGGCCGAGGCGACCCCGGTCGTCGAGGAGCCGCCGACGGTCGAGGACACCCCCGTCGTCGAGGAAACCCCCGTTGTCGAGGAAACCCCGGTGCAGGCCGATGTCGAACCGGAGGCCGAACCGGAACCGGAACCGGAGCCGGAGACAGAGCCCGAAGCCGAGCCCGACGCCGCCGAAACCGATTACGCCGAGCACCTGCAGCAGCGCGATGCGGAGCCCGAGCCACTGGCCTTTGCCCCGCGCCGCCACGCGCACACCTTGAAGAAGCACCCGCATGTGCCGGCCGGTGGCGCCGAGGGGATGACCTTCGACCCGCTGCACGACGACGATGATCACGAAGCCCTCGATGATGGCGACGATGACCGCGGCACCGTGAAGAACCGCCCGTCGTTCCAGAGGTCACCGTCCGACACGCTGTTCGGTGGGGATTCCGTCGCCGACGATGTGGCCCGCAAGGGCCGGACACTCGGCCCGGAGGACATCGATCTCGGGGACACCCAGAAGGTGGCCATCGACGCCGACGAGCCGCTGGCGGCGCTGGACCTGACCGAACCCGACGCTCCGACGCCGTTCATGCGCGGCGTGTGGATCGTGGTGCAGAGCGTGCTCGCGGTCGCGCTCGGCGCAGGTCTGTTCATCGCTTTCGACCAGCTGTGGAAGTGGAACAACATCGTGGCGCTGGCGCTCTCGGTGCTGGTGATCCTGGGCCTGGTGGTGGGTGTGCGGGTGGTGCGTAAGACCGAGGACATCGCGAGCACGCTGATCGCGGTGGCGGTGGGCGCCATGGTGACGCTCGGGCCGCTGGCCCTGCTGCAGTCCACCTAAGTGCGCCCCGCGATCAAGGTCGGTCTGTCGACGGCCTCGGTGTACCCGCTGCGGACCGAGGCGGCCTTCGACTACGCCGCCCGCCTGGGCTACGACGGTGTCGAGTTGATGGTCTGGGCAGAACCGGTCAGCCAGGACATCGAGGCCGTCGAAGCCCTGTCGCAGACGTACGGCATCCCGGTGCTCTCGGTGCATGCGCCGTGCCTGCTGATCTCACAACGGGTGTGGGGCGCGAACCCGATCGCCAAGCTGGAACGCAGCGTGCGGGCCGCCGAGCAGCTGGGCGCCCAGACCGTGGTGGTGCATCCGCCGTTCCGCTGGCAGCGCCGCTACGCCGAGGGGTTCAGCGAGCAGGTCGCCGACCTGGAGGCCGGTAGCGATGTCCTGGTCGCGGTGGAGAACATGTTCCCGTTCCGGGCAGACAGGTTCTGGGGCACCGGACTGCCCTCGATCGAGCGGATGCGCAAACGCGGCGGCAGCCCCGGCCCGGGCATCTCGGCGTTCGCGCCGTCCTTCGACCCGCTCGACGGCGGGCATGCGCACTACACCTTGGACCTGTCGCACAGCGCCACGGCGGGCACCGACGCACTGGAGATGGCGCGACGGATGGGGCAGGGCCTGGTTCATCTGCACCTGTGCGACGGCAGTGGGGCGTCCACCGACGAGCATCTGGTGCCGGGCCGGGGCACCCAGCCCGCCGCCGAGGTGTGCCGTCAGTTGGCCGCCAGTGATTTCACCGGCCACGTCATTCTTGAGGTCACCACCTCGGGAGCCCGTAACGCCGCCGAACGGGAGGCCCTGTTGACCGAGTCCCTGCAGTTCGCCCGGGAGCACCTGCTGCGATGAGCGTGTTGTTCAGCGATGCCATGCGCCTGCGGTCGGCCGGCGACGGCGTGTACGAGGGTGCGCTCAACGAGCACTGGACCATCGGGCCCAAGGTGCACGGCGGGGCGATGCTGGCGCTGTGTGCGAATGCGGCGCGCGCCGAGCTGGCCGAACCGTCCGGCGGGCTGGAGCGCAGCGACCCGGGGATCAACCCAATGGAACCCATTGCGGTGTCCGGGAACTTTCTGTGGGCACCGGATCCCGGCGCCCTGCGGGTCATCACGACCGTGCGCAAACGTGGCCGCCGGATCAGCCTGGTCGACGTCGAACTGATGCAGGGCGACCGGGTGGCGGTCCGCGCGGCGGTCACCCTCGGCGTCCCCGAGCACGATGCGCCGCCGCTGCTGTCGACCAACCCCGTCGTGCCGTTGATGACGCCCGAACCGCCGCCCGGGCTGGAGCCGATCGGTCCCGGACACCGGATGGCCGACATTGTGCATCTGGCCCACGGATGCGATATCCGGCCGTCGTTGACGACCATGGCGCCGCGCTCGGATGGCGGACCACCGGTCATCGAGTACTGGGTGCGGCCCCGGGGCGAAGCTCCCGATGTGCTTTTCGCCCTGCTGTGTGGCGATGTGTCGGCCCCGGTGACGTTCGGGGTCAACCGGTTCGGCTGGGCCCCCACCGTCCAGCTGACGGCCTTCCTGCGGGCCCGCCCGGCCGACGGCTGGCTGCGGGTGCTGTGCACCACGACCCAGATCGGTCAGGAGTGGTTCGACGAGGACCATGTCGTGGTGGACTCGGCGGGCCGCATCGTGGTGCAGACCCGTCAGCTCGCGCTGGTGCCGTCGACGTAGACGCGAACTTTCCCCGTCGCTGCGCTCGCCCTGAAGTTTTCCCCCGTCGCTTCGCTCGCCCTGGCACCCGCCATGGGAAACTGCACCCGTGGCAAGAATTGCGATCATCGGCGGAGGAAGTATCGGCGAAGCGCTGCTCTCGGGGCTGTTGAGGGCGGGCCGTCAGGTCAAGGACCTCGTCGTCGCCGAGAAGCATCCCGACCGTGCCAAGCAGCTGGCAGAAACCTACTCGGTGCGGGTGACCTCGGTGTCCGACGCCGCGGACAGCGCCACCTACGTCATCATCGCCGTCAAACCGACCGATGTGGAGTCGGTGACCGGTCAGATCGCCGAGGCCGTCGCCAAGGCCGAGGGCCAGAGCGAGGAGCAGGTCTTCGTCAGCGTGGCCGCGGGCGTCAGCACGGCGTTCTTCGAGGCCAAACTGCCCGCGGGCACCCCGGTCATCCGGGTGATGCCGAACGCCCCGATGGTCGTCGGTGGGGGTGTCAGTGCGGTGGCCGCCGGCCGGTTCGCGACGGCCGAGCAGCTCAAGGAGGTGTCGGACATCTTCGACACCGTCGGCGATGTGCTGACGGTGGCCGAATCGCAGCTGGACGCGGTGACCGCGGTGTCGGGTTCCGGGCCCGCCTACTTCTTCCTGATGGTCGAGGCACTGGTCGACGCAGGCGTCGATGCCGGGCTGAGCCGGGAGGTCGCCACCGAACTCGTGGTGCACACCATGGCCGGATCGGCGGCCATGCTGTTGGACCGCCGGGACAGCGCGCAGGCCGGTGTGATGGACACCTCGGCGACCGTGCTGCGGGCCATCGTGACGTCTCCAGGCGGTACCACCGCGGCTGGTCTGCGGGAACTGGAGCGAGGCGGCCTCCGCAGTGCCGTCTCCGATGCCATCGCGGCGGCAAAAAGGCGCTCTGAGCAGCTCGGAATTACATCCGAGTAGTTCACCAATTTCGGACTGATTAGCCCACACCCGTCGCAATAACCCCAGTGGCCACGCTATTCTCCTCGTGTATGCACGCGTACGTGCCAGCGGTGGGGAAGCCGCTGGAACGGCCGTGCCTTATGGATTGGGTTGCGATGACGTCATTGAACGGGCCATCGGCGCGGGATTCCGCCGGCGACGGCCAGCCGAAGGCTCAATTTCTCACCGTCGCGGAAGTGGCAAGCCTGATGCGGGTGAGCAAGATGACCGTCTACCGGCTGGTGCACAACGGCGAACTGCCGGCGGTACGCGTCGGACGGTCCTTCCGGGTGCATGCCAAGGCGGTCCACGATCTGCTGGAGACGTCGTACTTCGACGCCGGGTAGGACGCGTTTTCCACTTGGCCGGGCCACCCAGGTAAGGTGACCCGGTCAGTTCACTCATTGGTAGGTAGCGGAGTTCATGGGTTCAGTTATCAAGAAGCGGCGCAAGCGCATGTCGAAGAAGAAGCACCGGAAGCTGCTTCGTCGCACTCGGGTTCAGCGCAGAAAACTCGGTAAGTAGCTTTCGGCTTCAGCCGATAGGCTGGCCCGATGGACGAGCAGGCGACCGATCCGAAAGTGGTGTTGGTCACCGGCGCCTGCCGTTTCCTCGGCGGCTACCTGACCGCTCGGCTCGTGCAGAACCCGGCGATCGACCACGTCATCGCGGTCGACGCCATCGCGCCGAGCAAGGATCTGTTACGCAGGATGGGGCGCGCGGAATTCGTGCGCGCCGACATCCGCAACCCGTTCATCGCCAAGGTCATCCGAAACGGTGACGTCGACACCGTCGTGCACGCCGCGGCGGCGTCGTACGCACCGCGGGCAGGCGGGCGGGCGACCCTCAAAGAGCTCAACGTGATGGGGGCGATCCAGCTCTTCGCGGCGTGCCAGAAGGCGCCGTCGGTACGCCGGGTCATTCTCAAGTCCACCTCCGAGGTGTACGGGGCGAGCTCACGGGACCCGGTGATGTTCACCGAGGACGGCGGGGCCCGCCGGCCGCCCGCGGACGGTTTCGCCCGCGACAGCATCGATATCGAGGGGTACGTCCGCGGTTTGGCCCGCCGTCGTCCCGATATCGCGGTGACGATCCTGCGGCTGGCCAACATGATCGGCCCTGCGATGGACACCGCGCTGTCGCGGTACCTGGCCGGTCCGGTGGTGCCCTCGGTGCTGGGGCGCGATGCGCGGCTGCAACTGCTGCACGAACAGGATGCGCTCGGTGCGCTGGAGCGTGCCACGGTCGCCGGTCGCGCGGGCACCTTCAACGTCGGAGCGTCGGGCATCATCATGATGAGTCAGGCGATCCGCCGATCCGGACGGGTCGCGCTGCCGGTGCCTCGTTCGGCGCTGGCCGCCGTCGATTCCTTGAGGCGCGCAACGAGTTACACCGAACTCGATCGCGAGCAGCTGAATTATCTGAGCTACGGCCGGGTGATGGACACCGCGCGCATGCGTAACGTCCTAGGGTATAACCCTAAGTGGACGACAGCGGAGGCTTTTGACGATTACGTGCGGGGACGTGGTCTGACTCCGATCATCGACCCGAAATGGGTACGCTCAGTGGAGAGCCGTGCCGTGACGCTGGCGCAACGCGTCGGAGGCTAGTCGACTAGGTGATCGGGCGGGGGGAGAGGGTGACGCGTGGCGGGTGAACCCAGAGCGAAAGTGATTCCGCTGCACTCCAATTCGGGCCGTTCCTCGGCGCAGCGCCGGGCCTCGCAGCGGGCGGACAGTGCGCGCAGGCACCCGTCGCTGCTCGCCGATCCCGATGGTCGCGCCTCCGCCGAGCAGATGGCCGCCGTCGTCCGCGAGATCGATCAGCACCGCAACGGTGCCGCCGAAACTGCTGCCGACGACGCCCCCAACGAGCTGGCCAGGGCCATCTCGGGGATCGCCGAGTTCGTCACCAAACGGATGACCGGTGACTACACCGTCGACGAGTTCGGGTTCGACGCACACCTCAACGACGCCGTTGTGTTGCCCATGCTGCGTGGGCTTTTCAACTCCTGGTTCCGGGTTGAGGTCAGCGGTGTCGAGAACCTCCCGCTCGATGGAGCCGCGCTGGTGGTGGCCAACCATGCCGGCGTGCTGCCCTTCGACGGGCTGATGGCCGCGGTCGCCGTGCACGATCACCATCCGCGTCAGCGCGTGCTGCGCATGCTGGCCGCCGACCTGGTGTTCGACATGCCCGTTGTCGGGCAGGCCGCTCGCAAGGCCGGGCACACCGTCGCCTGCACCTCCGACGCGCACCGGTTGCTCGCCGCGGGTGAGCTCACCGCGGTGTTCCCCGAGGGCTTCAAGGGCCTCGGCAAACCGTTCAAGGACCGCTACAAGCTGCAGCGGTTCGGCCGCGGCGGGTTCGTCTCGGCCGCACTGCGGGCCAAGGCGCCGATCGTGCCGTGCTCCATCGTGGGATCCGAGGAGATCTATCCCAAGATCGGCGACATCAAGCTGCTGGCGCGGGTGCTGGGCCTGCCGTACTTCCCGGTGACCCCGCTGTTCCCGCTGGCCGGGCCGCTCGGGCTGGTGCCGCTGCCGTCCAAATGGCATATCAAGTTCGGGGAACCGATCTCGACCGAGGGCTACGACGAGACGGCCGCCGACGATCCGATGGTCACCTTCGAACTGACCGACCAGGTCCGCGAGACCATCCAGCACACCCTGTACCAACTGCTGGCCAACCGCCGGAACACCTTCCTGGGCTGATTCGCCGATGCCCGGCTCGCGAGTGTGAGTCCTCGTCGGCCGCGCGGGAGTTTCACCGACGACGATTCACACTCGGCCTGGACGCGCGGGCTCAGGCGTTCTGCCCGGCCACCATCTTCGCGATCGCGGCATCGCGGGCGGCGGCGATCTGCGCGGTGACCTCGTCCGTGTGGCCTTCGTGTTCGGCCTCACCGAGGATCGTGATGACGCTGGTGAGCACGGGATTGCCGTCGTCGTCGGTGACCTCGGCCCGCACCTCGGTGAGGATGGCGCCGTGCGATTCGATGACCGAGTCCAGGTACGAGTCGAACCACAACTTGTCGCCGACCTTGATGGGGCGGTGGAAGATCAGCTTCTGGTCGCGGTGCAGCACGCGCTCCATGTTGACCGGCACATCGAACTGGTTGAAGATCTCCAACTGGACCCGCCGGCCGGCCACCGCGATGAACGTCAACGACGCAAGCATGGCGTCGTGCCCGTGCTCGGCGGCGCCCTCTTCGGAGTGATGCGCGGGATGCTCGTCCTTGACGGCGTTCGCGAATTCGCGGACCTTCTCCCGTCCGACCTCGAAATAGTCGGGGTACCGGAAGTGGGTTCCGACAATCTCTTCAGCGATTCCCATGGCGGGTCAGCCTATCAGCGCGAGGGTCAACGACCCGCGTCGCGCCGGGAGGCCACCGCGGCCAGGGCTCCGCCGACCGCGCCCAGGGCCAGCGCCGATGGGACCCCGATCCGGGCCGCTTTGCGTGCGGTGCGGAAGTCGCGTATCTCCCATCCGCGTTCACGCGCGACATCGCGCAGTGCGGCATCGGGGTTGATCGCCACTGCCGTGCCGACCAGTGACAGCATCGGCACGTCGTTGAAGCTGTCCGAGTACGCCGCGCATCGGCGCAGGTTGAGACCCTCTCGGATGGCCAGCGACCGGACCGCGTGCGCCTTACCCGCCCCGTGCAGGATGTCGCCGACCAGCCGGCCGGTGAAGACACCGTCGACCGATTCGGCGATGGTGCCCAGCGCCCCGGTCAGGCCCAGCCGGCGGGCGATGGTGTCCGCGAGTTCGAAAGGGGTGGCGGTCACCAGCCACACCTGCTGCCCGGCGTCGAGGTGCATCTGGGCCAGCGCGCGGGTGCCCGGCCAGATCTTGTCGGCGATGATCTCGTCATAGATGTCCTCGCCGAGTTCGACCAGTTCCGCGGTCGAACGGCCCTCGATGAAGGCCAGCGCCTTCTGCTTGCCCTCGGCGACGTCGTCGCTGTTCTCCTTGCCGGTGAACTGGAATTTCGCCTGCGCGTAGACGATTCCGAGGATGTCGCCGTAGGTGAAGTACTTGCGGGCGGCCAGCCCGCGGGCAAAGTGCACCAGCGACGAACCATGCACCAGGGTGTTGTCGACGTCGAAGAACGCGGCCGCGGTCAGGTCCGGCGGCGGCGGCGGGGGCGTCTCGGACACGTTTCAACCCTAAGTCACGCAGGGTCGATACTGGATGTGTGGACCATCAGGTGGTGTTGCTCACACGAGCCGGCTGCAGCATGTGCGAACGAGCGGCCGCGGCGCTGACCGCGCTGGCCGAAGAACTGGGGTTCGCGCTGAGCTCCACCGACGTCGATGCAGCGGCTGCTGCGGGGGAACCCGCCCTGCGTGCCGAATTCGGCGATCGGCTGCCGGTCGTGTTGCTCGACGGCGCCGAACACAGCTACTGGGAGGTCGACGAACCCCGGTTGCGCGCAGATGTCAGTTAATTTGGTGGCGCGCTGGTGAACGGCTACTTTGGACCCTGACCGGGCGAGCGAAGCGACGGAAATAGCTGTCCTGGGCGAGCGAAGCGACGGGAAGTGTCGAAGGTGATGATGCCGTGAGCGTGCTGCTATTCGGGGTTTCGCATCGCAGTGCGCCGGTGTCCGTACTGGAGCAGTTGAGCACTGACGAGTCCGATCAGGCCAAGATCATCGACGAGGTCCTGCAGTCCTCGCTGGTCACCGAGGCCATGGTGCTGTCGACCTGCAACAGGGTCGAGGTGTACGCCGTGGTCGACGCATTCCACGGCGGGTTGTCGGTGATCGGTCAGGTGCTCTCCGAGCATTCCGGTATGGGCCTCAATGACCTCACCAAGTACGCCTATGTGCGCTACGCGGAGGCCGCCGTCGAGCATTTGTTTGCCGTCACCAGCGGACTCGATTCCGTCGTCATGGGCGAGCAGCAGGTCCTGGGCCAGGTCCGGCGGGCCTACGCCGCCGCCGAGTCCAACCACACCGTCGGTCGCACCCTGCACGAACTGGCCCAGCGCGCGCTGTCGGTCGGTAAGCGGGTGCACAACGAGACCGGAATCGACTCCGCGGGCGCCTCGGTGGTGTCGGTGTCGCTGGAGATGGCCGAAAAGCGGCTCAACGGCGGGCTGGAGCGCAGCGACCGGGGAATCGGCACGGGCCTGGCCGGTAAGTCCGCCGTCGTGGTCGGCGCCGGCTCGATGGGCGCATTGGCCGCCAAGCACCTGGTCCGGGCCGGGGTGGACCGCATCGATGTGGTCAACCGGTCGCTGCCGCGGGCCCGCCGGCTCGCCGAGAACATCTCCGCACTCGGCGTGCCCGCCACTGCCTACACCCTGGACGACATCTCCTCCGTGCTGGCCACCGCCGATGTGGTGGTCAGCAGCACCGGCGCGGTCCGGCCGGTGATGTCGCTGGCCGACGTGCACCACGGCCTCACGGCGCGCGACGGTGACCGCCCGCTGGTGATGTGCGATCTGGGTATGCCCCGCGATATCGACCTCGCGGTGGCCGGCCTGCCCGGCGTGCACGTCATCGACATGGACCGCATCCAACGCGAGCCCACCGCCCGCGCGGCCGCTTCCGATGCCGAAGCGGCCCGGGCCATCGTGGCCGCCGAGGTTGCCAACTACCTGGCCGGGCAGCGGATGGCCGAGGTGACCCCGACGGTGACGGCGCTGCGCCAGCGTGCCGCCGATGTGGTGGAGGCCGAATTGCTGCGGCTGGACAACCGGCTGCCCGGGCTGGACTCCACGCACCGCGACGAGGTGGCCCGCACGGTGCGCCGCGTCGTCGACAAGCTGCTGCACGCCCCCACGGTGCGGGTGAAGCAACTTGCAGGGGCCCCCGGCGGAGACAGCTACGCCGAGGCGCTGCGTGAGCTCTTCGAGCTCGATCCGCAGGCTGTCGACGCCGTCTCCGGTGGCGAATTGCCTTTGATCGCAACAGATAACGACCAGCCCGAGTGATCCGGATCGGCACCCGGGGCAGCCTGCTCGCGACGACTCAGGCCGGCTTCATCCGTGATGCCCTGACCGCCAACGGCCACCCCGCCGAATTGGTCATCGTCGCCACGGCCGGCGACCAATCCAGTGCACCCATCGTTGAGATCGGCGTCGGCGTCTTCACCGCGGCGCTGCGCGAGGCGGTCGCCGACGGTGTCGTCGACATGGCGGTGCACTCCTACAAGGATTTGCCGACCGCGGCCGACCCCAGGTTCGACATCGCCGCCATCCCGCCCCGTGAGGACGCCAGGGACGCGCTGGTGGCCCGTGACGGCATGGTGCTGGGAGAGTTGCCCGCCGGCTCGACGATCGGCACCTCGAGCCCGCGACGGGCCGCGCAGCTTAGAGCACTGGGTCTCGGTTTGGAAATTCGCCCCCTACGAGGCAACCTAGACACCAGGTTGAACAGGGTAAGTAGCGGTGATCTCGACGGAGTCGTCGTCGCCCGGGCGGGTCTTGCACGCATCGGACGGCTCGACGCTGTGACCGAGTCTCTCGAACCGGTGCAGATGTTGCCGGCACCGGCGCAGGGGGCTCTCGCAGTGGAGTGTCGCTCCGGTGACAGTGAGCTTGTCGCGGTGCTGGCGGAGTTGGATGACGCCGACACTCGCGCCGCGGTCACCGCTGAACGTGCCCTGCTCGCCGAACTGGAGGCGGGCTGTTCCGCGCCGGTGGGTGCCATCGCTGAGGTGGTCGAGTCCATCGATGAGGACGGCCGGGTCTTCGAAGAGCTGTCGCTGCGGGCATGCGTGGCGGCGCTGGACGGATCCGACGTGATCCGTGCGTCCGGGATCGGTACTCCGGAGCGGGCACGGGAGCTTGGGCTCTCGGTGGCCGCGGAGCTGTTCGAACTGGGTGCACGTGACGTGTTGGCAGATGCTGGGAGTGACAGATGACTGGGCACGCAGGTAGCCGAGGCCGCAAGATCCGGCCCGGCCGCATCACGTTCGTTGGCTCAGGCCCGGGCGATCCAGGCCTGCTGACGACCCGTGCGCGGACGGTACTCGCCAACGCCGCGACGGTGTTCACCGACCCCGATGTACCCGAGGCGGTGTTGGCGCTGATCGGCTCCGAGTTGCCGCCCACGTCCGGGCCGGCGCCGGAGGCTCCCGCCTCGGATTCCGATGGCGCCGAGTTGGCGGCCGTGGTGGCCGGTGGCCCCGATGTGCGTCCCGCGCTGGGCGACCCGGCCGAGGTCGCCAAGACCCTGGCCGCCGAGGCCCGGCACGGCGTGGATGTGGTCCGGCTGGTGGCCGGTGACCCGCTCTCGGTCGACGCGGTCATCACCGAGGTCAACACCCTGGCTCGCACCCACCTGAATTTCGAGATCGTGCCCGGCCTGCCGGACACCACCGCAGTGCCGACGTATGCCGGTCTGCCGCTGGGCTCCTCGCACACCGTGGCCGATGTCCGGGACCCCAACGTCGATTGGGCCGCGCTGGCCGCCGCCCCCGGCCCGCTGATCCTGCACGCCACCGCCTCGCATCTGGCCGATGCGGCGCGCACCCTCGTCGAGTTCGGCCTGGCCGAGAACACCCCGGCCGTGGTCACCGCGCATGGCACCACCTGCCAGCAGCATTCGGTGGAGACCACGCTGGCCGGCCTGGGGGACAAGGCGATTCTGACCGCGGCCGAGTCCACCGGCGGCACCCCGGGTCCGCTGGCCGGGCCGCTGGTGGTGACGATCGGCAAGACCGTCGCCAACCGCGCGAAGCTGAACTGGTGGGAAAGCCGTGCGCTGTACGGCTGGACCGTGCTGGTGCCGCGCACCAAGGATCAGGCCGGTGAGATGAGCGATCGCCTGGTCACCCACGGCGCACTGCCCGTCGAGGTGCCCACCATCGCCGTCGAGCCGCCACGTAGCCCGGCCCAGATGGAAAGGGCCGTCAAGGGTTTGGTCGACGGACGGTTCCAGTGGGTGGTGTTCACCTCGACCAACGCCGTCCGTGCGGTGTGGGAGAAGTTCAACGAGTTCGGTCTGGATGCGCGGGCGTTCTCCGGTGTGAAGATCGCCTGTGTCGGTCAGGCCACCGCGGATCGGGTTCGCGCCTTCGGTATCAACCCCGAGCTGGTGCCCTCCGGTGAGCAGTCCTCACTGGGTCTGCTTGACGAATTCCCGGACTACGACGAGATTTTCGATCCGGTGAACCGGGTGTTGTTGCCCCGCGCCGATATCGCCACCGAAACTCTGGCCGAGGGCCTGCGCGAACGTGGCTGGGAGATCGAGGATGTCACCGCCTACCGCACCGTGCGTGCAGCCCCGCCGCCGGCGCAGACCCGCGAGATGATCAAGACCGGCGGTTTCGACGCGGTGTGCTTCACCTCGAGCTCGACGGTGCGCAACCTGGTCGGCATCGCAGGCAAGCCGCACGCGCGGACCATCGTCGCGTGCATCGGCCCCAAGACCGCGGAAACGGCAGTCGAATTCGGCCTGCGCGTCGACGTGCAGCCGGAGACGGCCGCTGTCGGTCCGCTGGTCGAGGCGCTCGCCGAGCACGCCGCGCGCCTGCGGGCCGAGGGTGCACTGCCTCCGCCGCGTAAGAAGAGCCGCCGCCGCTAAATGGGGCGGGCGAAGCGACGGGAGAGCTAGATGCGGGTCCGCCCCCGTAGGCTGCGGTCGACGCCGGCGATGCGTCGGCTGGTCGCGCAGACGTCGTTGGAGCCGCGCCATCTGGTGCTGCCGATGTTCGTCGCCGACGGACTGTCGGAGCCGCGTCCGATCACCTCGATGCCCGGAGTCGTCCAGCACACCCGGGATTCGTTGCGCCGGGCCGCCGCCGAGGCGGTGGCCGCCGGGGTGGGCGGGCTGATGCTTTTCGGTGTGCCGCGCGACGAGGACAAGGACGCCATCGGTAGCGCAGGCCTGAACCCGGACGGCATCCTGAACGTGGCTCTCGGCGATCTTGCCGCTGATTTGGGTGACGCCACCGTTTTGATGGCCGATACCTGCCTCGACGAGTTCACCGATCACGGGCACTGCGGCGTGCTGGACGCGCACGGCCGGGTCGACAACGACGCCACCAACGAACAGTATGTGAAACTCGCTGTGGCCCAGGCTCATTCGGGTGCGCACGTGGTCGGGCCGAGTGGCATGATGGACGGTCAGGTGGCGGCGATTCGGGACGGTCTCGACGAGGCCGGGCACGAAGATGTCGCCATCCTGGCCTACGCCGCGAAGTTCGCCTCGGCCTTCTACGGCCCGTTCCGGGAAGCCGTCGGCTCCAGCCTTTCCGGTGATCGGCGCACCTACCAGCAGGATGCGGGCAATGCCCGGGAGGCCGTGCACGAGATCACGCTGGATATCGATGAGGGCGCCGATATCGTGATGGTCAAACCCGCGATGAGCTATCTCGACGTGGTGGCCGCCGCCGCGGACATCTCACCGGTACCGGTGGCTGCGTATCAGATCTCGGGGGAGTACGCGATGATCAGCGCCGCCGCGGCCAACGGCTGGATCGACCTGCAGGCTTCGGCACTGGAATCGTTGATCGGTATCCGGCGTGCCGGGGCCGATATCGTGCTGACCTACTGGGCGGCCGAGGCCGCCGGATGGCTGGCGTGACCGAGGAACCGCCCGCCGCCGACCAGGTGAGCCGCCCCGAGGACGTCGACACCGGGTTCTGGCTCTGGATGGCAGCCCTGCCCCTCATGGCGATCGGCTACATCATCGATCTGGCCACCGCACGCATGCCGGATGCCGGTGCCTATGTCTACGTCGCATCGGGTCTTTTCCTCGTGGTGACCATCGCCGTGGTCGCGACGTTCGCGGTCCTGATGCGGCTGGGCTACCGGTGGCCGCGCACGCTGCTGACCGCGGGCGGCCTGACGGCGGTGGTCTATTCGGTCTCCAGCCTGTTCACCGTGGACCGGTCCGAGTTCGCCGCGGTCGGGTTCGCGGCGTGCACCATCTTCGGTTCGGTGCTGATTCTCGGCGGCGTGGTGTTGTTGCACCGCAAGGACGCTCACGAATACCTCACCCGTTAGGCTGGCGCGGATATGACCAAACCCACACCTGCGCCGCGTCCGGCCATCGTCAACATCGCGTTCTGGCTGGTGCTGGCGGGATCGGTGCTGATGCTGGCCGGTGGTCTGCTCGGGCTGATCAGTGCGATCAGCACGCCGCGCAGCGCCTTCTCCGCCGAGCTGTCCGACAGCGAGGTCCACAGCATCGTGGTCATGCGCGGGGGCATCAGTGGTCTGCTGCTGATCACGGGTGTGGTGCTGAGCTTCCTGGCGGGCCGTGCGCGCAGCGGGGACCTGCGCTTCCGCCGGGCGATGGTGTGGCTGGCAGTGGTATTGGTGGCGCTGGTGTTCGTGCTGGCGCTGCTGGCGCCGTTTGCCATCGCGCCGCTGGCCCTTTTCGGTGTGGTGCCGGTGGCCATCGGTGCGACGCTGTTCATGCGGCCGGCGGCCTCCGACTGGTTTCTGGAGGTGCAATGACCGAGGGCACCCCGCCGACACCCGACACCACCGAGCAGGTGTTGTTCCACGAGCCGGGCGGCACCTGGTGGTGGTTGCTGGCGGGCCCGGCGGCTGGTGGCGCGATGATGTTCATCCAGCTCTCGGGTGGTGGCGGCGTGCAGTTCGGGGTGCCCGCGGCCTTCATGATCCTGGTCAGTGGCTTCCTGTGGATTCAGATCAAGGCCGCGCGCATCCACACGTCGGTGGAGTTGACACCCACCACGCTGCGGCAGGGCACCGAGTTCGTCACCATCGCCGAGATCGTGAAGATCTACCCGGAACCCAAGCGTCACGAGAACGAGAAATGGCAGTCCTACCGCGCCTTCGGTGAGCTGAGTGGCATTCCGCGTGGGCGTACCGGCATCGGCATGAAACTGACCGACGGCCGTTCGGGCCAGGCCTGGGCGCGCAGGCATCGCACACTGCGCGCGGCGTTGGAATCTCTGGTCGGGGAGCCGGCGTCGTGAGGCGCACCGCGCTGGTGCAACTCGCGGTGGCAGTTCTGGCCCTGGCCGGTGCGGTGATGAGCTGGCTCGCCGCCGGATCCAGGGAGCAGGTGCCGCCGATCATGGACGGCCAACCCACGGTGTCGACGGTGGTCTATTACCCGCCACTGATCGTGCTGGCGCTGGTATTGCTGACCGCCGCCGGGGTGCTTACGGTACTGGGCATCGCGCGATTGCGCCGCTCCCGTCCGTCCGTGGGGCAGGCCACATTTGCAGAGGGATTCGACGGTCCGGATCGCGGGTAGTCCGGGCCTGCTGGTCGCGGGGGCAGCGCCGTCACCGCGGAGTCGGGAACGAGCTCTGGGATGGAAACGATGACAAGGATCGATCGTTGGGTGGGAGCCGCGGCAGCCGCGGCGTGCGTAGCGACGGGGTCGCTGGCGCTGGCGGGGCCTGCGGCGGCGGAGCCCGAGGCGTGTCCGGATATCCAGGTGCTGTTCGCGCGCGGCACGTTCGAGGCGCCCGGGGTCGGTGGCACGGGCCAGGCGTTCGTGGACGCGCTGCGTGCCAAGACCCCCGGCAAGTCGGTGGACGTGTACCCGGTGAACTATCCTGCGTCGCTGGATTTCGCGACCGCCGCCGACGGTGTGGTGGACGCGAGTAACAAGGTGCGCGCCACGGCGGCGGCCTGCCCGGACACCAAGATGGTGCTCGGCGGGTTCTCGCAGGGGGCGGCGGTCGCGGCCTACCTCACCGCAGACGCGGTGCCCGAGGGTTTCGCCCTGCCGCCGGGCCTGACCGGTCCGCTGGAACCGTCGGTGGCCGATCATGTGGCCGCGGTGGCCTTGTTCGGTAAGCCGTCGAGTGGTTTCCTGCAGATGATCTACACCGGCGCGCCACCGATCACCGTCGGCAGCGGTTACGCCGGCAAGACGATGGACCTGTGCATCCCGACCGATCCGGTGTGCGCCCCGGGAGGCGGCGACGGGAATGCCCACAACATGTACGCGGCCAACGGCCTGGTCGACCAGGCCGCCGACTTCGCCGCGTCCAGGTCCGGCGCCGAAGGCCCCGGTCAGGCCGCCGACCTGCCGTAAGCCCGCGGAATTATGACCCGCGCCACACTTGATTGGAACAAAGTGCGGAATCTGTAACACTGTTCCCCATGACCGAACTGGCGGAGAACGCACCCGAGGCACTCGACGATGCATTACCGCTCGGGCCCGACTCCCTGGTGTGGAAGTACTTCGGGGAGAACCGGATGTACCTCATCGGGCCGCGTCCGGCGGTACTGCAGAACATGCTCGCCGAACTCGGTCAGGGCGTGCTGGATCACTCGACGTTCTTCTCCGATACCGCCGAGCGTCTCAAGCGCACCATCCCGCCGATCTTCAAGACGGTGTACGGCTCCGAAGAGCAGAACGCGGGCACCCAGGTGCGCGACTTCCACACCGATATCAAGGGCGAAATGCCCGGCCCGGACGGCACACCGGTCGGGCGCTACCACGCCCTGGATCCGGAGACCTACTACTGGGCGCACGCCACGTTCGTCGAGCAGGTCATCTACTTCGCCGACACCTTCGTCAAGCGCCTCAGCGAGGCCGAGAAAGAACAGATCTTCCTGGAGTCCAAGACCTGGTACCGACGCTACGGGGTCAGTGATCGCCCGCAGCCGGCCACCTACGTCGAGTTCGTGCAGTACTGGGACCGGATGCTCGACGAGGTCGCCGTCGCGCACAAGTCCGCCAGGTACGGCGTCGGTTACGTCACCAAGGGATTCCCGTGCCCCAAGGGCGTGAATCCGGTGGCCTGGAAGATCGTCGCGAAGGTGTTCGATCCGGTGGCCGCGTTCATCACCACGGGCGGGCTGCCGCCACGGGCACGGGATCTGCTGGGACTGCCGTGGACCGAGCGGCAAGAACGCAACTACCAGCGGTTCGCCGCGTTCTGCCGGTCGCGTCCGGTCAACTGGGCATGGGACCGGTTGCCGATGTCGGTGCGCTACAGCAAATTCGCCCAAGCCGGTTATGCCAGGGGCTGACGCCGGCGAAACCATCCTCGACGCGGCACTCGTCGAGTTGGAACGGCATGGCTTCCGCAAGGTCGCCCTCGACGATGTCGCGCGACGGGCCGGCGTCAGCCGGACCACCATCTACCGGCGCTTCGCCAACCGCGACGAACTCGTCGGCGCCGTCATCGAGCGTGAGAACGTGGCGCTGTTCGCCGATATCGCGGCCGAGCTGAAAGAGGCGAAGCCGCAAGCGAATTACTACGTGGAGGCCTTCACGCTGTCGATCATGAGGTTCCGGCGGCACCGGGTGCTCAACCAGATGATCGTCGACGATCCCGCCCTGGCACAGGAGATGCTGCACCGACACTACGGTGCCGCCGTCGAACGCATGGCCGCGGCGCTGCTGGTGATCTTTCCGGACGGTTTCGCCGAGCGGATCGGCGCCCCGGCGGTCAACGACCTGGCCGACACCATCCTGCGGTATGCCGCGATGGTGCTGTTGTTGCCCAGCGTGCAGCCGCTGCAAACCGCCGACGACATCCGGGCGTTCGCGACGCGGCATTTCCTGCCCAGCTTGCCTCCGGCTTTGCGGTCGGTATCGGCCTGATTGTTTGGTGGCTCACATATTCGGGCAGCCGTGAGCCATGACTACTGAACAGGGTCGCGGGTCCGAGGCGTCGCCGGAAGAGATCGGCGCCTATGAAGACAACCGTCCGACATCCGTGCTCCCGGGCAGCGATGGCACGGTGTCGGGCACCGCGGTGACCGATTGGCTGGACGGCGACGGAAACCCAAAGTTCGATGAGAACTCCGAAGAAACTGAGAATCCGAAGAATTAGGCTGGCCGGGTGACGCCGTTGGAACAGATCGCCGCCGCCTTCGTCGACATGGCGCATTCCATCGTGTGGGCCTCGGTGGCCACCGTGGACGCCGACAGCAAGCCGCGCAGCAGAGTCCTGCACCCCATCTGGGAGTGGGACGGCACCGATCTGTTCGGCTGGGTGGCGACCGTGCCCTCGCCGGTCAAGCAGCGGCATCTCGCGGTGCACCCGTACATGTCGGTGAACTACTGGGCACCCAGCCACGACACCTGCAGCGCCGACTGCCTTGTCGAGTGGTACACCGATGACGACACCCGAACGACGGTGTGGGACAAGTTCGTCCAGGCTCCGGAACCACTGGGGTACAACCCGACCATCATCCCGGGCTGGGACTCACCCACCTCACCGGCATTCGCAGTCCTGCGCCTGGCCCCGTACCGGCTGCGGGTGCAGCCCGGCACCGTGATGACCGCGGCGAGCGGGACGGTGCTCAGCTGGAACGCGTGAGCAACAACGCGGATTTCACCGGGACAATGCGCAACACGTGCCGCCACGGCCCCTTGAGCACGCTCAGCGCCTCACTCAGCGGCACCACTCGGGGCGCCTCGACCAGCAGGCTGCGGCCGTCGATCTGCACCCGACCCGACCCGGCGGCCTGCAGGTTGCGCACCCAGTCGGTATCGGTGCCGTAGGGCAGCAGCACCGCCACGCCATCGGTGGTCGGGAAGGCCGTCACCGGTGTGCGGTAGTCCTTCCCGGATCTGCGGCCGACATGGTCGACGGCCGACCACAGCGGCACATATCCGGCCAGGGGTTCCACCACCGGATTGACGAACCTGCGGTTGAGCTCGGCGCGTTGGCGGGCGAACAGCATGACCCGATCCTAGAGCTCTCCGACGGCCGCCACGGGGTTGCTGCAGATGCGGCGCAGAGGACTCCGAATCAGGTCCGTGCGGTAGGAGACGGGCCGGGCCGACCTCGACCGCTTTGCACCGGGGCTGTTCCGGCAATCCGGACGGATATCGGATCGTGGCCCGGCTCACGGGTAGCTGGCCGATGTCACACACGGTGGCTCACCGTGCCGCGTAACGGTGCTGAAGCAGCTGAAATGCTGTTCTCGCCGATTCGGCGAGGTGCGTGCGGCGCGCGACGAATGAGTTGCTGCGCGGGGGAAGCGCCAGTTCCACTACACCCTGTAGTTGCTGAGTTGGCATTGACTGGAACACTGGGGGTCATGCGCAGTACCGGTTCGTCCGTTTCGGCATCCGCGAAGTTGTTCGCCGACGCGTCCTCGGTGATCCCCGGCGGGGTGAACTCGCCGGTGCGGGCCTTCAGCGCCGTCGGGGGTACCCCGCGCTTCATCACCTCGGCCAACGGCTACTGGCTGACCGACGCCGACGGTAACCGCTATGTGGACCTGGTGTGCTCCTGGGGTCCGATGATCCTCGGGCACGCCCACCCCGACGTCGTCGAGGCGGTGCAGCGCGTCGCCGCCGACGGACTGTCCTTCGGTGCCCCGACGCCGGCGGAAACCGAACTCGCCCGCGCGATCATCGACCGGGTGGCGCCCGTCGAGCGCATCCGCTTCGTCAACTCCGGCACCGAGGCCACCATGAGCGCCATTCGGTTGGCCCGCGGTTTCACCGGGCGCCCCAAGATCATCAAGTTCTCCGGCTGCTATCACGGCCACAGCGACGCTCTGCTCGCCGACGCCGGATCTGGGGTGGCGACGCTGGGCCTGCCGTCCTCGCCCGGGGTGACCGGCGCGGCCGCCGCCGACACCATCGTGCTTCCCTACAACGATGTCGCCGCCGTCGAGGAGGCGTTCGCCACCCACGGCGAGCAGATCGCCTGTGTGATCACCGAGGCCAGCCCGGGCAACATGGGCACGGTCGCCCCGCTGCCGGGGTACAACGCGGCGCTGCGCCGGATCACCGCCGAGCACGAAGCTCTGCTGATCATGGACGAGGTGATGACCGGGTTCCGGGTCAGCCGGTCCGGTTGGTACGGCCTCGATCCGGTCGACGCCGATATCTTCACCTTCGGCAAGGTGATGAGCGGCGGCCTGCCCGCCGCGGCGTTCGGCGGCCGCGCCGCGGTGATGGAGAAGCTCGCACCGCTCGGCCCGGTGTATCAGGCGGGCACGCTGTCGGGAAACCCGGTGGCCATGGCGGCCGGTCTGGCAACGCTGCGCGCCGCCGACGCAGGCGTCTACGCGACCCTGGATGCCAACGCCGACCGGCTCGGCGCGCTGATCACCGGTGCCCTCACCGAGGCCTCGGTCGCACACCGGGTCTCACGCGCCGGGAACTTCCTGACGGTCTTCTTCGGGGACAGCGAGCCGACGAACTTCGCCACCGCCAAGGCCACCGAGACCTGGCGCTACCCCGCGTTCTTCCATGCTCTGCTGGACGCCGGGATCTATCCGCCGTGCAGTGCCTTCGAAACCTGGTTCGTCTCGACCGCCCTCGACGATGACGCCTTCGACCGGATCGCCGCGGCCCTGCCGCACGCGGCGCGCGCGGCCGCCGAGGCCACCCGGTGACGACACGCACGACGGTCCATGTGATGCGCCATGGCGAGGTGTACAACCCGGAGAAGGTGCTCTACGGCCGGTTACCCGGATACAACCTGTCCGATCGCGGCCGGTTGCAGGCCCAGTCGGCGGCGGACTGGTTGGCGCCCAAGGACATCAGCTACGTGGTGGCGTCCCCGCTGGAGCGCGCGCAGCAGACCGCGGCGCCGATCGCCGCGGTGCACGGGCTGGACATCGACACCGACAACGACCTGATCGAATCGTGGAACGATTTCGAGGGTGAGCGCGTGGCACCCGGCGACGGCGCCCTGCGCGACCCGCGCAACTGGCCGCGGCTGCGCAACCCGCGCAAACCGTCCTGGGGCGAGCCGTACGACGAGATCGCCCCGCGGATGATGGCCGCGCTGCACCGCGCCCGGCAGCGGGCTGCCGGCCACGAGGCGGTCTGTGTCAGCCATCAGCTTCCGGTGGAGACGCTGCGCCGGGCGATGACGGGCCGCAAGCTGCCGCACCTGCCGCTCCCGCACAGCCGGCTGTGCAACCTGGCGTCCATCACCTCGTTCACCTTCGACGATGACCGCCTGATCCGGTGGGGTTACACGGAGCCCTGGGGCATCTAGTGAAGTGTTTTGTCGCCCTGGCGATGTCGCTGGCCGTCCTGGTATCCGGTTGTAGTACCGGTGACGACGCCGTCGCCCAGGGCGGCACCTTCGAGTTCGTCGCGCCCGGCGGCAAGACCGACATCTTCTACGATCCGCCCGAATCCCGTGGTGTCCCAGGCGCATTGGCGGGGCCGGACCTGATGGACCCGGAGCAGACGCTGGCGCTCTCGGATTTCGCGGGCAAGGTCGTGGTGATCAACGTGTGGGGACAGTGGTGCGGGCCCTGCCGCGCCGAGATCGGCGAGCTGCAGCGCGTCTACGAACAGACCAAAGGTCTGGGCGTGCAGTTCCTGGGCATCGATGTGCGCGACAACAACCGGGACGCCGCCGTCGATTTCATCACCGACCGCAACGTCACCTTCCCGTCGATCTATGACCCGTCGATGCGGACCATGATCGCGTTCGGCGGCAAGTACCCGACCACCGTCATCCCCTCCACGCTGGTGCTGGATCGTCAGCACCGGGTGGCCGCGGTGTTCCTGCGCGAGCTGCTGGCCGCGGACCTCACGCCGGTGGTCGAACGGCTGGCTGCAGAAAAGTGACCGATCTGATCACCGGTGGGCCGCTGTTGCTGGCGGTCGGGCTGAGCATGCTGGCTGGGCTGGTGTCCTTCGCGTCGCCGTGTGTGGTGCCCCTGGTGCCGGGTTATCTGTCGTATCTGGCGGCGATCTCCGGCGGCGACAGCCGCTTCCGGGTGGCGGGCGCGGCCGGTCTGTTCGTCGCGGGGTTCACCGTGGTGTTCGTGCTCGGCAGCGTCGCGGTACTGGGTATGACGACCGCGTTGATCACCAATCAGGAACTGCTGCAACGCATCGGTGGTGTGGTCACCATCGCGATGGGCCTGGTGTTCATCGGCTTCATCCCGCTGTTGCAGCGGGATGCCCGTTTCGCGCCGCGGCAACTCTCGACGCTGGGCGGGGCGCCCCTGCTGGGCGCGGTGTTCGCGCTGGGGTGGACACCGTGCCTGGGACCGACGCTGACCGCGGTGATCGCGGTGTCCTCGGCCACGGAAGGGTCGGCGGTGGCCCGCGGGATCACCCTGGTGATCGCCTACTGCCTGGGCCTGGGTCTGCCGTTCGTGTTGCTGGCCTTCGGGTCGGCCCGGGCGGTGCGCGGGCTGGGCTGGCTGCGGGCACACACCAGGGGCATCCAGATTTTCGGTGGTGTGCTGATGATCGGGGTCGGAATCGCTCTGGTGACCGGACTCTGGGGTGATTTCGTGGCGTGGGTGCGCGATGCTTTCGTGTCCGATGTGAGGCTGCCGATATGAGGGCCCTTCAACGAACTTGGGCACTGATCCGCAACACCTGGCGCACCCTGACCTCCATGGGTACCGCGCTGGTGCTGTTGTTTCTGCTCGCGCTGGGCGCCATCCCGGGAGCGCTGCTGCCCCAGCGCAGCCTCAACGCCGCCAAGGTCGACGAGTATCTGGTCGAACACCCGACCATCGGGCCCTGGCTGGACCGGGTGCAGGGCTTCGACGTCTTCTCCAGCTTCTGGTTCACCGCCATATACGTATTGCTGTTCATCTCCCTGGTCGGGTGCCTGACCCCGCGCCTGGCCGAGCACATCAAGAGCCTGCGCGCGGTGCCGGTTCCTGCGCCGCGCAACCTGTCCCGGCTGCCCAAGCACCACGAAGCCGAGGTATCCGGGGAGCCCGCGCAGTTGGCTGCCGCCATCGACGACCGGCTCAAGGGCTGGCGGCGCACCCCCCGCGTCGACGACGGCGTCACCGAGATCTCGGCGGAGAAGGGCTACCTGCGCGAGTTCGGCAATATCGTCTTCCACTTCTCGCTGCTCGGTCTGCTGGTCGCCATCGCCGCCGGCAAGCTCTTCGGCTACGAGGGCAACGTCATCGTCATCGCCGACGGCGGCCCCGGGTTCTGTTCGGCCTCGCCGGCCGCCTTCGACTCGTTCCGGGCCGGCAACACCGTCGACGGCACCTCGCTGTACCCGATCTGCGTGAAGGTCAACGATTTCGACGCCGACTACCTGCCCAGCGGGCAGGCCGTCACCTTCGCCGCCAACATCGAATATCAGGCCGGCGCGGATCTGGAGAGCAACACCTGGAAGGACTACCGACTCGAGGTCAACCACCCGCTGCGCGTCGGTGGGGATCGGGTGTACCTGCAGGGCCATGGGTACGCACCGACGTTCACCGTGATCTTCCCCGACGGCCAGACCCGCACCAGTACGGTGCAGTGGCGCCCCGATGATCCGCTGACCCTGCTGTCCTCCGGGGTCATCCGGGTGGACCCGCCGGCGGGCACCTATCCCGATCCCGATGAGCGCCGCGAACAACAGATCGCCATCCAGGGTCTGTTCGCCCCGACCGAATTCCTGCAGGGCACCCTGCTCTCGTCCAGCTTCCCGGCAATGAACAAGCCCGCGGTGGCCATCGACATCTACCGCGGCGACGCCGGCCTGGACACCGGGCGCCCGCAGTCCATCTTCGACCTGGATCCCCGGCTGATCGGGCAGGGCCGCCTCAACAAGGAGGCCCGGGTCAATCTCAACGTCGGCGAGGAGAAGCGCCTCGAGGACGGCACCACCATCCGTTTCGACGGGGCCGTCCCGTTCATCAACCTGCAGGTGTCCCACGATCCCGCCCAGATCTGGGTGCTGGTGTTCTCGCTGACCATGATGGCCGGTCTGGTGGTGTCGCTGGTGGTGCGCCGCCGCCGCATCTGGGTTCGGATGACCCCCGCACCTGCGGGTACCGTGAGCGTCGAGCTTGGCGGACTGGCCCGTACCGACAACTCCGGGTGGGGCGACGAGTTCGAGCGGCTGACGGACCGCCTGCTCAGTGACGGAGGTAAGCATTCATGAACAGCACCGACATCGATATCGAGCTGGCCAGGTACTCGGACTGGGCCTTCACCTCGTCGGTGGTGGTCCTGGTGCTCGCGCTGCTGATGCTGGCCGTCGAACTGGCCTATTCGCGCGGCCGCAAGGTCGAGGCCCGTGAACTGGTCGGGGCTGCGGTGGGCGCCGACAGCGCCACTCCCGGCATCGTCACCGATGCCCCGGCCCGCACCGCCGACGAGCGCATCGGACGCGCGGGTGTCGCGCTGACCTATGTCGGCATCGCCCTGCTGGCGGCGTGCATCGTGCTGCGGGGCCTGGCGACCTCGCGGGTGCCGTGGGGCAACATGTACGAGTTCATCAACCTGACCTGCTTCTCCGGTCTGGTGGCCGCCGCCGTGGTGTTGCGCCGACCGCAGTATCGCGGGCTGTGGGTCTTCGTGCTGCCACCGGTGCTGGTCCTGCTGACCGTGTCGGGCAAGTGGCTCTACACCCACGCGGCGCCGGTGATGCCCGCGCTGCAGTCCTACTGGCTGCCGATCCACGTCTCGGTGGTCAGCCTCGGCTCGGGAGTCTTCCTGGTCGGCGGTGTGGCCAGCGTGCTGTTCCTGCTGAAGATGTCCCCGCTTGCCCAGCGGGACAACGGTTTCGGTCGGATGCTGCAACGCCTGCCCGATGCCCAGCTGCTGGACCGCATCGCCTACCGCACCACCATCTTCGCCTTTCCGGTGTTCGGCTTCGGTGTCATCTTCGGTGCCATCTGGGCCGAGGAGGCCTGGGGCCGTTACTGGGGCTGGGATCCCAAGGAGACGGTCTCGTTCATCGCGTGGGTGGTGTACGCCGCCTACCTGCACGCCCGCTCCACCGCCGGCTGGCGCGACAAGAAGGCCGCCTGGATCAACGTCGTCGGATTCATCGCGATGATCTTCAACCTGTTCTTCATCAACCTGGTCACGGTGGGTCTGCACTCGTACGCGGGGGTCTGAGCCGTGCCGAGCTTCCGAGCGCAGGGCCGCTTCGTCGATCCGGCACAGGAGGTGCCGCCGGAGTGGACGGCGCCGACACCGCCGCACGGGTTCCCGGCGCAACAGCAGGGCCTGCCGCCACAGACCAGCCCGGTCCCGCTGCCGGCGCCCTACCTCGATCTGTCCACGGTCGCGCTGCTCGGCCAGCCCAAGCAGGCCCCCACGAGTGGCTGGCGCCGCTGGGTGTATCTCGCGTCGTTCACGCTGCTCAACGTCGGTGAGAGCCCGAAGGTCACCAACCAGATCACCCTGCTCGAAGAGGTCGGCCGGCCACTGCGGGGTTGCTACCGCATCGCCGTGCTGTCCCTCAAGGGCGGGGTCGGCAAGACGACGGTCACCGCGACACTGGGCGCCACCTTCGCGTCCACCAGGGGTGACCGTGTCATCGCGGTCGACGCCAACCCCGACCGCGGCACCCTGAGCCAGAAGGTGCCGCTGGAGACCCCGGCCACCGTGCGGCACCTGCTGCGTGACGCCGAAGGGATCGCCTCCTACAGCGATGTCCGGCGCTACACCTCGCAGGGGCCCAGCCGGCTGGAGGTGCTGGCCTCGGAATCCGATCCGGCGGTCTCCGAGGCGTTCAGTTCACAGGACTACGCGCGCACCGTCGAACTGCTGGAGCGCTATTACAGTCTGGTGCTCACCGATTGCGGTACCGGGATGCTGCACTCGGCGATGGCCGCGGTGCTGTCGAAGGCCGATGTGCTGATCGTCGTCAGCTCCGGTTCGGTGGACGGGGCGCGCTCGGCGTCGGCGACGCTGGACTGGCTGGACGCGCACGGCCACCAGGACCTGGTGCGCAACGCCGTCGCGGTGGTCAATGCGGTGCGCCCGCGCTCCGGCAAAGTCGACCTGGAGAAGGTTGTCGACCACTTCTCCCGGCGGTGCCGGGCGGTGCTTCAGGTGCCGTTCGACCCACACCTCGAAGAGGGCGCCGAGATCAGCCTGGAGCGCCTGAAGCCGCCGACGCGGGAAGCGTTGCTGCGGCTGGCAGCCGTGGTCGCCGCGGGGTTCCCAGCCGCGACCTGACTAGCTGCGCGGGTTGTCGCCGTCGCGGAGCCTGCGCAGGAAATCGGGATCGTCATCCGGTCCGATCACGCGCGGCCTCGGACGATTGGCCGAGGCGCGCACCAATCGGTATGTCGCGTATGCGAGCCCGGCCAGGATCAGGGCCAGGAGTAAGTACTGCAAGCGAATAACCTCCTTGCTCCGAATATACGCGTTGCCTGGGTAGGCTCGGGCCGTGTCTGATTCTCGGCCGGGTCCCCGGATGCTGCGTGATGTCGGTGCCTACTTGTTCGCCCGGCTGGCGTTGGCCGCGGTGCTCACCGGTGTGATCATCGGTGCGGGCCATCTGGTCGGGCTGCGCGAGTTCCCGGTCGTGGTGGCGGTGTTGTTCGCGCTGGTGCTGGCACTGCCGCTGGGCATCTGGATCTTCGCGCCGCTGCGCCGCCGTGCCACCATGAGCATCGCCGAGTTCGACGAGCGCCGCCGCAAGGACAAGGAGACGCTGCAGGCGCGGCTGCGCGGCGAGGAAAGCTAGCCGACCGCCGGCAAGCACGCCGGTCCCACCGTGAGCTTGACCGTGCCGCTACGTCCGGGTGTTGCATGACGGGGTGACACGAATCCTGACCGACTCCGACTACGCACGTGCCGAGCAGCTCCTCGCGCCCTACCGGGCGCGCAAGGTGCCGGGCAGCACGCTGGCACCGCAGTGGCTTTCCGGCGGCAAGCGGTTCTGGTATCAGGTCGGCACCCGTTACGTGATGGTCGATCCGGCCGCGGGTGGCCGCCGCGCCGCATTCGACCACGACCGGTTGGCCGCGGCGCTCTCGGTGGCATCGGGGCATGCGGTGAACGGCGACGACCTGTCGATCTCCGCGGTGACCTTCCGCGGTGATGCGACGCGGTTCAGCGCATTCGAGAAGACGTGGGAATGGTCTGATGATGCGGGTCTGCGCGAGTCCGATCATGTGACGCCCCGCCCCGGTGAGGTGCCGTCCCCGGATGAGCAGTGGGTGGCCTTCAGCCGGGGCGGCAACATCTGGGTCCGGCCGGCGGACGGCGGGCAGGAATTCGCGCTCACCGAGGACGCCGAACCGCATTTCGACTACGGAGGACTGCCCGAGACCACCGGGGCGAAGGCCTTGATGCGCATTCTCGGCCTGCCTGCCCCCCTGTTCTTCCACTGGTCGCCGGACTCCGCGCGAATCCTGGTGCAGCGCATCGACCAACGTGATCTGCCGGAGCTGGTGCTCGTCGAATCCACACCGCGCGACGGCGGCCGCCCGGTCGAGCACCGCACCCGCTACACGATGCCCGGCGAGGACGCGGTCGCACACATGACGTGGAACGTCGTCGACGTCGCCGATCGTTGCGTGGTCCGCCAACAGGACCCTCCGACGGCGATCATGCACAACACGGCGCTCGTCTACGCCTGGTGGACGGGAGGTGGCATCGGGGCGAGCGAAGCGACGGGGAAATATGCCGTGCACTTCCTGCGCCACTCCCGCGACGCCCGCACCCTCGAGTTGCGCCGCCTCGACCCGGCGACGGGTGCCACGACCACGTTGATCACCGAGACCGGTCAGACGCGCGTCGATCCCGCGGTGCAACTCGGGGACCCGCAGATGGTGCACGTGCTGGAGTCCGGCGAGATCGTCTGGTGGTCGCAGCGCGACGGCTGGGGCCACCTGTATCTGTACTCGCCCGACGGGCAGCGCAGCACCCAGATCACCAAGGGGCCGTGGCTCGTTCGCTCGCTGCTGTGGGTCGACGAGGAACGCAGGCAGCTGTGGTTCATCGCCGGCGGCCTCGTCGAGGACGATCCCTACATCCGGCAGATCTGCCGGATCGATCTCGACGGTTCCGGATTCACCCGGCTCACCGACGACCACCTCGACCACGACGCCGTCAGCCCACCCGAGGGCGGCTACATCGTGGATCGGGCATCCTCGTCGAGCGTGGCACCCCGATCGGTGGTGCTCGACGCCGACGGGACGGTGACCGTCGAGCTCGAATCACCCGGCACGGCGGCGCTGGAAGCCCTCGGCTGGAGCCCGCCCGAGCGCTTCCGCACCACGGCCGCGGACGGCAAGACTCCGATCTACGGTTTGCTCTGGCGCCCACACGATTTCGACCCGCAACGGCGCTACCCGATCATCGAACACATCTACCCCGGCCCACAGGTCTACCGGGCCGGACCGTCGTTCGATCCGCCGCATCAGGGCGAACCGGAGGCGTTCGCGGCACTCGGCTTCGCCGTGGTGGCGATCGACGGACGCGGTAGCGCGGCGCGGGGCAAGGCATTTCACGACCATTCCTACGGTGACCTCGGCAACGGTGGCGCCCTGGATGACCATGTCGCGGCGATCCGGGAACTCGGGCACCGGTATCCGTGGCTGGACACCGGACGGGTCGGGATCACCGGCCAGTCCGCCGGCGCCTTCGCCGCCGCGCGTGCGGTGCTGATGTATCCCGAGGCCTACCATGTGGCGGTCGCGACATCGGGTAACCACGACAACAACATCAACCTCGCAATGTGGGCCGAGCACTATCACGGCGATCTCAGCGAGGAAGGCAGGCGTGCCATCTCGAATGCCACGCTGGCCGGCAATCTCACCGGCAAACTGCTGCTCATCCACGGTGAGCTCGACGACAACGCGCACCCGTACATGACGATGCGGCTCGTCGACGCACTCATCAAGGCCGACAAGGATTTCGACCTGATCATGATCCCCGGCGCCGAGCACGCGCTCATCGGCGCCCAGCACTACTTCCTACGCCGCACCTGGGACTATTTCGTGCGGCACCTGCACGGTACCGAACCGCCTCGCCACCGGCTGGCGCCGCTGCCGCTACCGGCCCTGGGTGGTTGAAGCTCGCAGAATTTCGCCGGCCCGGCGCAGCACGTCGAGCTGTGCCGGGTTGTAGAGATCGGCCATGGCAGCGTCGATCGCCTTCTCGGCGAAACGCGCCCCACGCGGGGCGTCGGAACGGGCTTCGGTGAGCCCGGGGTGGGCCTCTCGGACCGCCCGGATGTGCGGGGCCAGGCGCTCGGCGAGGTCCTTGCGGGTCGCCTCATCGGCATCGGAGGGAAGGTGGTCCAGTTCCACGGCGGCCGGATCTTCCGGGGTGTCACGCATCATGTCCGCGTAGGCCTGCCTGCCGCGGGGTCCCAGCACCCGGCTCAGCACGACGATCAGCTTGCGATCCGCGTCGGTCATCTTGGCGACCGCGTCCGGTGCCGCGAAATCGGGCGGCAGATCGGTGGGCGCCGAGTTGGTCAGCAGTTCGGCCAGTTCGCCGCGGGCCCGCTGCAGCCGGTCGATGGTCGTGGCCAGTTCCGCGTCCAGTTCACGCAGCGCCTGTTCGGGATGGTCGTCGTCGTCGCCCAGCGCCGCGATCTGCGGCAGCGAGAACCCGAGATCGACGAGTCGTTTGATGCGCACCAACCGGACCAGGTGCGCAACCCCGTACTGCTTGTAGCCGTTGGATCGCCGATCGGGCTCGGGAAGCAGGCCGACCTGGTGGTAGTGCCGGACGGCCCGCAGGCTGGTGCCGGCGAGTTCGGCGATTTCACGGGTGCTCCACGCCATGGGTCCATCTTGGCCCAGGGCCCCGACTTGACTGTGCCGTTACGTCCGAGTGTCCGATGTGGATATGAACAAACCTCAACCGACCGTGCTGGAGAGGGTGGGCGGTATCTCGGGGCTGGTGTACGCCGCCATCCCCACCTTCGCCTACGTCATCGTCAACGCGATCGCCGGACTCACCGTGGCAGTGGTGGTCGCCGTCGGCGTCAGCGCGGCACTGATCGTGGTGCGCCGGATGCGCGGCGAACCGATCCAGCCTGCGGTGTCCGGACTGCTCGGTGTCGTCTTCGCCGCCCTGATCGCGTACTTCACCGGATCAGCGGAGAACTACTTCCTGCCGGGGATCTGGTCGAGCCTGGCCATGACGACGGTCTTTGCGGTATCCATCCTGATTCGTAGGCCGTTGATCGGGGTGATCTGGAACCTGCTACGCAGCGGTGGACCCGCCCCGGTCTGGCACGCCGACAAGGTGGTGCGGCGTGGATTCGACATCGCGACGCTGGCGTTCGTGGTCATGTTCGCGACCAAATTCACTGTCCAGCAATGGCTTTACGATGGCGGCCACACCGGCTGGCTGGCGGTCGCGCGGATCGGCATGGGGTATCCGCTGCTCGCGGTGGCGCTGCTGGTGGTGTTCTGGGCGGTCCGGCGGGCGAACCGGCGATCGGTCACCGTGGTCGAGGAGCGCGAACCCCCGCTGCCGACCACGCTGGCCCCGGCGGCAATGCGGTCGGAGTGCTCGGGCCGAGATTGACCTCACGGCCGTGATTCGGGGCAGTTCCGGCGAGATCACGACCCTCAGATCGATCTCGCACCGAGGGTTGTGGGACGGGGCTTCCGATGCCCTTGTCAACCAACCTTGACACGCACACTCCGTCAAGTTAACTTGACGGAGTGAGTGATGCCGTCGACCTCGCGCCGGAGCTCGCCAGTGCCGACCCCGCGGTCGGTTTGCGAGCCGTCCACGCGCTCAAGCGATTACAGGAACAGCTAGAAGCCGTGCATGTCGCCAACGCGCGTGAGCGGGGCTGGAGCTGGCAGGCGATCGCCGAAGCGCTGGGTGTGAGTCGGCAAGCCGTGCATCAGAAGTACAACCGGAGGCGTTGACCATGTTCGAACGTTTCAGTCGCACCGCGCGGGTTGCCGTGGTGCTGGCGCAGGAGGAGGCGAGGGATCTCGGCAGCGACGACATCGGGCCCGAGCATCTGCTGATCGCTGTGCTGCAGGCGGCGGGAAGCGGTCTCAACGCGCTGCTCGCCGGCTATGGGCTGACGGCGACAGCGGTCCGGTCGCGACTGGCGGCGAACACGCTGGATGACGCGGATTCCGAAGCGTTGCGCACCATCGGCATCGATCTGAAGGCGGTGCGGGACAGTGTGGCCCGATCCTTCGGCGACGACGCGCTGGACAACGCGTTGACCAGGTCCGGGCGCCGGCGGCGCAGACATCTGCCGTTCACCCGCGCGGCCAAGAAGACGCTCGAGCTGTCGCTGCGGGAAGCGGTGGCGCACAAGGACACCGTCATCGGATGTGAGCACTTGCTGCTGGGTATCATCCGGTGCGGCGATCCGCGGGCCGCCGAAGTGCTAGGTGCGCACGTAGGGCCTGCGGCGCTGCACGCCGAAATCGTCGCCCTGCTCGACGCGGCGGCTTAACCGAACGTCAGCGCCAGTGCGACCGCCGCCGCCCACACCAGCATGGTGAGGCCGGTGTCGCGCAGCACGGGAATGAGTTCCCGGCCGCCCAGTCCGCGCCGCACCGGCCCGGCCGCGCGCAGCGCCAACGGCAGCGCCAGCAGCCCGGCCGCGGTCCACGGCGTGGCCGCCATGAGCACTAGTGTCAGCGCGAAGGCCATCATCAGTAGACCGACATAGAGGACCCGGGTCTTCGCATCGCCGAGGCGGACGGCCAGCGTGATCTTTCCGGAGTCGGTGTCGGTGGGAATATCTCGTAAGTTGTTGGCCACCAGCACCGCCGAGGACAGCGAGCCCATCGCGACCGCCATGGCCAGGCCCACCCAGTCCACCCGCAGCGCCTGGGTGTACTGCGTGCCCAGCACCGCGACCAGCCCGAAGAACACGAACACGGCGACCTCGCCCAAACCGCGGTAGCCGTACGGTTTGGCGCCGCCGGTGTAGAGCCAGGCGCCCGCGATGCAGGCGGCGCCGATGGCGATCAACCAGGGTTGGCTGACGATCGCCAGGGCCAGTCCGGCCCCGGCGCCCACCAGCAGGCTCACCAGCGCCGCGGTCAGCACCGCGCGCGGGGAGGCCACCTTGGAACCGACCAATCGCAGCGGCCCACTGCGCACATCGTCGGTGCCCCGGATGCCGTCGGAGTAGTCGTTGGCGTAGTTCACCCCGACGATCAGGGCCAGCGACACCACCAGCGCGAGCAGCGCTTTCCACCACACGGCCGCACCGAGCCACGCCGCCGCGCCGGTGCCGGCGATGACGGGCGCGACCGCGTTCGGGAGGGTGCGCGGACGGGCGCCCTCGATCCACTGCGCAACGGTAGCCACGCGCGCCATCGTTGCATGCGCCTTGCGGGGGTGGCCGACGCGACGGGCAAGAAACCCGGGGGCGAGCGAAGCGACGGGGGAAGAACCTGCCTGAGCAGGCGTGACGCGGCGCACCTTGTCACATCGTGCGGTCCGCATGAGACTGAGCACATGACTGACCGACTCAGCAAGAGCGAAATCACCAAGGACGCCCTGCAGGAGGGTGTGGAGACCGTGGCATCCACGGTGGGCGAGGTCGCGACCATCATCACGACCGCGGTCAAGGATGTGGCCAACGCGATCGGTGGGCTGGCCACCGATGCCTTCGCCATTCGCGATGCCGCCCGCCAAGCCGCTGAACGGGCCGAACTGGACGGGCAGCCCGACGCCTGATGCTCGGCGTCATCGGAGGTAGCGGCTTCTACACCTTCTTCGGTCCGGACGCCCGAACCATCAACCTGGACACCCCCTACGGAGCGCCGAGTGCGGCGATCACCGTCGGCTCCGTCGCCGGCCACGATGTCGCGTTTCTGCCGCGACACGGGCTCAACCACGAGTTCTCGCCCCACACGGTGCCCTACCGGGCGAACATGTGGGCGTTGCGGGCACTCGGGGTGCGGCGCATCTTCGCGCCGTGCGCCGTCGGCAGCCTGACCCCGGCGCTGGGACCGGGCGCCATCGTGGTCCCCGACCAGCTCGTGGACCGGACCAGCAGCCGTGCGGACACCTACTTCGACTCCGGCGGCATCCACGTCGGGTTCGCCGACCCGTACTGCCCGACGCTGCGGGCCGCGGCAGCGGAGCTGCCCTCGGTGATCGACGGCGGCACCATGGTCGTCATCCAGGGGCCGCGGTTCTCGACCCGCGCCGAGAGCCGGTGGTGGGCCGCGCAGGGCTTCGCGTTGGTGAACATGACCGGCTACCCGGAGTCGGTGCTCGCTCGTGAGCTTGAAATGTGTTATGCCGCAATTGCTTTGGTGACAGATCTGGATGCCGGCGTGGAGGCGGGTGCGGGCGTGCGTGCGGTCGACGTGTTCGCCGAGTTCGAACGCAACATCGCAGGCTTCAAACAGCTGGTGCACGAGGCCATCGCGGGAGTCGCAGCCGAACGCACCTGTACGCACTGCCTGGCACACGAAGGCGTCACGCTGCCGTTCGAACTGCCGTGAGGGTGCTGCTCACCGGCGCCGCCGGGTTCATCGGCAGCCGGATCTGGGCGCGGTTGGCCGACGCGGGTCACGACGTCGTCGCTGTCGACGTCATGCTGCCCGCCGCCCATCGCGACGGTGCCGAGCCGCCCCCGCACTGCCGGCTGCTCGATATCCGCGACACCGACGCCGTGGCAGGTCTGCTCGACGGCGTCGACGTCGTCTGTCACCAGGCGGCGGTGGTCGGTGCCGGCGTCAACGCCGCGGATGCACCGTCCTACGGCAGCCACAACGACTACGGCACCACGGTGCTGCTCGCCGCGATGTTCGCCGCGGGTTGCTCGCGGCTGGTGCTGGCCTCCTCGATGGTGGTGTACGGGCAGGGCGGCTACGACTGCCCCGAACACGGACCCGTCGAACCGCTGCCACGCAGCCGCGCCGATCTCGACAGCGGTGTCTTCGACCACCGCTGTCCGATCGGCGGTGAGCCACTGCAGTGGCGGCTGGTCGGCGAGGACGCGCCGTTGAAGCCACGCAGCCTGTACGCGGCCAGCAAGACCGCCCAGGAGCACTACGCCCTGGCGTTCAACGATTCGGTGGGTGGTTCGGTCGTCGCGCTGCGCTACCACAACGTGTATGGCCCGGGGATGCCGCGCGACACCCCGTACTCGGGGGTGGCGGCGATCTTCCGCTCGCAGCTCGAGGCGGGCGGCGTGCCCAAGGTGTACGAGGACGGCGGGCAGATGCGCGACTTCGTGCACGTCGACGATGTGGCGGCGGCCAACGTCGCGGCGGTCGAGGCGAACCTCGGCGGATTCACCGCGTTCAACGTCAGTTCGGGCAGGCCGGTGTCGATCCTCGACGTCGCCACCCGGCTCAGCGAAGCGCGCAACGCGCCCGCCCCGGTGGTCACCGGGCAGTACCGCAACGGGGATGTCCGCCATATCGTCGCCGACCCGGCGCGGGCCGCCGAGCTGCTGGGCTTCCGCGCGGCGGTGGACCCGCACGATGGCCTGGCCGAGTTCGCGTTCGCGCCGCTGCGGGATTAGCCCGAGAGCGGCAGCCGCACCTCGAACCGGGCACCGGAGTCCAGATTGCGGGCGGTCAGCGATCCGCCGTGCGCCTGTACCAGGCCCGCGGCGATCGCCAGGCCCAGGCCCGAGCCGCTGGGCAGCGTCGAATCCGCGCGTGGCACACGGCCATTGGAGCCGCGGTACGCGACGTCGAAAACTCGCGGCAGATCGTTCTCGTCGATGCCGACCCCGGTGTCATCGACCCGGGTCCAGGCGTGCCCACCATCGGAGCCGACCGCCAGCGTGACGCTGCCACCCTCGGGCGTGTGAGCGATCGCGTTGGCCACCAGATTCGACAGCACCCGCACCAGGGAACGATCGCTGCCCACGATGCGCACCGGCTGTTCGGTCAGCTCCGCGCGTAGCATCACTCCGGCCCGCTGCGCGGGAATGCGGTGTGCGGCAAGGACATCGTCGACCACCTCGTCGAGTGCCACCGGTTCGTGGGTCGGGGCCACCGCGCCGGCATTGATCTTCGACATCTCGAACAGGTCATCGACCATATCGGCGAGCCGGATCGATTCCTGTTCGATGTGTTTGGCCTGGATGCGCACCTCGTCATCGGTGACGACGCCGTCGGCGATGGCCTCGGAGACGGCCCGGATCCCCGCCAGCGGCGTGCGCAGGTCATGGCTGACGAAGGCCACCAGTCGGCGCCGGGACTGTTCGGCAGCCCGCTCCGAATCGCGGATCTCCTGCTCCCACACGGTCCGCCGGGCCTGGTAGCGGGCCAGCATGACGGCGGCCGGGATCGTCACCACCGAGACGATCACCAGCACGACGGCGATCTGTTCGAAGGTTTCGGTGATCATGAACCCGCTGGCGCCCAGTACACCGGTGAAGGTGGCCAGCGTGGGGATGAGCACCAGCGCCACCATGCTGACCGCCAGCGACCAGGACCGCGCGACCCGGATCACGACCGCCCCGGCCGCCACCACCGGCAGCGAGCAGGCCAGTGCCCACCCGGCGATCTCCCAGAGGTCGGTCAATGTGTGCTCCACAGGTAGCCGCGGCCCCACACCGTCTGCACCCGGTGCTGATCACCGAGTTTGGCACGCAACCGTTTGACGTGCACCGTAACCGTGGACATATCGCCGAAGTCCCAGCGCCACACCTGTTTGAGCAACTCCGCGCGGGAGAAAACGGTGTCGGTGTGGGTCAGGAAGAACACCAGCAGGTCGAACTCGCGGTTGGTCAGACTGAGCGGCAGGCCGGCCACGGTGGCCGAGCGAGCCGTGGTCGAGACGAACAGGTCGCCCACCGAAAGTTCCAGAGGCGCTGGCGATATGGGGCCGTTTGTGCGCCGCAGCACCGATCGAACCCGCAGCGCCAGCTCGCGCGGGCTGAACGGTTTGGTCAGGTAGTCGTCGGCGCCGGCCTCCAGCCCGGCGATCCGGTCGTCCTGCTCGCCGAGCGCGGTCAGCAAGATGACCGGAAGGCTGTAGTCACCGTCGCGGCGCAGGTCGCGGCACAGTGTCAGGCCGTCCGATCCGGGCATCATCACATCCAGCACCGCCACGTCGATCTGCCCGGACTCCAGCAGCCGCCGGGCCTGGGTGCCGTCGTGGGCGATCGCCACATCGAGTCCGTCGCGTTCCAGATACCGGCGCACGACATCACGCACGACGGTGTCGTCGTCGGCGATCAGCACCATGGTCACAGCCTCCGAGGCTAGCCGTCCGGGCCCCGGCTCAGCGGCGGTGTCATGGTTTCGTCACGGATCTGGCGTGGTGCGTGGCGCGGTGGCCGCCTAGCGTCGTAGCCATGGCCGACCCCGTCAGCTCGTCCGTCACGGTGGTGCTGCCCTGCCTGAACGAGGAGCAGTCGCTGCCCGGAGTGTTGGCGGCGATCCCGACGGGGTATACCGCGCTGGTGGTGGACAACAACAGCACGGATGGGACTGCCGAGGTGGCCCGTGCGCACGGTGCGGTCGTGGTGGCCGAACCGCGGCCGGGCTACGGCTCGGCGGTACATGCCGGGGTGGTCGCGGCCAGGACGCCGATCGTGGCGGTCCTCGACGGCGATGGATCGCTGGATCCGCAGGAACTGCCCGCTCTGGTCGCCGAACTCGGCGCCGGCGCCGATATGGCCATTGGCCGGCGCCGGGCCGTGCCCGGGCTGAGATGGCCCTGGCACGCGCGGCTGGGCACCGCTGCGGTGTGCTGGCGACTCCGCCGGCGCTACCACCTGCCGGTGCACGACATCGCCCCGATGCGGGTGGCCCGCCGCGACGCACTGCTGGACCTCGGCGTGACCGACCGCCGGTCCGGCTACCCACTGGAGTTGCTGGTCCGAGCCGCGCAGGCGGATTGGCGGGTGGTGGAGCGCGACGTGGTGTACGGCCCACGGACGGGCGGCACATCCAAGGTCAGCGGCTCGGTGCGCGGCAGCGCCATTGCCGCGCTGGATTTCTGGCGAGCCATCTGATGTGGCCCGGAACTCTGCTGGTGGTCGCGAAGGCCCCGGTGCCCGGGCTGGCCAAGACCAGGCTGGCCGCCGATGTCGGCGCCGAGGTCGCCGCCGACATCGCGGCGGCCGCGCTGCTGGACACGTTGGACGCGGTGGCCGCCGCGCCGGTGTCCCGGCGCGTGGTGGCACTCACCGGCGACCTCCGGATGGCGTGTCGGTCCGACGAGATAGCGGACCGGCTGGCCGATTTCACCGTCATCGCGCAACGCGGTGACGGTTTTGCCGAGCGGCTGGCCGGTGCCCACGAAGACGCCGCAGCACCGGGATTACCCGTGGTGCAGATCGGGATGGACACACCACAGGTGAGTCCGGATCTGCTCGCCGAATGTGGACGGGCACTGGTGGCGGATGCGGTGCTCGGCCTGGCCGCCGACGGTGGCTGGTGGGTGCTCGGTGTGCGGGACGCGGCGATGGCCGGCTGCCTGCGGGATGTGCCGATGTCGCAGCCCGATACCGGGGCGCTCACGCTGGCCGCGCTGCGCGACGCCGGGCTGCGCGTGCACCTGGTCACCGAACTGGCCGATGTCGACACGGTGGCCGATATCGCCGAGGTGCGGCGATTGTGCGCTCCCACCGGCCGGTTTGCCCACGCCACCCGCATGGTCGGTGTCTGACATGCACGGAAACCTGTATGACCGGGCCCTGGACGGCGAGCGGTGCTGGATCCGGCACCAGGACGGCCGGCTGCAGCGGCTGCCGGTCCGCGATTGGCTGGTCGGGGCGGAGGCCGATCGCCTCTTCGACCGCGCCATCGTCAACCTGTGCAACGGCCCCACCATCGATCTGGGGTGCGGCCCGGGACGGTTGGTGGCCGGCCTGGTGCAGCGCGGGGTGCCGGCGCTCGGGGTCGACCAGTCCGTCGCCGCGGTGGCGCTGGCCCGCGACAGCGGCGTGCCGGTGTTGTGCCGAGACCTGTTCGGCCCGTTGCCCGGAACCGGCCGCTGGCACACCGCACTGCTGGCCGACGGGAACGTCGGCTTGGGCGGCGATCCCTGGCGGGTGTTGCAGCGCGCCGGTGAGTTGCTGCGTCGCGGCGGCGAGTGCCTGGCCGAATTCGACACGGCCAAAAAGGGAGTCGAGTCGCAGTGGGTGCGATTGGAGTCGGCCGATGCCATCGGTCCGTGGTTCCGTTGGGCTTCGGTGGGGTTGGACGCGGCGGCGCGCATCGCCGCGGACGTCGGACTCGTGATGCGGGCCGTGCACCCGATCGGTGACCGGGTGATCGCGAGCCTGGTGGCCCGGTGACCCGGTTGCGGAGCGCCACCGTCACCGCGCGGGTGGGCGTCGCCCTCGGGATCGCGATCGCCGTGTGCTTCGCCACCGGGCTCATCAGCCATTTCATCCAGCATCCACAGCCGTGGTTCGGCTGGCCCACCCGGCCGGTGTGGCTGTACCGGCTGACGCAGGGACTGCACGTCGCCTCCGGAATCGCCGCGATCCCGTTGGTGGTGGTGAAGCTGTGGTCGGTCTGGCCCAAGCTGTTCGAGCGCCCCGTCGTCGGGGGACCGGCCCGAATGCTGGAGCGGGCATCGATCCTGGTGCTCGTGGCCGCCATCCTGTTCGAGCTGTCGACCGGCCTGCTGAACATCGCCCAGTGGTACGCCTTCGAATTCTATTTCCCCACCGCGCATTACGCGATGGCCTATGTCGCGGCCGGGGCGGTGCTCGTGCACCTGGCGGTGAAGCTTCCGGTCATCCGGCGCGCCCTCGGTGAGCCACTCGACGATCTCGCCGACGGTGGTCGTGTCGGTCCGAGTCGGCGCACCGTGCTGCGCGGCACCTGGCTGGCGGTGGCGGCGGCGACGGTGGTCACCGTGGGCCAGACGGTCCCGGCGTTTCGCCGGGTATCGGTGCTCGCACCGCGTACCGGGGAAGGGCCACAAGGGGTTCCGGTGAACCGCTCGGCCGCGGCGGCCGGGGTTGGCCGGGCCGCGTCATCGCTGAACTACCGGTTGACGGTGGCCAACGGTGCGCGCACCCGGGAATTCAGCCTCGATGATCTGCGGGTGATGCCGCAGGCCACCTTCCGGTTGCCGATCGCCTGTGTGGAGGGCTGGAGCGCCGATGCCGAATGGACGGGCGTGGTGCTGTCCGAACTCGTTGCCACGGTAGGTGGTTCGCCGGATGCCGACGTACGCATGGTGTCCTTGGAGCCACCCGGCCCGTATTCGCGCACGGTGCTGCCCGCCCGGCACGCCCGGGACTCGCAGACGCTGATCGCCTTGCAGGTCAACGGCGAGACCCTCAATCTCGACCACGGCTTTCCGTGCCGGTTGATCGCCCCGAGCCGCCCGGGCGTCCTGCAGACCAAATGGCTGTCCCGCATCGAGGTGATGTCGTGACGCCGATGCGGATTCTGCTGGCCCTGGCGGGGATCGGTCTCGGCGGCTATGGCGCGCTGCTGGTGTTGGACAACCCGCCGGTGATCATCCTGCGCATCCTGGTGTGGGCGGTCGTCGCCGCGGTGGTACACGATTTCGTGTTCGCGCCGCTGTGTGCGGCGGCGGGCTGGGGCGGGCGCAGGCTGCTGCCTGCGCGCTGGCAATCGCCGGTCGCCGTGGCGGGGCTGTGCACCGTGGTGCTGGTGCTGCTCGCCATTCCGGTCTACGGCAGGCCCGGGATGCGACCCGACAACCCGACGGTGCTGGACCGCGACTATCCACTCGGGTTCTGGATCGCCATGGCCGTGGTGTGGGTCTGCGTGCCGGTGTACTACATCCTCAAGCGCGTCGCGGACTCGCGGTCACCAGTTCGTGAGGATCAGGTGATTGAGCGCCAGGGCGCCGATGACGTTGAGCGCCAACCACCACCGGTGTGACCGCGGCGGCAGCAGCGCTGCGGCAGCGGTCAGCCACACCGTGAACGGCAGCCAGATGCGTTCGGTTTCGGCCTTGCTCAGCATGCTGAGATCGGCGAGCACGATCGACAGGAAGGCCCCGGTCAGCAGGATATGCACGCCGGAGTGCGCGCGTAGCGCCTTGATGTCGAAGACCCGGCCGAGTCCGGCCACGCTGCCCAGGCCGATCGCGCACACCGTCGAGGCCAGGTTCGCCCACACCCAGTACTGGAACGGGCGGTCGTTGGCGATGCCCTGCCAATAGCGTTCCTGGACAAGAAGGTAGCCGTCGAACCACCAGAAGCCGGCTGAGTAGAACACCGCCACCACCGCCAGTGCCGTGATGACGGCGGGCAGCAGGCTGCGCAGCGCCGCGCGCCAGCCGGGGGCGGTCAGCAACACCGCCACCGCGGGCACCGCGATCAGGCCCAGTCCGTAGTTGAGGAAGATGCCCCAACCCAGCAGCAGCCCGGCACCGGCCGCGGTGGGTATCGACCAGCGCGTCGAGCCATGCACGGCCAGCGCCAGCAGGGCGATACCCCAGGCGGCCACACCGGCGAAGTAACCGTCGGCCGATACCGCGATCCAGATGGCGGTCGGGGCCACCGCGACGAAGGGGGCCGCACGTCGCGCGGTGGCCTCGTCGGCGACGGCACGGATGGCGATGATGATCGCTGCGGCGGCGCTGGAACCCACCAGCACGCACAGCAGTCCGGCCCACGCGCCGCCGCCCAGGCCGATGCGATCCAGCCAGACGAAGGTCAGCAGTGCCCCGGGCGGATGGCCCGAGACGTGGGTGATCCACGAATCCGGTTGGAAATCCAGGATTCTGCTCGAGAACGTGCGTAGCGCCTCGGGGATGTCGGTGACGGTCGGGACCTGGCGCAGGTATTCGTGGCGCGCAGCCAGGCGTCCGGCGAAACCGCGTTCCCAGCCGTCGATCATGGCCAGCGAGAATGCCCACAGGAAGGACGTGGCCCAGGTGAGGCCCACCAGCGAACGCCAGCGCACTGCGCCGGCCACGGTCGGTCCCCACCGCACCACCGCCGCGGCGATCAGCAGCGCAGGCACCGTGCCCCAGCCGACGTGGGCGTTCCACCACCCGAAGATCGGCGCGGTATCGGCGAACGCGCGCAGCCGTTCGGGGGTGCTGTTGATCATCGGGGTGACGATGCCGAGATTCAGATGCGGTACCACGAACGCGGCGACCAGCAGTGTCACTCCTGCGGTCAGCGCCACTGCTTCTCGTCGCCCGATGCGCATGCCGTCCACACTATGGGTCGCCGGCTGGAGCATTGCTGACGATTCGGTGACGGGGGCCCCTTCACCGCAGAGTTGACACCTGTCGATAATGGGCGGATGGCATCCACTTCTTCGTCGGACTTCTGCGCGAGTTACGGCATCGACTTCCCGCTCTTCGCGTTCAGTCACTGCCGTGATGTGGTGGCGGCGGTCAGCAACGCCGGTGGTTTCGGAGTCCTCGGCGGTGCCGCGTACTCACCGGAGCAGCTGGACCGCGAGCTCACCTGGATCGACCAGCACGTCAACGGCAAGCCCTACGGCATCGACATCATCGTGCCGGCCAAATTCGAAGGCAAGGGCGAAACACTGTCCGGTGCGGACCTGGCCTCCCGTATCCCGGACAGCTACCGGGAATTCGTCGACAAACTGCTGGCCGACCACGGCATCGAGCCCGACACGAAGGTCCGCACCGGCAAGCCGGTGCTCGCCGGCGGCAACGGCGAGGAACTGCTCGAGGTCGCCATGAGCCACCCGATCACGATGATGGCCAATGCGCTCGGCGTGCCACCGGACTACATGATCGAGGCAGGCCGCGAGCGGGGCATCCCGGTCGCGGCGCTGGTCGGCGCCAAGGAACACGCGGTCAAGCAGGTCGCCGCGGGTGTGGACCTGATCGTCGCGCAGGGCACCGAGGCCGGCGGGCACTGCGGTGAGGTGTCCACCCTGGTGGTCGTCCCCGAGGTCATCGACGCCATCGACGATGCGGTGCCGGTGCTGGCCGCCGGCGGTATCGTCACCGGGCGGCAGATGGCCGCCGCGGTGGCGATGGGCGCCGCCGGCGCCTGGACCGGTTCGGTGTGGCTGACGACCGAAGAGGCCGAGACCGAGCCGCACACCGTCACCAAGATGCTGGCCGCAAGCTCGCGGGACACGGTGCGCTCGGCGGGGCGCACCGGTAAGCCATCGCGCCAGCTGCGCTCGGACTGGACCGATGCCTGGGCTCCCAATCCAGGTGGCCAGCAGCCGCTGCCGCTGCCCCTGCAGAACATGCTGTCCGAGCCGGTTTTGCGTCGCATCGATGCGCTGGCCGATCAGGGGCACGAGGGGGCCCGGCTGCTGTCGACGTATTTCGTCGGTCAGGGTGTCGGCCTGATGAACAAGGTCAAGCCGGCCCGCGATGTGGTGCTCGAATTCATCGAGGATTACCTGGCCGCCACCGAGCGTCTGAGCAACTCGCTTCCCGACTGACCCGTCATACTCGGCGGGTGGCCGGCACCGAACTCCTCCTGTTGGGCGCCGCCGGACTGCTGCTGGCGGGACTGATCACGTTCCTGGTGCTGTTCCTCGTCGCGCGCCGCCAGCTGGGCAACGTCCGCCGCGAACTCAGCCGGCTGCTGGCCGAGCAGGACGTGCAGCGCCGGCGACGACGCCGCGGCGTTGCCCCGTTGGCGCTCAAGACGGTGTTCCAGACCGCGGACATGTTGATCAACAAGGGTCTCGGTGCCACCGTGCGCAACTCGATCGAAGACCTGGCGGGCTGGGCCCAGATCGAACGGCCCGACCTGGCACGGCTCACCGCGGACGGGCGGGTGGTGATCGTGTTCTCCGATATCGAGGGCTCTACGCAGTTCAACGAATCGATGGGTGACCGGGCCTGGGTGCGGGTGCTGGGCAAGCACAACACGCTGATCGAATCGCTGGTCGGCAAGCACGGCGGCCATGTGGTGAAGAACCAGGGCGACGGTTTCATGATGGCCTTCGCCGACCCGGAGAACGCGGTGCGCTGCAGTGCGGACGTGCAGGCCGCCCTGGAGGAGAACCCGCAGCGCTGGGAGTCCATCAGGGTGCGCATCGGGGTGCACATGGGCACCTCGGTGCGTCGTGGCGAGGACCTGTTCGGGTTGGACGTCGCGATGGCGGCTCGGGTCGCCGGTCAGGCCGACGGCGGCGAGGTCCTGCTCAGCGCACCGGTCGGCGAGGCCGTCGCCGGTCTCGACGACATCCTGCTCGGCGCGCCGCGCGAGGTCGAACTCAAGGGGCTGCGTGGCACCCATCTGCTGTACCCGCTGGACGGGTCAACGTGGCGTGGACGCTGACGTGCTCTGAGCGGGTTTGGTGGTCTCGGGTTTCTTGTCCGCCGCCTTGATCAGCTTGGCGGTCCACTCCGCGCCCAGCTTCACCAGACCCGACTCCTGGTACTGGACGTGGGCGTCCCAGTCGCGGCCCAGCGAGCAGATGGGGTCCGCGGGCGCGCACAGATCGGCGGTCCGCGGCCCGAACACGGTGCTCATCCGGGTCAGCGGGTTTCCGATGCGGGCCGAGGGGTTGCCGAACACCACCACCGAGGTGATGTGCGGGACGGCCGCCGCCGGCAGCGGTGCGGTGTAGCCGAGGCCGGCGATGGGTGCGGTGGCGACGACGTCCACCACGGCGGCGCCCTGCGAGTAGCCGCCCAGCACGATCTTCGTCTTCGGGCATTGCGCGACGATGGTCTGGATGCGCTTGCTCATGTCGTTGGCCCCGATCGCCGCCTTCATGAAGTCCCAGGTGGCCGGATACCTGACCGCGTAGGTCTTGACCGACTGGCCCTTGACCATGGGACGCAGGGTGTCCACGAAGGCCTTGCCGACCTTGCCGATACCGGGCGGCTCATCGGTGCCGCGCGCGAAGACGACTTCGATATCGGAGCATTCCGGTGCCGCCGATGCGATGGGTGCGGTGAGCGGGCTCAGGGCAAGCACCAGCCCCGCAGTGATGAGCACGGCCAGTCTTCGGGCGGCCATTACGTGTTCTCCTCGAGGGGTGTCTGGTCGGCTACGTGTCCCCTTCAATGCCCATCATCGTTGACAATATTCACTCTATTAACATCTGTGCCAATTCTGTGACCTAGTTGTGGCGTCGAATCGCTGATCAGATCGGTATCCGACCGACTTCCGGGGTCCTTCCGGACGCCTGGAAAATCACCTTCCGGGCAATGTCCACGGCGTGGTCGGCGAAACGCTCGTAGAAACGGCCGAGCAGCGCCACATCGGTGGCCGAGGCCACCCCGTCGGACCAGCTGTCGTTGAGCACCGTGCCGAGCAGTTGCCGGTTCAGGTCGTTCATCGCTTCGTCGCCCTGCTGGATGCGGGCGGCCTCGACGGTGTCGCCGGCGATCACCGCGCGCTGGGCCCGCTCGGCGAGATCGACGGCGTGGCGGCCCATGTCCGCGAACAAGCCCAGCGTTGCCGCCGGCACGGCGACACCGGTGCGTGCGCGAGTGCCGATCCCGGCGATATTGGTGGCCAGCGCGCCCATCCGGTCGGCGTTGGCGGCGATGCCGAAGGCGGTCATGACGAGACGAAGGTCGTGGGCCACCGGGGCGTGCCGAGCCAGCAGCGAGAAGGCGCGCCGGTCCACCTGTGCGTTGAGCTCGTCGAGGCTGCTCAGGTGGCTGCGAACGCGCCGTGCCGCGGCTGCGTCGCCGACAAGCACGGCCGTGGTCGCGTCGGCGGCGGTGTCGGCGGCGACTCCACACATCTCACCGAGCTCGGCGGTGAGCCGGTCGAGTTGAGCGTGAAATTCGGTCCTCATGGCGTGTCGGTTAACCCGTTGCGGGCACTGTCAAACTGTCCTGATGTCCGTTCTCCGGCTGACGGCCCCGATCGCTCTGGCCTTCCTCCCGCTGGGCGCGGCGCTGGGATTCCTGGTGGTGCACGCCGGCTTGGCCTGGTGGTGGGCGCCGGTGTTCGCCGCGGTGATCTACGCCGGTTCGCTGGAGTTCCTGATGGTCGGGCTGGCCGCGGCCGGCTCGCCGATCGCGACGGTCGCGCTGACGACGTTGATCGTGAATTCCCGGCACGTGTTCTACGCCTTGTCCTTTCCGCTGCATCGGGTTGCCGGGTTGCCCGGCAAGCTCTATAGCACCTACGTCATCTCCGACGAGGCCTATGCGGTCGGTGTCAGTCCCGCCGCCGGGGACTGGACCTCCCGCCAGATCCTGACCATGCAGGCGGGCCTGCACCTGACGTGGACGGTGTCGGCCGGCCTGGGCGGCCTGCTCGGCGCGGCACTGCCGATCGAGCGGCTGCAGGGTCTGGAGTTCGCGCTCACCGCGCTGTTCATCGTGCTGTCCATCGATGCCTACCGCCAGCATCCGGACCGGCTGACCGTGCTGCTGGCGGTGGGCTGCGCCGCCGTCGCGTGGCTGCTGGCGCCGGGGCAGTTGTTGGTGTGGGCATTCGCGGCGTTCACCGTGCTGTTGCTGGCCAGGTACCGGATCGCCGATGCCTGACACCGGATACATCGCGCTGCTGGTCGCGGTCAGCGCCGCGGTCACCTGGGCGCTGCGGGCACTACCGTTCGTGGTGCTGGCGCCCATGCGCCACAGCCCCGTGGTCCGGTACCTGAGCCTGCACATGCCACTGGGGGTGATGGCCATGCTGGCGCTCTACACCCTCCGAGATGTCCCCGAAGCAGCTGGGCGACAACAACTCTGGCTGGTCATCGCGGTGCTGGTGACGGCAGGACTGCAGGTGTGGCGGCGGCACGCGCTGCTGTCCATTTTCTTCGGCACCGGAATTTATGTGGCGCTGATGTCGCTGTGGTGACAAAGTGTCCCGCCGTGAGCAACCTCTTCTGCGGCATCGAGCTGGGCCGGCGCATCGAGCGTGCCGAAGCTGCGCTCATCGGTGCGGCGGTGGTTGCGGCCAGCCGGCGCGGCGCCGACGGATTTGCGCTACCGCTGGCCGGCGGGGTGGCCGCCTACGCAGGGCCGGGCGCGCCGTTCAACAAGGTGGTGGGACTGGGGTTCGCGGGGGTGCCCACCGAGGCGGGTATCGGCGCGGTCGAACGCGCCTACGCCGATCACGGGTCACCGACGCCGATCGAACTGAGCACCCTCGCCGATCCGCGGATCGCCGAACTGCTCGGTGCCCGCGGCTATCGGGTGGTGGCCTTCGAGGACGTACTCGGGTGCGCCCTGGGCGCCACCCCCGAACCGGTGCCGGAAGGTATCGAGGTGCGTCCCGCTTCCGAACACGAACTCGACGCCTGGGTCGACGTGGTGGTGGAGGGGTTCGCGCACCCGGACGGCGAAGGGGTCCCCAGCCCCGAGGAGTTCCCGCGCGATGTGATCGACCGTGCCGAACGTGATTTCGCGGAGGCCGGCGTGACCCCCTATGTGGCGGTGGTCGACGGGCATATCGCCGGCGGCGGGAGCATGCGCGTCACCGACGGTGTGGCGCAGTTGACCGGTGCGGCCACCGCGCCGGACCACCGCCGTCGTGGCGTGCAGGCCGCACTGCTTACGGCCCGTCTGCGCGATGCCGTTGACGCCGGCGCCGACATTGCCGTGGTCACCACGGCGCCCGGGTCGCTGTCACAGCGCAATGTGCAACGACGCGGCTTCCACCTGCTCTACACCCGGGCCGTGTTCGTCAAGGGCGATCAGTAGAGCATCTTGCGGTAGTTCTCTTCGCTGTAGTACGCCTGAGTTCTGCCATGCTCTGCTCGGCCTTGAACGACTTGGCCAGCGCCGCGGTGCTCGGCACCGAATCCGGCGTCCAGGTCTCCGGATTCCAGGCGTCCGAGCGCAGGAACGCCTTCGAGCAGTGGAAGAACACCTCGTCGACGTGGACTTCCAGCGCCAGGATGGGCCGTTTTCCCTGCACCGCGAGATCGTCGAAATAGTCGGCGTCCGAAAGGATTCTGGCCCGGCCATTGATCCGCACGGTGTCCCCACGACCCGGTATGACGAAAATGGTGCCGACGTGCGGATTGGTCAGCACGTTGAGATAGCCGTCCACCCGTTTGTTGCCGGGGCGCTCCGGAATGGCGATGGTGGTGTCATCGATGATGTGCACGAATCCGGGCGGATCACCCTTGGGGGAGACGTCCACCCGGCCGTCGATGTCGGTGGTGGCGACGAAACACAGCGGCGAGTTGGCCACCCATTGCCGGTGTACATCGAGCAGGCGGTCGCCCACCTTGTTGGCCACCGCTGGTGCAGGATGGCCGACGATCTCCCGCAAGGCGTCAACCGACGTGATCTCGACTGGTTCGGTGCTCACCCGATCCATCATGCCCCGAATCGTTGGATCAATGCCCGCCTGTCCAGCTTGCCGATGCCCCGCCGGGGGAGTTCGTCGACGAAGTGCAACTGCCGCGGTGCGGCGGTGGGGTCGAGGGTCCTGCCTACATGGGCCCGCAGCTCTGCGAGCGTCGGTTCGCGCTGCCCGGCCGCCAGCACGACCGCCGCGACGACGCGCTGTCCGAGGCGGGCATCGGGCACCCCGAACACCGCGCACTCGGCGACGGCGGGGTGGCCTGCCAACGCGTTCTCCACCAGCTGGGGCAGCACGGTCAGCCCGCCGGTGCTGACCGCGTCATCGGCACGGCCCAGGATGCGCAGCATGCCCGAATCATCCATCGCACCAAAGTCATCGGTGCGGAACCAGCCCGGCTCGGCGAACGGGTCGGGGTTTGCCGGGTTGCGGTACCCGGATGCCAGCACCGGCCCGCCGAGGGACACCCGACCCGCGTCGAGACGTATCTGCACGCCGTCCAGCGGCACACCGTCGTACACACAACCACCGCAGGTTTCGCTCATCCCGTAGGTCCGCACCACCCGAACCCCAGCGGCCGCGGCCTTCTCGCGCACCCCCGTCGGCATCGGGCCACCGCCGATCAGGACAGCGTCGAGTTCGCCCAGCGCCGCGGCGGCCGATGGGTCGGCCAGCGCCTTGTCGAGCTGATTGGACACCAGCGAGGTGTAGCGCCGCCCGGTTCCCATCGCGGCCACCGCGGCGACCAGGTCGGCGGGCTCGAAACTCGCGTCCAGTGCGACGGGCACGCTACCGCCGACGACACTGCGCACCAGGACCTGCAGGCCGGCCACGTGATAGGCGGGCAGCGCCAGCAGCCAGCGGCCCGTACCGCCGAGACGCCGGTGGGTCGCGGTGGCGCTACAGGTCAGCGCGGCAGCGGAAAGCATGGCGCCCTTGGGGATTCCGGTCGTGCCAGAGGTCGATACGACGACCGCGATATCGTCGTCGATGAGTTCGCCGGCGCGCAGCGTGGCGGTCAGCAACTCGCGCTGGCGGGCATCGGCGGCCGGCACCGGCAGACGCGCCCCGCCCCCGGCGAGTGCTGACTCAAGATCCGGCAGTATCGCCAGGGCCGCGGCGCCGGTGCCGACGGCGAGGGTGCTCAGGACGGTGATGCCGGGCCCTCCGGATCCTGTTCTCTCGAGTCAACGAGCGGCCGGTCCTGGGTGGACAGCCGGGCCCGCACCCGTGCGGCGTCTTCCTCCAGCATTGCGTTCACTGCGCCAGCCTGCCAGATGGGTGTCACCTGCGCCGACGTTGCCGACAATCTCCAACGCCGGCCGGCGCGATCATGAACGCTCGACGAACAACGTCGGGCTCCACCTCAAACCCGCAGGTGGGAGGCGACTCCCGACTTGGGTGAAATTACGCGAAATGCTGTGAGATGTCTCAGAATTGCGGCATGAGCGCTGAGCTGATCATTCTGGTGTTGCTGATTGCCACAGCACTGGCATTCGACTTCACCAACGGCTTTCATGACACCGGCAACGCGATGGCGACCTCCATCGCGACCGGGGCGCTCAAACCCAAGACCGCGGTGGTGCTGGCCGGCGTGCTGAACCTGGTGGGTGCCTTCCTCTCGGTCGAGGTGGCCGTCACGGTCACCACCTCGGTGCTGAAGGTGCAGGACTCCAGCACCGGCTCGCTCTTGCCGGGGATCGATGCTTCGACGGGCCTGACCATCATCTTCGCCGGTCTGATCGGCGGCATTCTGTGGAATCTGCTCACCTGGCTGTTCGGCATCCCGTCGAGTTCCTCGCACGCGCTTTTCGGTGGGCTCATCGGCGCCGGCCTGGCCGCGCTGGGCACCGCGGGCGTCAACTGGTCCGGCGTTACCCAGAAGGTGCTGATCCCTGCGGTCGCCGCACCCGTCATCGCCGGCCTGGTCGCCTGCTGCGGCACCTGGGTGGTCTACAAGCTCACCCGCAACGTTGCCGAGAAGCAGCGCCGGGAGGGCTTCCGCTGGGGGCAGATCGCCACGGCCTCGCTGGTCGCGCTGGCGCACGGCACCAACGATGCGCAGAAGACCATGGGTGTCATCGCGCTCGCCCTCATCACCACCGGGCACCTGACCGGTGATGTCAAGGAACAGGGTCTTCCGTTCTGGATCATCTTCAGTTGTGCGGTCGCCATCGGCCTCGGTACCTACCTGGGCGGCTGGCGGGTCATCCGCACGCTGGGCAAGGGCCTGGTCGAGATCGAGTCACCTCAGGGCTTCGCCGCCGAAGCCTCCTCTGCGGCAATCATTCTGAGCTCCAGCGCAGCCGGTATGGCGCTGTCGACCACGCACGTGGCCACCGGATCGATCCTCGGCAGCGGCGTGGGCAAGCCCGGCGCCGAGGTGCGTTGGGCGGTCGCGGGCCGGATGGCCGTCGCCTGGCTGGTCACGCTGCCCGCCGCCGGATTGGTCGGCGCGCTGTCGTACTGGCTGTCCAACGGCGTGAAGTCGTTGACCGGCTCCGACCTGATCGGTGACGGGCTGATCTTCCTGCTCCTCATCGGGCTGTCCGCCTACATGTGGTGGCGCGCCCAGCAGCAGAAGGTCGACCACAGCAATGTCAACGCCGACTGGGATGCCTCGACCAACTCCGTTGTTCCGGCCGAGCTACGCGAAACCAGTTCGGACAGCAAGCCCGCCGCGTCGGTCTGACCGCACAAGCTAAGGAATTCTGATGGTGTACATGGAGAGCATTCTGAAGGTGCTGGGGATCGGCCTGCTGCTCGGTGCCGGTCTGCCCGCGGTGTTCGCGCTCGGACTGGTGGCCTACGCTCGTGGCGACGGCGCGGATGTAGCTGCGGCCCCTGCGAATCCCGCGCTGAAGTTTCTCGGTATCGCACTGTTCGTCTTCGTCGGTTGGGTGATCTTGACGGCGGTGCTGTGGATCACCAGAGCCACGATCATTCACCACACCGGTGTGGACCTCTTCCCGTTCCTGCCCAAGAAGTGAGTACATGGATATGAGTGAGAACAAGAGCTTTCTGGACAGCGTCCTCGGCTGGCTGCACCAGGGTTACCCCGAGGGAGTTCCTCCGACGGACTACTTCGCGCTGCTGGCGCTGCTCAAGCGCTCGCTCACCGAGGACGAAGTGGTCAAGGCCGCCCAGGCGGTCCTGCGGTCCAGTAATGGTGACACACCGGTGACCGAGGCCGAGATCAGCGGCGCCATCCAGATGATCATCGCCAAGGAGCCCAATCCCGAAGAGCTGCATCAGGTTGCGTCCCGGCTGGCCTCGGTGGGCTGGCCGCTGGCAGCACCCGCTCGCTGACCGGGCACCAGGCACTGCCTGAAGTAGCTGAGCAGCACCGCGCGCAGCTGCGGGGCAGAGATATCTTTCAGCGTCGAAACTGTTGCGCAGTAGTAGCTTCCGGTGACGGCCACGGCCAGTGATACGCGTGTCGTGTAGTCATGATCGGGCCCCAGCAGCAGCGCGCGAAAGCGGTCGGCGGTGGCTTGAAGTTCGGGGTGTCGGGCGACGAGGTGGTCGATGTAGCGGTCCCTGCGGAACGGGAACGCCGCGTGGCGCTGGCGGATCATCAGGTCGACCACACCTTCGATGGTCATATCCTGTCGAGAGGCGCTGTGCGGTAATGCTTCCGCACGTTCTATGAGACGCGCCAGGTCCTCGAAGATGGGCCGCAGTGTCGCAAGGACGATGTCATCCTTGGATTTGAACTGGTAATAGACCGCGGCTTTGCCGACGCCGATCCGGTCGGCGATCATCTGCAGCGATGTGCCCTGCACGCCGTGTTCGGCGAACAACCCGACGGCCACCGCGACCACGCGGTCACGTGCGGTGACCACGTCCCCCCTCCCGTCGCTGCGGTGCCCAAGCGTGTCCATATCGTCCTTCTGGCTAGTCATTGTTACGTGGTGTGATGAGCAACACTTAGCCGTACGGCTTGTAAGAAGTAAGCCGATTGTATAACTTGAGTGCCACTGATGGCTGAGGGGTTCATCGGACCAGCCAACCGGCGCGTCACTGCAGGAGGAAAGCGGACATGCAACTGCTCAAACGGGCTTGGCTGCCCCTGGTGATCGTCGTGGTGGTGGGGGTAGCCGGCTTCACAGTGGACCGCGTCCGCGGCATGTTCGCGTCCGACCCGCCACTGGTCACGCCGATCGAGTTCGCCAACGACCCTGAGCCGTTCGATCCAAAAGTAGTGACCTACGAGATCTTTGGCCCGGAAGGGGCGGCAGTAGATGTGAACTACGTGGACCTGCAGGGCGAACCGCAGCGCGTCGACGGTGCGATCCTGCCGTGGTCGGTCACGCTGCAGACGACCGAACCCTCGGCCGCGGCCAACATCGTCGCCCAGGGCAAGACCAGCTTCCTGGGTTGTCGGGTGCTCGTCGACGGGGAGCTGAAGGACGAGCGCAGCATCAGCGGCACCAATGTCCAGACCTTCTGCATCGTGAAGTCGGCATGAGCGACGCTTGCGGAGCGAATCGACGGGTGACAGGCGAGACCCGAGCCTGCGAGGGGGTCGCATGAGCGCGCACAGTGCGGATGCGCCCACCGGGCCCATCGCCGTCGTGCCCGCCGCACACGAAACCGCCCATTTCGGCAGGATTGCCCGGCTGTTCCGAACGCTGGCCATCCCCTTCATCCTCGGCTGGATCGCCATCGCGGTCCTACTGAACGTTGCCGTCCCGCAGTTGGAAGCGGTCGGTGAGATGCGGTCGGTCTCGATGAGCCCGAAAGAGGCGCCGGCCGTCATCGCCACCGAGCACATCGGACGCGTCTTCGACGAATACGAGTCCAACAGCTCGGTGATGATCGTGCTGGAGGGCAAGGACAAGCTCGGTGACGATTCTCGTCGCTACTACTCAGAGCTGATCGAGAAGCTGCGCGCGGACACCAAACACGTTGAGCACGTTCAAGACTTGTGGAGCGATCCGCTCACCGCATCCGGTGTGCAGAGCGGGGACGGCAAGGCCGTCTACGTCTCGGCAAACCTGGCCGGAAACCAGGGCGAGGCGCTGTCGCTGGAGTCCATCGAAGCCGTCAAGAACATCGTGCACAGCGTGGCGGCGCCCCCGGGGGTCGAGGTCTTCGTCACTGGCTCCGCAGCGATGACGGCCGAGCAGACCGAGGCCAGCCACGGCAGTATGCGGTTGATCGAGGCGTTGACCTTCGTGGTCATCATCACCATGTTGCTCATCATCTACCGCTCGCTCATGACGATGGTGATGATGATCGTGATGGTCGCGGTCAGCCTACTGACCGTGCGAGGCGCGGTGGCCGCGCTCGGCTATTACGAGATCATTGGTCTCTCGACGTTTGCCACCGGTCTGCTGGTCACGCTCGCCATCGCGATATCGGTGGACTATGCGATCTTCCTCATCGGCCGATATCAGGAGGCCAGGAGCGCCGGCGAGGATCGAGAACAGGCGTACTACACCATGTTCGGTGGAACCGCGCACGTGATCGTCGGCTCCGGTCTGACCATCGCAAGCGCCACCTTCTGCCTGAGTTTCACCCGGTTGCCGTACTTTCAGACCCTCGGTGTGCCACTGGCCGTCGGGATGCTGGTGCTGATCGTCACGGCCATGACCTTCGGGCCGGCCATGGTCACCGTGGGCGCGCGTTTCCTGGATCCCAAACGTGCCGGGCGCGTGCGGGGTTGGCGCAAGGTCGGCGCCGCGGTGGTGCGCTGGCCCGGTGCGATCCTGATTTCCTCGATCGCCGTCTCGTTGATCGGTCTGCTGGCGCTGCCGGGTTACAAGACCAGCTACAACGACCGGCTGTACCTACCGGATGAGATCAGTGCAAACCAGGGTTATGCAGCGGCCGAACGGCATTTCTCACCGGCCCGGCTGAACCCGGAGATCCTGATGATCGAGAGTGACCGGGATCTGCGGAACCCGGCCGACTTCCTGGTCATCGAGAAGATCGCCAAGGCCATCTTCCAGGTCGACGGTATCGGCCGGGTGCAGACCATCACCCGGCCAGACGGCACGCCGATCGAGAACACCTCGATCCCATACATGATCAGTCAGAACAGCACGCTGCAGCGGTTGAACGAGAAGTACAACCAGGACCGCACCGCCGACATGACCAATCAGGTGGCGGACATGGACCGGACCATCGCCAGCATGGACAAGATGCAGACGATCACCGAGGAGATGGCCGACACCACGGCCAAGATGGTGTCGTCGATGGACCTCATGGTCGGTGACATCGAGGACATGCGGGACAGCATCGCCAACTTCGACGACTTCTTCCGGCCGATGCGCAACTACCTCTACTGGGAACCGCATTGCTACAACATCCCGATGTGCTGGTCCATTCGGTCCGTCTTCGACGTGCTCGACGGCATCGATGTGATGACCACCAACATGAACGAGATGATGCCGCAGATGCATCGGCTCAACGAACTGATGCCGCAGATGATTGCGATCATGCCCGAGATGAAGCAGACCATGGTCAACATGAAAGAAATGATGCAGACCATGCAGCAGACCCAGCAGGGTATGCAGGAGCAGCAGCGCATCATGTCGGAGACGTCGACCGAGATGGGTAAGGCCTTCAACGATGCGATGAACGACGACTCGTTCTATCTGCCGGCCGAGGCGTTCGACAATCCCGATTTCGCAAAGGGATTGGAGCAGTTCCTGTCGCCGGACGGGCATGCGGTGCGATTCATGATCAACCATGAGGGCGATCCGATGTCCGCCGAGGGCATCGAGCGGATCGATCCGGTCAAGACCGCGGCCAAGAACGCCATCAAGGGCACCCCGCTGGAGGGCTCGACGATCTACATGGGCGGTACCGCATCCACCTTCAAGGACATGGCCGACGGGACGCAGTACGACCTGATCATCGCCGGGATCGCCGCGATCGGTCTGATCTTCCTGATCATGCTGATTCTCACCAGGGCGATCGTCGCGGCGGCGGTGATCGTCGGCACGGTGGTGCTTTCGCTGGGTGCGTCCTTCGGTGTCTCGGTGCTGCTGTGGCAGCACCTGCTCGGAATCGAGCTGCACTGGATGGTGCTACCGATGGCGGTGATCATCCTGCTTGCGGTGGGCGCGGACTACAACCTGCTGGTGGTCTCCCGCATGAAGGAAGAAATACATGCGGGGCTGAACACCGGCATGATCCGGGCCATGGGTGGCAGTGGTTCCACCGTCACCGCGGCAGGCATGGTGTTCGCCTTCACCATGATGGTGATGGCCGTCAGCGATCTGACGATCATGGGTCAGGTCGGTACCACGATCGGTCTCGGTCTGCTGTTCGACACCCTGGTGATCCGCTCGTTCATGACACCTTCTATTGCAGCCCTGCTCGGCAAGTGGTTCTGGTGGCCCCAACATGTGCGCCAGCGGCCGAAGCCGCAAGCCTGGCCGCCGATCCAGCGTCGACCACAGGATGCGTTGGTGTGATGAGGTTTTCGATGATGAAGTCGGCCATAGCCGGGTGCGTCGCGGCGCTGGCCTTCGCGACCGCACCGGTGGCCCACGCCGACCGCGATGAAGCGTTTGCAGATCAGTTGCACGACTACGGGATCTACGGCCAGAAGGACTTCAACGCCTGGATCGCCAAGCTGATGTGCAAGCGTTTGAACAACGGGCACGACGCGGACGCCTTCGCCTCGGCGGAGTTCGTCCACGAACAACTGAACCGCGGCTCCACGACGGATCAGGCCTGGCAGTTCGTGGGCGGAGCGATCCCGCTCTACTGCCCCGAACAGGCGCCCGCGTTGCAACGCGCCGCCGACCGACGTTGAAAGGGCCGAACGTGATGCGCCGCAACCGATTCATCGCCACCGCAGGTGCCGTCGTGGTACTGCTGGCCACGCCGGGCATCGCCGCCGCCGATGCCACCGACGAGTATCCGATCCCGAGCAACATGCTCAAGACCACCTGCACCGTGGACCAGTACATGGCCGCGGTCCGCGACACCAACCCGGTGTACTACGAGCGCTACATGATCGACTACAACAACAAGTCCCCCGACGTGCAGCGGTGGGCGCGGGATCGCATCACCTGGTTCTTCTCCATGGACTATGCGGGACGGCGCCAGTACTCCGAGGACACCGCCACCAACGCGTTCTACGAACAGCTGGCCTGGAATTGGCCGAACTGGGCCAAGTTGTTCTTCAACAACAAGGGCGTCGTCGCGCACGGCACGAAGAACTGCGCGACCTACCCGCCCGCCGATCCCGGCGTCTGGACCTGGTAGCGCCTGCTCACTCGAAATAGGAAGTGGTGCGCGTCAGCTGCTGCGCCACCTCCAACAGCGTCCGGTGCAGGACTTCGTCGCTGACATCGCCCAGCGATCTGTCGGTGACGGCGGCGAAGATGCCGCTGGTGACCATCGATATCACGACCCGGCCCGCTGGGCCGTGCCCGCCGCCGAGCAGCAGGTTCGTGAAGCGATCCTTGATATCGGTGAGATCCGGCCGGGACTGCACGAGGCTCTCCAGCACCGGGTCACCGGCCAGCACCGCGGCCAGTCTGCGGTGCCGCACGCTGAACTCGATGAAACCGCTGATGGTGATCTCGCGCCGGGTCTCGGGGTCGGGCACCGCCTCGGCGATCGTCACCACGCGGGCCATATCGTCGAACATCGGCTGCGCGGCGGCCGCCACGATCTCCTCTTTGGAGTGGAACTGGTAGTAGACCGACGCCTTACCCACACCGATGCTGTCGGCGATCATCTGCAGGGTGGTGCCGCTGACACCGTGCTCGGCGAACTGCGCCAGCGCGGCCTCCAGCACGCGGGCACGGGCGGTGCCGCGCCCCAACACGGATTTGGCCATGCGTCAGTCCCTGGTGTCGCGGCGCAGCGGATGCGTGTCGGGGACCTGGACGAAGATCAGCGTGACACCGTCGGGATCGGCGACGTGCATCTCGTGCAAACCCCAGGGCTCCTCGGTGGCGGCCCGCGCGATCGGCACACCCCGGCCGGTCAGCTCGGTCTGGGCGGCGTAGACGTCGCGCACCTGCAGCCAGAGAATCCCGGCTGCGGCCGGCTCACCGTGCCCGGCCAGCTCGATCAGCGACTGTCCGGCGTAAAAGACGGTGCCACCGCCGTATTCGCGGGCAATGGCCAGCCCGATCCGGTCGCGGTAGAACTCGAGGGACGTCGGGTAGTCGGCCGGCCGTATCAGCATCCGGCTGGCCAGGATCTCCATACGTCGTGTTTATCACGGGTCAGGCGGATTCGGCCGCGACACGGTAGCCGCGCACCGCGATGGGCCCGAACACCGCCAGCAACCCGGTGACCCACGCCGCGGACTGCAGCACGGGCCACAGGATCGGCCCGCCGACGGCCAGTCCGCGCATCGCTTCGATTGCCGGGGACATCGGCTGGGCCCGCACCACGGGTTCGAGCCAGTGCGGGAACACGTCGACCGGCACCATGCCGGAGTTGAAGAACAACAGCAGAAAGCACACCGTGGACAGGCCGGTGATGATGTTCTTCCCGTTCGACTGCACGGCGACGGCCACGATGACGGCGGCGAACCCGACCACCATGAACACCGGGATCGCCACGAAAGCGATTGCCGCCGGCCAACCTTGGCCGAAGCGCAGGCCCATCGCGACGCCGACGGCGGTGATCACCAGGGTGCCGACGAAGGCCCGGGTGCCCTCGGCGAGCAGTCTGCCGGTGAGCGCGCTGGCCCGGTGCACTGGCAGCGCCCACAGCCTGCTGAGCAGGCCGGACTCCCGTTCGTCGGGGATGGCCGCACCGGTGCCCATCGCGCCGAACAGGGCTCCGGCGATCGCGCACATCGGCACCAGGCCGTACAGGCTGTTCCCGCCGGTCAGGTGCAGCACCGATTCGCCGATGACCTGCTTGTAGACGATCAGCAGGAAGGTGGGAAATATCAGCGACTGGATCAGCACGACCGGGGCGCGTTGCCAGCCCAGCAACAGCCGGCGGGCCTGCAGGCGGCTCTGGCGGAGCAGGGTCATGACGCCCGCCTTTGCATCCGGACCGCGATCGCGCCGAACGCCACCAGCAGCCCGGCACACCAGGTGAGGCTGAGCGCGAGGTGGCGGTACTCGCCGATGGTCAGCCCGCGCAGCGTCTCGGCGATCACCGACACCGGCTGATGCCGCACGAACGGACCCAGCCAGGACGGGAACGCCTCCGCCGGAGCGATTCCGGTGGACAGCATCACCAGCAGCAGTTGCGGGATCAACAGGGTCTGGCCGGCCTCCTCGGTGCTGCCGGCCAGTGATCCCAGGGCGTCCGCGCCCAGCGACAACGCCAGCGACAGCAGCAGCGCGAGTCCGATGAAGACGGTTACCGCGGCCACACTGCCGGAGAACCGGAAGCCGAACAGATATCCGATGACGATCGCGCCCACCATCGCCGCGCACGCCCGCACCAACGCCGAGAGCATCCGGGCGGTCACCGGTGCCAGCGCGGTGACCGGAAGTGATCGCATCCGAATACCCATGCCGCTCAGGTTGTCTCGCGCCGCCCGGTCGGCGGTGGTCATGGCGGTGAAGATCATCGCCTGCACCACGATGACGGGCAGGATGTACTGGGCGTAGCTCATGGTGCCGGTGTCGATGACATTGCGCAGGGTGATGTCGAAGCACACGAAGAACGCGATCGGCCCGCCGACGGCGAACACCAGGTCACCGCCGCGCAAGGTGCCGAGCACCGACCGCCGGGTCAGCGCGCCGAGTGCGGTCACGGCGCCGGGGCCGTCAGGGTGAAGAACACCTCGTCCAGCGAGGGTTTGCGCAGCGCGATGTCACCGACCTCGATACGGAGGGCCTCGAGCCGGCGGAACACCTCGCTGAGCGTGCTCAGGCCGCCCGGTGCCGGAATCGACAGTGCCCCGGTGTCCGGGTCCGTGCTGACCTCCCCGAGTCCGGACAGTGCTTCGGCGATGCGCGGCCCATCGGCGGTGTGCACAGGTGTCACCTGGCAGAAGCTGCCGCCCACGCGTTGCTTGAGTTCGTCGGCGGTGCCTTCGGCGATCACCCTGCCGTGATCGATGACGACGATCGAATCCGACAGCGCATCCGCCTCGTCGAGGTACTGGGTGGTCAGCAGCACGCTGGTGCCGCGGCCGGTCAGCGAGCTCACCAGGTCCCAGACCTCGCGCCGGCTGCGCGGGTCCAGCCCGGTGGTGGGTTCGTCCAAGAACACCACCGCGGGCTCGGCGACCAGCCCGCAGGCGATATCGGCGCGGCGGCGCATCCCGCCGGAGTAGGTGCCGACCCGGCGCCCCGCGGCGTCGGTCAGGCTGAACGCCTCGAGCAGTTCGTCGGCGCGGGCGCGGGCCTGCGCGCGGGTCAGCCCGTTGAGTTCGCCGAACAGCACCAGGTTCTCCCGGCCGGTCAGCATCTCGTCGATCGCGGCGTACTGGCCGGTGAGCCCGATGCTCTTGCGCACCTGGGCGGCCTGGGTGACGACGTCGTAGCCGGCGACCTTCGCCGATCCGGAGGTCGGCCGGATCAGCGTGGACAGCACGTTGATGGTGGTGGTCTTGCCCGCGCCGTTGGGTCCGAGCACCCCGAGCACGGTGCCGGCCGGCATGCGGAACGTCACGCCGCTCAGGGCCTGTTTGTCCCGAAAGGACTTGGTGATGTCGTCCAGTTCGATCGCATACTCCGGCACCGGCCGAGTATGGCATGCCTAACCTAAAGTCGATCCGCTGCCCGCAGCCCGATCGTGAAGGCCGCCCCTGACTCAATCTCCCGCGAGCGTGCGTGTCTGCGGGCCAACACGCCGGGTCTTCGGAGAGTCCGCGCACGCTCGCTGGAATCAACTACTCGGGTACAGCAGTTCGAGTTCACCGAGGTGGGCCGCGACGGTGAGCAACGGCAGCGCCGCGGACACCGCGAGTGCGTCGGCCCCGGCCTCGGCGCGCAGCGCCAGCACGAAGTCGTCGCTGATCGGCTGTCCCGACGCTCCTTTTTCCGCGCACACCACCTCGGCGTGCTGTTCCAGCAGTTCGCGCGCTCGCGGATACACCCCGAGCGGTGGGGGCACCACATCGGCCACCAACTCCGCCGCGGCCCGCAGTCGCACCGCGCGGTTGGCCGCCCGCACGATCGGCGCCCGCACGTCGTTGTGGCCACCGTTCTCCGAAAGATACTGCCGGACAGCATCATCGAGGCTCCGGCTGGCCTCCAGCGCGCTGCGGCTGAGCGAGAACACCTGGTTGTCGGTGGTCTCGGAGGATCCGCAGATGACGCGGCGCACGGCCGCCTTGAGCAGTGCCGCGCCCGCCGCGCGCGCGTTGTCGACCGCCAGCGATGTCGGCGCTGATGCCCCGCGGGGCCACAGCAACAGCGAGACCGCGACGCCGACCAGCGCCCCCACCACGACGTCTTCGACGCGGATGAGCCCCACCGCCCACCCCGAGGGCTGGATGAGGTTGAAGATGATCAACACCATCATCGTGAACGCCGCCTGCCCGGCGATGAACGATGCCACCTCGGGCACGAAGGCCGAGCCGAAGGCGACCATCGGCAGCAGCAGCCACATCACCACCGGGTCCACGCCGACCAGCTCGATCACCGCGACACCCAGCGCGAACCCGAGTACGGTACCGGCCACTGCGCGCAGCACCCGGGTCCCGGTGGTGAGCGCGCTGCTGCGCAGCACCGACAGCGCGCCGAGCACGACCCAGAACCCGTGCTCCACCGGGAACACGTGGGTGACCGCGACGGCCAGTGCCAGGCCCAGCCCGGTGCGCAGGCTGTTGCGCAACACCAGCGCCCGGGTATCCAGGAAACCCTTGGTGATGGCCGCGACGGCCGTGGTCTCGGGCATCACCCAGTCCGCGGCACCGGTCTCCGGGAGTCCGCGCCCCAGCACCCGCGCCCAGACCGGCCGGGCGTCGGCCAGCGCGGCGTTGCGGATGATGCGTCCGGTGACACCCACGGTGGCCGAGAAAGTGCGGCGCCCCAGCAGGACCCGGCCGACCTCGACGGCGGTCGCGTCATCGGGAACCGCGAGGATCTGCTCGATGTCCTCCCGGTAGCGGCCCTGGGCGACCGCCCGCAGGTCGGTCAGCGCGGAGGTGAGCTCGGTGCCGCGGGTGGCGCGCAGCCGTGGATCGGAGATGGAAAGCACCGCCGCGCAGTCGCGCAGCACGGCGACAATGGGTGGCAGCAGATCGCCGAGGGCCGCGCCGGTCCGGTCGGTGATCCGGTCGGACAGCCAGCCGAGATCGTCGACCACGCGGACCAACGCCCGGCTGCCCGCGGTCAGGGCGACCGGGCGGAAATCGGCGTTGACGAAGTTGGCCCACAACGCGTTCATGGCCCGGGTGACGTCCTTGGTCGACGCGACACCCTCCAGGCAGTCCGTGAGCGCGCGGCACACGCTTGCCGCGTGCCTGCGCAGGTCGTCGTGATGCCGCGGTGGAAGCAGGAACAGCGCCGCCGGCACGCACACGGCCAGCGCGATCAGCCATCCGGTCAGCCGTTCGTCGATGGGGCCGGGCGGCGTGCAGGCGGGCAGCACGAAGGTCAGCAGGGTGGCGCGCTGCCCGGCGGCGACGGTCTCGCTGAGCACCCCGGAGAACATCACCGTGACACCGAGGATGAACATCGACCCGACGCTGAGCCACGGGTAGGGCGCCACCAGGGTGCCGATGCTGATCAGCACCGCGCCGTTGAACCCGAGCCCGGCGTAGGCCAGGGCGCGGGCGGACCGGTTGCCGGGGAAGTCGGCGATGATCAGCAACGCCACCGAACCGAAGATGGCGAACATCGGCGCCTGCGTGCCGCCGGCGAGCAGGAAGCTGACTGCCGCCGCGACGGGGAGGACGATGGCCGCCCGGGCGGCACGGCGCAGCGCGTCGTACTCGGGGTCTCGCTGCCGGATCCAGTCCAGGGTCAGCATGGGTTTCGATGGTAGGTGCTAGGAGGTTTCTACGACGCCGCGCTTCATGATCACGCCTAGCAGCCCGGGCGCCACACTGTCGAGCGCCTTGGCGGTGACCGCCATCCGCGGCGCAATACGCACCGGGCGGGTGCGGGCCGCGGTCACCATCCAGTCGGCGGCCTCCTCGGCGGACAGCCCCGGCATCGCCACGAACTCCTTGGTCGGCTCGATCATCGGCGTCTTCACCAGCGGGTAGTACAGCGTGGTGGAATGCACACCCTTGCCCGACCATTCGGTCTCGGCCACCCGGCTCGCCGCGGTCAGCGCGGCCTTGGACGCCTGATACGCACCGAACAGCGGGGAGGATTCGTTCATCACACCCCAGGTGGACACGTTGATGACGTGCCCGTCGCCGCGCGCGATCATGCCCGGCACCAGGGCGCGCATCAGACGCAACGGCGCGTAGTAGTTCAGCGCCATGGTGCGTTCGATGTCGTGCCAGCGTTCCAGCGAGTCGATCAGCGGCCGCCGGATCGAGCGGCCGGCGTTGTTGACCAGGATGTCCACGCCGCCATGGCTTTCCACAACCCGGGCGGCCAATGCGTCGACGGCGTCGAGGTCGGACAGGTCGGCGGTGATCGCCTCGGCCATACCGCCGTTCTCGCGGATCCGGTCGGCCACCGCGCCGAGCAGATCCTCGCGCCGCGCCACCACGATGACGCTGGCGCCCAGCTTGGCCAGTTTCACTGCCGAGGCTTCGCCGATACCGGAGGACGCCCCGGTGATCAGGACGCGCTTCCCGCGCAACTCGACCTCGGGGCCGCGGCCCAGGTACTCGGTCAGCGGGGGCCGCATGCTGGTCAGCAGCACGGCGTCGGACAGCCGGCGCAAAGGGTTCTTACTCACCGCTTGATCTTAGAGTTGGGCGCGTTTTCGTCCGCTGACCATACGTATCCGCGCCGAAATCGAGGCTCAGAAGTAGCGGGGGAACCCGCTCCAGTCCGGTTCCCGCTTCTCCAGGAACGCGTCCCGTCCCTCCACGGCCTCATCGGTCATATAGGCCAGACGCGTTGCCTCACCGGCGAACACCTGCTGGCCCACCAGCCCGTCGTCGATCAGGTTGAAGCCGAACTTGAGCATCCGGATCGCCTGCGGGGACTTGCCGTTGATCTCGGCCGCCCACTGCAGACCCTCGGTCTCCAGGTCGGCGTGGTCGACGACGGCGTTCACCGCCCCCATCTGATACATGGTCTGCGCGTCGTAGGGCCGGCCCAGGAAGAAGATCTCACGGGCGAATTTCTGGCCGGATTGGCGGGCCAGGTAGGCGCTGCCGAACCCGCCGTCGAAGCTGCCGACATCGGCATCGGTCTGCTTGAACCTGGCGTGCTCGCGGCTGGCCAGGGTGAGGTCGCAGGTGACGTGCAGACTGTGTCCGCCGCCGGCCGCCCAGCCGTTGACCAGGCAGATGACCACCTTGGGCATGAACCGGATGAGCCGCTGCACCTCCAGGATGTGCAGCCTGCCGGCCCGGGCCGGGTCCACGGTTTCGGCGGTCTCGCCTTCGGCGTATTGGTAGCCGCTGCGGCCGCGGATGCGCTGGTCACCGCCGGAGCAGAACGCCCAGCCGCCGTCCTTGGCGGACGGGCCGTTGCCGGTCAGCAGGATGACGCCGACATCGGGGGACATCCGGGCGTGGTCGAGCACCCGGTAGAGCTCGTCGACGGTGTGCGGACGGAACGCATTGCGCACGTCGGGCCGGTCGAAGGCGACCCGCACGGTGGGCTGGCGCACTCCGTCGACGACGTGCCGGTGGTAGGTGATGTCGGTCAGCTCGAAGCCGTCGACGGGCTGCCAGCGGGACGGATCGAACGGGTTCGCAGTGGTCACGCATGAGACTTTAGGCGCGAGCGCGACGGCGACCATCGGCAGGTTTCGACGGGTCGGGCATCGGGTACAAACGGTGCGACGATGCGTATGGGACGCACGAGGTTGGAGAGCACAGTGAAGCGTTCGGCAGGTCTATTGATGGCGGGGATGGCCGTGAGTGCCGCCCTGGTCGGATGCTCGCCGGCGGTCACCGGTGGAGACACCAAGTGTGAGGACTTCATCGGTCAGGACGAGAAGACCCAGAACGAAGCCGTGGCGAAGATGCTCAAGGACGAAAAGGGCACCGACGCAGCGCAGTTGGAGGTCACCGGGACCCGTCTGGCAGTGCAGACCTGGTGTCAGACGGCCGGGACCCCGGACTCGACCATCAAGGAAGCTCCGCACCTGTAGCGGGGTCAGGCCGCCCGGCGGGTCATTACGAGGGGTGACCCGTCGGTGACGGCGATGGTGTGTTCGGAGTGGGCGGTGCGTGACCCGTCGGCCGATCGGATGGTCCAACCGTCCCGGTCATAGACGATTTTGTTGGTGCCCTGGGCGAACCAGGGCTCCAGCGCGAGTGTCAGCCCGGGTCGCAGCACCAGCCCGCGTCCGGCACGTCCCCGGTTGGAGACGTGCGGATCTTCATGCATGGTGCGGCCCAGGCCGTGCCCGCCGAACTCGACGTTGACGGGGTAGCCGTACGCGTCGGCGACCGCACCGATGGCCGCGGAGATGTCTCCCAGTCTTCCGCCCGGGAGCGCAGCGGCGATGCCGGCTTCCAGTGCCCGTTCGGTGGCCTCGACGACCCGCTGGTCCTCGGGCCGTGGCGTGCCGACGATCAGGCTGCGCGCCGAGTCGGCCACCCAGCCGTCGATCGAGACGGCGATGTCCATGCTCAACAGGTCGCCGTCGCGCAGCGCGTAGTCATGTGGAAGGCCATGCAGCACAGCGTCGTTGACCGAGAGGCAGATGACGTTGCGGAACGGGCCACGGCCGAAGGACGGCGCATAGTCCCAGTAGCAGGACACCGCGCCCCGGTCTTCGATCAACTGGCGGGCCCGGTACTCGAGATCGAGCAGGTTGACCCCCACCGCCGCGCGCGAGTGCAGATCCTCCAGCAGGTCGGCGATGAAGGCACCCGTGGTGCGCATGGCCTCGACTTCGCGGGGTGTTTTGAGTTCCAGCATCCGCATTCCTGTCCAATGGGCGGTATAGAAATACCAGCCTAGTGGAGGTCTCGGTATTTTCATACCAGGGTGGCGTATTCTCGTCGCATGGTCCGATCACCCCTGACGCCGCAACAACGTGCCGCCGGTCAACGCCTGGGCGCGTTCCTGCGCGAAAGCCGCGGCGACCGCAAACCCGCCGAGGTCGCGCACGCCGCGTCGATCTCACCGGAGACGTTGCGCAAGATCGAAACCGGACGCCTGGCCACACCGGCCTTCACGACCGTCGCGGCGCTGGCCGCCGTGCTGGGGATCCCGTTGGACGAACTCGCCCGCATCTGCCTGCCTGAGATGGATCTGTCGAATACGGGTTAGTGCCCTGGTGGAAGCTGCTGTGAAGCGCAAATTTTCGGTCGGGTAGCGGAACGGGCGTTCGGCGTGGCTGGGCTGCCTTGGGTGGGTGCCGGCTTTCGGGCTGCGCTCGGGATGGTCACTTGAACTGTCACCCATGCCCTCAAAATTTCCCTTGCGCGGGGCCTTGATTCGGCGTAGCATCGAACACAAGTTCGAATGCGACGTTGCTCCCATCACCATCCGGTGAGCACAGACCGCGACTCCGGTCGCCGCGAGGTTCGATGGCCCCTTTCGGGCTGTGCGGACCGTTGTGACTGATCGTGCCCCGTTGGGCACCTTCTGTGAAAGTCGGTATCCACATGGACGCCACTGATCTCGACACCTTTGTTGATGCGTTGATTGATGACCTCACCCCCACGCCCGCGCGGGATGAGGATCGCACGCTGTTTCATCTACTCGACAGTCCGCGCCGGATCGTTGATGAACCACCCTTGCTCGCGGTGCTGGTTGCCGCGGTGACCTTGCGCAATCTGTTCGATCATGTGATCGCCCAGGCGGTTGCGGCCGCCGAGCGGGCCGGGATCCCGGCCCGCAAACACCTGCGCACGGGCGCCGATCTGCTCACCAGTCTGGGTGTGGCGCCCGGCGCGGCGCACCGGGCCGCGCGGGTGGGCCGGGTGGCGCACACCCTGCCCGCGTTGACGCAGTTGCAGCGCCTCGGTGGGGTCGGTATCGAGTTCGCCGACGCCATCGGCAAAGGAGTCGCTCACGTCAGCAGCCGGGTCGCCCTGTCCGAGCAGGACAGGGTGGGCGTGGTGTCGACGCTGATGATCCAGACCACCCCCTCCGGTGTCGATAAGAAGGCCCGCGAGATCGCCATCGCAAGAACCGCCGCCGCTCCGCTCGACGACGGGGCGGTGCCGGTCGCCGAAAACACCGACCTCAACGACATGACTGTGGTGCAGACCGAGGACGGGCGGGTCGCGGCCAGCTTGGATCTCGACGCGCTCACCGCGGAAGAACTGCTCGCCGCACTGGACCCGTTGTGCCGGCCCATCCCGCTGCCCGACGGGTCACCGGACCCACGCCCGACCGGGCGCCGCCGCGCGGACGCGTTCGGACAGATCATGCGGACCTACCTGTCGAATTCGCAGCGCCCAATGTCGGGAGGTGTGCTCCCGCACGTCACCCTGGTCCGGCCCGCCGCACACGGCGTGGACACACTGGGATTCGGCGGGCCCGTCAGTGCCGCCACCGCCGAACTCATCGCCTGTGACAGCACACTGACGTCGGTGATCGTCGACCACTCGGGCGTACCCCTCGATGTGGGGCGCAGCGAACGGCTCTTCCCGCCCCATATCCGTAAAGGGCTGGCGGTCCGTGATGGTGGTTGCGCGCACCCCGGCTGCGGGCGGCCGGTGTCCTGGTGCGACGCCCACCACATCCAACCCTGGAGCAGCGGCGGGCACACCAGCATCGACAACGGGGTGCTGCTGTGCCGACTGCACCACACCGCGATCCACCACGGGGGCTGGCAGGTCTACCTCGGCGCCGACCGCCATCCCTGGTTCATCCCACCGCATGATCCGGCCGGACGAGAACCGGCACATCTGCGGTCCCACGCCCGACGCACCATGACCACCCTGCCCACCGCCGCATAACCAAACTCGCACGGCACCTTGACAACTTCACAGAGAACACCGCCCACGCAGGCGGGTCCGGCGGGGAGCACGCCGCCGGACCCGCCACCACGGATCAGTACCGGTCAAAGATCCACGTAAACAACACTCTCCAACCCGTCGCCATCAAAACCGGTACGGACCAGCTGGTCTCAGATTTCGTCGAACCGGAAGACCGGCAGGCGGCCGGCCAGTGCCTCGAACTCGTCGGGGCTGCCCGTGTCGACCAGACCGGCATTGCGGATGAAGCCGACGCCCGTGGGCACCAGAGTAGGAAACTGGCGCAGCAGTGGGCGAGCTTGCTCGGCGGGAATCTCGGTCATCCGCACCTGCTGAGCCCGCCGGCCCTGATGCAGGGTGGCTGTCCCCGCCGCGCGGGCGTTGGCTACCCAGTCGGCACCGGGCAGACCGCCGACCACGTAGCGGGCACCGTCGACCGTCATCGGGGTGACCGGTGTGGAACGCGGTTTGCCGGTCTTGCGGCCCGCCACCGTCAGCACCAGTGGGCCCTTGTCGCCGCCGATGCCGAGCTTGGACAGCCCGATGAACACCTTGTTGACGTACTTCAGCCACCATGGTGGCCGTACCCGCTGCTCCGCCATGCCCCAAGGCTAGGCTACCGCGCGAAGTTCGCGCTGATCCGTTGCTGCAGATAATCTTTCGCGCTGATGGGTGGGTACTTCCCGCCGGGGCCGGCGATCATCACCTCATGGTTGGCCTGGGCGAAGAAGGCGATGCTGTAGCGGTATTCGGGCTCCCGACGGCGGGCCCGCGGATCGGTGCCCGCGCCGAACTGCTGGCGGTGCGCGGCACCGACGTGATCGCCAACGCGCCCGCTGATCGCATCGTGTTCCACGACGGTGTGGTGGTGTCCCGCAGCGAGACCCACACCTGGATGGCTGTCTAGACGTCCAGGCCGTATGCCCGCACGGCCGCGATCAGACCATCGGGGCGCTGCGCGGTGGGCAGCGGATCGACCAGCGCGAAGGCACAACCCACGGCGCGGGCCCCGCCGTCGGCCTCCTCGCTGTCCCCGACCATCAGCGCGTCGGCGGGCTCGACTCCCAGGCGCGTCAGCGCGGTCTCGAAGATGGCTGGGTCGGGCTTGACCGCACCCACCTCGAAGGACAGCACGTACTCGTCGGCCGAGGTACCGGCGGCGGCGAGTGCGGGCCGCAGATCGAAGGCGATGTTGGACACCACCGCCGTCTTGACCCCGGCGGCGCGCAGCCCGTTCAGGGTGGCGACCGTGTCCGGATACGGCGTCCAGGACGCCGGGTCGACCAGTTTGGGGTACAGCGCGGCGGCATCCGCGCCGTTGAGCCCCGACTCGCGCAGCACGTGCAGATACGCCTCGCGGTGCAGGTGCGGTTCCAGATCGCGGTTGGCCCAATTGTGCTGCTGTTCATCCGACATCGGCACCGAACTGCCGGTGGGGGCGGTCACCCGGCGCATCAACTCGGCCTGCACGTGGCCGTCGACCGACTTCTCGTCGACGGTGATGCCGTCGAACCAGCTGTCGTCTTCCTCGAGCCGGAACAGGGTGCCGGAGAAATCGAAGAGCACGGCCCTGAGACCGCTGGTGTTCGTCACGAAAGTCATCCCTCCTAGAAGTGGTCGGGGATCGCGGGTGCGACGGGCCAGCCGAAGGCTACCGCGGCCCGCTGCGCCGACCCCGGTGTCAGTTCGTCGACCAGGCCCGCGGCGACCAGTTGCGCCACGCTCGTGCCGCCCAGATAGATGGCGCCGAGGTCACGCGCGGAGATGGCGATATCGGCTGGTGCGCCGGTCTTCTCGCATTCGGCACCGTCGGGCCCGCCGCGCAGTCGGTAGCGGCCGGTGTTCCACGGGCAGAACTCGTCACGCACGTCCAGCACGATATCGACCGGCGCGGCGTAGCGGCGTAGTGCGAGCGCACGGTCCACCTCGACCAGGCGTACGAAGATGCCGTCGTTGACCGCGCATTGCAGTGCCCGCTGATCGGCCACCAGGTAGCGCAACGGCTCGTCGACGGCGGCCCCGTCGTACCTGAGGGTGCGGATCAAGTCGATCTCCAGCAGGAAACGCCAAATACGGGCGTAGGCGCGTGGATTGGTGCCCCGCACCTCGTGGATGTGCAGTTCGCCGGTGGGTCCGGTGGCCGACCAGTCCGACTTGGGCCGGTAGATGGCGAATCCGCTGGGGGTGCCGTCGGCTTCGTGGTGCAGCGCGAACCGGATGCTGCCGCTGTCCTTGCGTCGGTCGGCGTTGTCGTGGATCAGGTGGTCCCACCACCCCCGTGGCCGGTCCATCCGGCCGGGTAGCTGCGGGTACAGCTGGTCATAGATTGCCGGCCCGTGGGCCAGCAGCGTCTCGGCATCGGTCTCGGACACCGATCCGTGGCCCAGATCGACCTCCGGACGGAAGCCCAGATCGCGCACCTGTCCGGTCAGCACGGCGTTCTGGCTGGCCAGTCCGTAACCGAACCGTCCATAGATCATCGTTTCCGACGCGAACAGCATGGCCAGGGCCTCGGTTCCGCGGGCTCTGATGCCGTCGAGCTGGTACCGCATCATCTGTGTCAACAGACCCCGGCGACGGTGCGCGGGTGACACGGTGACCGCTGTGACGGCGGCGACCGGGACCTGCGCCCCGCCGGGCAGGCTCACCTGCTTGCGGTAGTCGCCCGCGGTGGAGGCCCAGCGGTGGCCGTCGTGGAAACCGAACATGCGGTCGAAATCGGTGATCTTGCGTGCGAGTTCGGTCTCGTCGTCCTGCGGATCCTGCAGGAACACCGAGTGAAACGCGGCATTGAAGGAGGTGAAGTCGTCATCATCGCGGACGGTGCGCAGGGTCAGGTCAACCACATACTCATGTCTACCGTGCCGCACCCCGTGAGCGCGCGGCCTTTTCTGCGCGCTATATCGGGATGGCGACCTCGTTGCGGCGCCGGAACGGCAGCGTCCACGGCGGATCGTAGAACCACGCGACCGGATCGCCCGCCGGCTCGATGCCGTTCGTGCGCAGCGTCTGCACCAACTCCACGGTGCGCCGGCTCACCGCCGACGGACTGCGATCGCCGGTGAACCGGACAACGGCCATGGTTGCCGGTGGCACCTCGACCAGTCGCACGTCCTCGTCGTCGGGTGTCGGCAGGGTCTGCATCGACCACTTCGACGGCATGAAGAAACGGATGGTCCAGCCGGTCTCGGAGCTGCCGGTCTGCGACACCGGCGCCGTCATGGCGATCTCTTCGGCGGACGCCTGCCGGCTCACCGGTGCCGTCATCGCGATTTCGGTGCTGCGGTGGTTTCCCCCGAAGATGTAGGCCGCCACTTTGCGGAAGCCTTCGTAGAGGGCGCGTTGTTTGTCGCCGGTGATGGTGGTTTCGGCGGCGATCCGGCGGCCGTACTGCCGGATCTCGACGTCGCCGGACAGCGGACGCCCGATGTAGTGCGGCTCCTCGACGGTACGGATGCCGACGATCGACAGCACGGATTCCCCGACCTGGCCTGCCAGCTTGATGATGCGGTCCATGGCGCTGCTCCTTTCCTTCACTGAGGTATTCGGCGGCGAGTCGGGTTCGGATCGGTCAAGCCTGCCGTGGTGCACCCGTTGCGCGCGCGGCCTTTTTCAGCAGCACGGCACGTTCGGCCTGGTTGGCCGTCAGGGTTGCCGCGGCGGTGAACTCGGCGGCGGCCTCGGCATCGCGGCCCAGCCGCGCCAGCAGTTCACCGCGCACGCTGGGCAGCAGATGGCTGCCCTCGAGCCCGTCGATGGCATCGACGATCCGCAGGGCCGCCTCCGGCCCCTCGGTCATCGCCACGGCCACCGCCCGATTCAGCGCCACGATCGGGGATCCGGCGATCTGGCGCAGCGCATCGTAGAGCGCCACGATGCGAGCCCAGTCGGTGTCGGCCGCGGTCGGCGCCACGGCGTGGCACTCCGCGAGCGCGGCCTGCAGGGCATACGGACCCCAGCCCCGCTGCCCGCGGGCATGCTCGGCGCGCTGCAGAGCGGTGACGCCCCGCCGGATCTGAGCCCGGTCCCAGCGGGTGCGGTCCTGATCCTCCAACAGGATCGGATCGCCGTCGGCGTCGGTGCGGGCGGCGAACCGCGAGGACTGGAACTCCATCAGCGCCACCAGGGCGTGCACCTCCGGCTCATCCGGAGTGATTGCTTGCAGCACCCTCCCCAGACGTAAAGCCTCACTGCACAATTCGTCGCGGATCCAGTGCTGCCCGGCCGACGCCGCGTAGCCCTCGTTGTAGATCAGGTAGATCACCGCCAGCACCGCGGACAGGCGCGGGCCGAAGTCGGCACGCTCGGGCACCTCGAACGCCATGCCGGCCAGGGTCTTCTTGGCGCGGGTGATGCGCGCGGCCACCGTGGCCTTCGAGGTCAGGAAGGCCCGGGCGATCTCGTCGGTGGCCAGGCCGCCGACGACCCGCAGCGTCAGCGCGATCTGCGATTCGCGGGTCAGCGAGGGATGGGCGGCGATGAAGATCAGGCGCAGCACGTCGTCGTCGATGCGGTCTGGATCCCACGCATCGTCGACGCCGTCTTCGAGCTCGCGCGCCAGCACCGCGTACTTGCTGTCCAGGTTCTCCTGCCGGCGCCAGAGGTCGATGGCCTTGCGTTTGGCGACGGTGGTCAGCCAGGCCCCGGCATTGCGGGGGACACCGGCGGACGGCCACTGAGCCAGCGCGTCGACCAGGGCTTCCTGGGCCAGGTCCTCGGCAAGGCCCACATCGCCGACCGCGCGGGTCAGGGTGGCGACGATCCTGGCGGCTTCCATCCGCCAGACGGCGTCGACGGTGTCGCGCAGATCGGTGTCCGGCACTGAATCAAACTAGCGCCCGTCAGGCGTCGGGTGCGTCCTGCGCGTCGGCGTGGAAGAAGAACATGCTGGCCACGAAGCTGGTCAGCGAGAGCAGACCGGCGCCCATCGACAGGCCGATGTTGTCGAACCCGAAGGTGCCGACGGACATCGCGAAACCGACGATGGCGATCATGCTCAGGAACAGCGCCCAGGTGCTCAGGGCCTCGGACGTGCGGGCGGGTGCTGCGGCGACGGCGGTGCGGTCGTCCATCGGGGCGGTCCTATCTGGGCGAAGCTACGGGGTCAGCGCTCCTGTACCCCCGTTCCTCGCCCGCTAACCCACCGAACGTCCCGCGCCCTCCCAGAACTGTGCGCGCACGGCCTTCTTGTCGGGCTTGCCCAGCGCGGTGATCGGCACCGAGTCGACGACGACAACCTGCTTGGGCACCTGCACCGACCCCTTGCGTTCCTTCACCGAGGCCTGGATCTCGGCGATCATGGTCGCGACCGCCGCCTCGGCGGTGTCGGCGTCGGGCCGCAGTACCACCACGGCCGTGACCGCCTCGCCCCACTTCTCGTCGGGGGTGCCGATGACACACACCTGGGCGACCGAAGGGTGTTCGGCCACAACATCTTCGACCTCACGGGGAAAGACGTTGAAGCCGCCGGTGACGATCATGTCCTTGGTGCGGTCGACGATGAAGTAGAAGCCGTCCTCGTCCTCGCGGGCCAGGTCGCCGGTGTGCATCCAGCCGCCGGAGAACGTGTCGGCGGTGGCCTCGGGCAGGTTCCAGTAGCCGCCGGACAGCAGCGGGCCGGCCACACAGATCTCGCCGACCTCACCCTGGGGCACCGGTTGGCCGTCCTCGCCCAGCAGCGCCACCTTCGCGAACAGGGTGGGCCGCCCGCAGGAGGTCAGCCGCTTCTCGTCGTGGTCCTTCTTGGACAGGTAGGTGATGACCATCGGCGCCTCGGACTGCCCGTAGTACTGGGCGAAAATCGGCCCGAACCGCCGGATCGCCTCTTTGAGGCGCACCGGGTTCATCGCCGAGGCGCCGTAGTACACCGTCTCCAGTGAGGACAGGTCGCGAGTGTGGCTGTCGGGATGGTCCATCAGCGCATAGATCATCGAGGGCACCAGCATGGTCGCGGTGATCTTCTGCTCCTCGATGACCCGCAGCACCTCGGCCGGGTCGAACTTGGTGAGCACGATCAGCTCGCCGCCCTTGACGATGACCGGGGTGAAGAACGCGGCGCCGGCGTGCGACAGCGGCGTGCACATCAGGAACCGGGGGTTCTCCGGCCACTCCCATTCGGCCAGCTGCACCGTCGTCATGGTGGTGATCGACTGGGTCGTGCCGATGACGCCCTTGGGTTTGCCGGTGGTGCCGCCGGTGTAGGTCAGCCCGCCGATGTGATCGGCGGGCAGGTCGGCGGCGACCAGCGGCTGCGGCGCGTATTTGGCGGCCTCGGCGCTGAGATCCGTGGCAACATCGGCGAGCTCGGACGGCACCGGTCCGATGGTCAGGACCTGCTTGAGCGAGGGCACCTTCTCCAGCAGTCCCAGCGCGCGCTCGACGAACATCGGGTTGGGATCGATGATCAGCGAGGTGACCCCGGCATCGGAGAGCACATAGGCGTGATCATCGAGTGAGCCGAGAGGGTGTAGTGCGGTGCGCCGGAAACCCTGGGTCTGGCCGGCGCCGATGATCATCAGCACCTCGGGCCGGTTCAGGGAGAGCAGGCCGACGGCCGCTCCGGTACCCGCGCCGAGCGCCTCGAAGGCCTGAATGTACTGGCTGATGCGGTCGGCGAGCTCGCCGCCGGTCAGCGTGGTGTCCCCGAGAAACAGCACGGGGCGGTCCTTGTGGCGCTTCAGCGCGCCGACGGTGAGGTGGCCGGAGTGCAGGAAATGGCGGAGCTGCTCGTCACTCATAGCAACAGATTAGAACGTGTTACAGAATTGCTGGCAAGGCCCGCCCGATTCGGCTTGACTGGTCGAGGTGAACCACGACCTGCGCGCCGCGATCCTGCGGCTGGCCCGCGAACGCGGACCGGAGAAGACGATCTGCCCGTCGGATGCGGCCCGCGCGGTGGGTGGGCCGCAGTGGCGTGACCTGATGGACGATGCCCGCGAACAGGCGCGTGAGCTGGCCCGCCGCGGTGAGGTGGAGATCAGTCAGAAGGGCACGGTGCTCGACCCGGACGAGCCGTGGCGCGGACCCGTGCGGATCCGCGCCACGTCCTGATCAGCGGTCGGCGGCCTCGCGCGCCGCCTTCGCGACCTTCTCGGCCAGATCCGCCTTCCACTGGATCTCCTTCTGGATCCACGGGTTGTCGGCGGCGAACTCCTCGATCTCGCTGACCCGGCGCACCTCGAGCTTCACGCCCGGGCCGAGCGGGCACTTGCGGGCCCACTGCTTGGCCTCCTCGACTGACGAGGTCTCGATGATCCAGAACCCGTTGAACAGCTCCTTGATCTCGGCGTACGGGCCATCGGTCACCACCGGCGGATCGGAGTCGAAGTCGACGACGAAACCCTCCTCGGGTTCGGTGAGTCCCTCGCCGGCCAGCATCACGCCGGCCTTGATGAGTTCCTCGTTGTAGCGGCCCATCGACGCGATGATCTCGTCGAAGTCGACCCCGGCCATGGCGGCCTCGGCGGCGGTGGCATCGGCAACTCGCATGATGAGCATGTAGCGCGACATCTCGGTGTCTCCTTCTATTCGGGAAGGGGCACGTCGATCGTGCCCTCATGGATACGTCGAACGGAACCCACACAGAATCGACATGCGCCGCGAACTTTTCTCATCGCGTACCCCGGCCGTCGGCAGCGAACTAGCCTTTGCGCCATGACCAGCGCAGCGCAACCGGCCGATCTGATCCTCACCGGGACCATCCTCACCGTCGACGACGCCTTGCCGACCGCGCGGAATCTGGCCGTCTCGCACGGACGGATCGTGGCGGTGGACCTGCCCGAGGACGAGGTGGCGAACTGGATCGGGCCGGACACCACCGTGGTCTCGGTGGGCGAGGGGTGCGTGCTGCCCGGTTTCGTTGAGGCGCACGGCCATCCACTGATGGAGGCGGTGGCCCTGTCGGACCGGATGGTGGACATCCGGCCGGTGACGCTGCCCTCGGCCGATGACGTGGTCGCGGCGGTGCACGCGGAGGTGGCTCGCCGCGGTGCCGACGGCGCCTACCTGAACGGCTGGGACCCGCTGCTGCAGAACGGATTACCGGAGCCCACCCTGGACTGGTTGAACGGTGTCGCAGACACCCCGCTGGTGATCATCCACAACTCCGGACACAAGGCCTTCTTCAACTCGGCGGCGGCCGGGGTCGCGGGGATCACCCGGGACACCCCGGATCCCAAGGGTGCCCGCTTCGGCCGCGATGCCAACGGGGACCTGGACGGCACGGCCGAGGAATCCGCCGCGGTGTTCCCGCTGATCGGCGGCGCCATCTCGGTGGCCGAGTACCCGGCGATGCTGATGGCCGAGTGCGATCGGCTCAACCGGGCCGGCCTGACCACCTGCTCGGAGATGGCGTTCGACCCGATGTTCCGGCCGATGCTGGAGGCCCTGCATGACCGGCTGACGGTCCGACTGCGCACCTACGAGATGTCGACCGCCGAATTGCACACCGACGCCAGCCCCTTCGACGGGGACGATGTGGTGCGCCAGATCGGGATCAAGATCTGGGTGGACGGGTCACCATGGGTCGGCAACATCGACCTGAGTTTTCCGTACCTGGACACCGATGCCACCCGCACCATCGGGGTGGTTCCCGGCTCCTGTGGGCACGCCAACTACACCCGCGAGCAGCTCACCGAGATCGTCGGGACCTTCTACCCGCAGGGCTGGCAGCTCGCCTGTCACGTGCACGGCGACAACGGGGTGGACACCATCCTGGATGTCTACGAGGAGGCGCTGCGCGCGCACCCCCGCGACGACCACCGGCTGCGGTTGGAGCACGTCGGCGCCATCACCGATGCCCAGCTGGCCCGTGCCCACGCGCTCGGGGTGACCTGCAGCCTGTTCGTCGACCAACTGCACTACTGGGGTGACGTCATCGTCGACGGACTCTTCGGTCCAGCGCGCGGCGAGCGGTGGATGCCGTGCGGGTCGGCGGTGGCGACCGGGATGCGCATCTCGCTGCACAACGATCCGCCCGTCACGCCCGAGGAGCCGCTGCGCAATATCAGCGTGGCCGCGACGCGGCGCACCCCCAGCGGCCGCGTGCTCGCGCCACAGGAGCGCCTCACGGTGGATCAGGCCATCCGGGCGCAGACGCTCGACGCCGCATACCAGTTGTTCGCCGATGACCGCATCGGCTCGATCGAGGTCGGCAAGTACGCCGATCTCGTTGTGCTGTCGGCTGATCCGCGCACCGTGGACCCCGAGGAGATCGCCGATCTGCAGGTCGAGGCCACCTATATGGCGGGTCGGCAGGTTCATCCGAAACCGGCCTGAGGGGGTTCGCGTCGTGGCAGGCTGTCGGACATGTCTGAACTGACCGCCCCACGGTTCCTCGACGAGCGCGTCGCCCACTGGGCGGCCACCAAACCCGACGACGAGGCGATCACCTATCTGAGTCGGACCTGGACGTGGTCGCAGTTCGACGACCGGATCCGCCGGGTCGCGGGCGCGCTGACCGCCCGCGGCGTCGGCCGCGGTGATGTCGTCGCCTTCCTGGACAAGAATCACCCGGCGTGTGTGGAGGTGACGCTGGGCGCGGCCTCGCTGGGTGCGGCGACCGCCATCGTGAACTTCCGGCTGGCCGCCGATGAGATCGACTATGTGCTCAACGATTCCGGGGCCAAGGTGCTGTTCGTCGGGGAGGAACTGCTGCCGGCGGTGACCGCGATCCGCGACCGGTTGCCGGCGGTCACCGATGTCATCGAGGTCAAACCCGAGGGTGATGACGAATACGAGGCGCTGCTCGCCGCGGCGACCCCGGTGGACCGCTCACCCGAGGTGGATCCCGCCGACACGGTCGTGGTGATGTATTCCTCGGGTACCACCGGCCGGCCCAAGGGGGTGGCGCTCAGCCACGCCAACCTCATCGCCCACACCGTGAATGCGTTCGACGACTGGCCGTTCAACGAGGGCGACAAGAACCTGGTGGCGATGCCGCTGTTCCATGTGGGTGGCACCTCCTATATGCAGTTCGGCCTGCACAACGGCGCTCCGAGTTACATGACCCGCGATGTCGACGGGGCCGCGCTGGCCGGCGGCATCCTGGCCGGCGCCAACCGGACCTTCCTGGTGCCCGCGGTGCTGGCCAAGGTGTTGGAGGCCGGGCCCGATGCGGTCAAACTCTTCGGCGCGCTGAAGACCTTCGCCTATGGGGCGTCGCCGATGCCGTTGCCGCTGCTGCGGGAGGCACTCAAGGCGTGGCCGGACACCGATTTCATCCAGGTGTACGGGCTGACGGAGGTGTGCGGTGTGGCCACCCGGCTGGGCCCCGAAGATCATCGTGGCGGCAACGAGGAGCGCATGGTGAGTGCGGGCACCCCGATCCAGGGTGTCGAGGTGCGCATCGTGGACCCCGACAGCCTGCAGGACGCGCCGGCCGGTACCCAGGGTGAAATCTGGTTCCGGACACCGCAGTTGATGAAGGGATACCTGAACAAGCCGGAAGCCACCGCCGAGTCGATCACCGAGGACGGCTGGTTCCGCACCGGTGACATCGGCCGGCTGGACCCCGACGGTTACCTGTTCGTCGAGGACCGGATCAAGGACATGATCATCACCGGTGGCGAGAACGTCTACTCGATCGAGGTCGAGCGGATCCTGGCCGAGCATCCGGCGGTCGTCGAGGTCGCGGTGTTCGGTGTGCCCGACGAGAAGTGGGGTGAGGCGGTCAAGGCCGTGGTGGCGCTCGAGGGTGACGGTGTGGCCGAGGCCGAGCTGATCGCCTGGGCCCGTCAGCATCTGGCCGCCTACAAGTGCCCGAAGACCGTCGATATCATCGATGCCCTGCCGCGCAACCCCACCGGCAAGATCATGAAGAAGGACCTGAGGCAACCGCATTGGGAGGGTCGCGATCGCGCCACCATCTGAGTGCCCGCCGTGCAGCGACCTGCTGGATCGTCTGCACGTCGTCGCGCTGCCCATGCGGGTGCGGTTCCGCGGTATCACCGTGCGCGAGATGGCGCTGTTCGACGGCCCGGCGGGCTGGGGCGAGTTCGGGGCCTTCGGTGAGTACGAGCCGCCCGAGGCGGCGCACTGGTTGGCCTCGGCCGTCGAGGCCGCCTACCGGGAGCCACCGGCACCGCTGCGTGATCGCATCCCGGTCAACGCCACCGTTCCCGCCGTCGAACCGGAGCGGGTACCCGAGGTGCTGGCCCGTTTCCCGGGGGCGCAGACCGCGAAGGTGAAGGTCGCCGAGGCCGGGCAGACGCTGGCCGAGGACGTCGCGCGCGTCGAGGCGGTGCGTGCGGCGGTGCCGAAGGTGCGCGTCGACGCCAACGGCGGCTGGAGTGTTGCCGAGGCGGTGGCCGCGGCGGGTGCGCTGGGGGAGTTGGAGTATCTCGAACAGCCCTGTGCCACAGTCGAAGAGCTCGCGGAACTGCGACGCCAGATCGATATCCCGATCGCGGCGGACGAATCGATCCGCAAGGCGGCCGACCCCTTTCGGGTGGTCGCGCTGGGAGCCGCCGATATCGCGGTGGTGAAGGTCGCGCCACTGGGCGGGGTGCACCCGCTGCTGAGCATTGCCGCCCGCATCGGCATACCGGTGGTGGTGTCGAGTGCCTTGGACAGCGCGGTCGGCATGTCCCGCGGGCTGCTGGCCGCGGCCTGCCTGCCCGAGTTGCCGTACGCCTGCGGGCTGGGTACCGGTGGGTTGTTCGTCGAGGACGTCACTGATGCGGTGGCGCCGGTGGCCGGCGAGCTGCCGGTCGGACCGGTGATGCCGGACCCGGCCCGGTTGGACGCGCTGGCCGCGCCTGCGGACCGTCGCCAGTGGTGGATCGACCGGATCCGCGACTGCTACCCGTTCATATGCCGGTAGCGGCGTGACCCGCCTGTCCTGATCTGTGGGGTGCCCGGCGTAGACGCCATCGGAAATCACGATCACCATGGGAGACGTGAAGCGATCAGTGGTGCTGCTCGGCTACCCGGGGGTGCAGGCACTCGATCTGGTCGGTCCGTTCGAGGTGTTCACCGGCGCGACCATGGCCCTGGCCGGTCAGGGCCGCCACGACGACGGCTACGACCTCATCATCGCTTCCCCGGACGGCCGCCCCGCCAGCACCTGGAACGGTCTGCAGATCGTCGCGCAACCACTGCCGCAGCACCCCGTCGACACCGTGCTGGTGCCCGGCGGCGCCGGGATCGACGATCTGCGTGCCGACCCCGATGTCCTGGACTGGATCCGCCGCGCCGCCGACACCGCCCGGCGGGTCGTCAGCGTGTGCACCGGCGCCTTCCTGGTGGCCGAGGCCGGTCTGCTCGACGGGTGTCGGGCCACCACGCACTGGGCCTTCGCGGACCGGATGGCCACCGAATTCCCTTCTGTCTCAGTCGATCCCGATCCCATCTTCGTGCGCAGCTCGGACACGGTGTGGACGGCGGCCGGTGTCACCGCGGGCATCGACCTGGCGCTGGCGCTGGTGGAGGACGACTACGGCACCGAGGTCGCGCAGACGGTGGCCCGCTGGATGGTGCTCTACCTGCGCCGCCCCGGCGGGCAGACCCAGTTCGCCGCGCCGGTGTGGGCGCCGCGGGCCAAGCGGGCACCGATCCGCGAGGTTCAGGAATTCATCGAGACCGAACCCGGGGGCGCGCACAGCATCGGCGCGCTCGCCCGCCGGGCGGCGATGAGCCCGCGGCACTTCACCCGGGTGTTCACCGACGAGGTCGGTGAGGCCCCCGGCAGCTATGTCGAACGGATCCGCACCGAGGCCGCCCGTCGCCTTCTGGAGGAAACCGACGACACCGTCACCGCCATCGCCGCGCGGTGCGGCTTCGGCACCGCAGAAACCATGCGGCGCAACTTCGTTCGACGCATCGGCGTATCACCCGACCACTACCGCAAAACGTTCGCCTGAAGGAGAGATCATGCAAATCGCCATCGTGCTGTACCCGGGATTCACCGCCCTGGACTTCATCGGCCCCTACGAGTCGCTGCGTTGGCTGCCCGACGCAGAGGTTCGGTTCGTGTGGCATGAGCCGGGACCGATTGCCGCCGACTCGGGTGTGCTGGTCGTCGGCGCCACGCACTCGTTCGACGAGACGCCCGCGCCCGATGTCGTGCTGGTGCCCGGTGGGTTCACCACGATGGAGCACGCCCGCGACGAGAGGGTCCTGGAATGGGTCCGGCAGGCTCACCGAACGGCGACGTGGACGACGTCGGTGTGCTCGGGTTCGGTGATCCTGGCGGCGGCCGGTCTGCTCAGGGGCAAACGTGCGACCTCGCACTGGGCCGCGGTGCCGCTGCTGAAGGCGTTCGGGGTGGAACCGGTCAGCGATGAGCGGATCGTCGCCGCCGACGGCTCGGCCCAGAACACCATCATGACCTGCGCCGGGGTGTCGGCCGGTATCGATCTCGGCTTGTGGCTGGCGGGCCGGATTGCCGGTGACGATCGCGCGAAGGCCATTCAGCTGTCGATGGAGTACGACCCGCAGCCGCCGTTCGACTCCGGCCACATGTCGAAGGCGTCGGCGGCGACCAAGGCGAGTGCGACCGCGCTGATGTCGAAGGAGTTGCTCAAGCCCACCCAGCTCAAGGCCACCACCCAGCTGTTGTGGGACCAGGCGATCCGCAAGGTCCGCACCCGCACGTAGGCTCGAGCGGGTGAATCTGGCTTACGTCGACAAGGGCGGCACCGGCGCACCGGTGCTCTTCATCGCCGGCCGCGGGGGCGCCGGCCGCACCTGGCACCTGCATCAGGTCCCGGCCTTCCAGCGGGCCGGCTACCGCGTGATCACGTTCGACAATCGCGGTGTCGGGGCCACCGAGAACGCCAGCGGCTTCACCACCGAGCAGGTGGTGGCCGATACCGCATCCCTGATCGAGAAGGTGGTCGGCGGCCCGGTCCGGGTGGTCGGGGTGTCGATGGGCTCGTTCATCGCCCAGGAGCTGATGGTGTCGCGGCCCGAGCTGGTCAGCCAGGCCGTGCTGATGGCGACCCGGGGCCGCCACGACGGTGCGCGGGACTTCTTCGGCAAGGCCGAACGCGAGTTCCACGACGCGAACATCACGCTGCCACCCAGCTACGACGCGAAGATCCGGCTGATGGAGAACTTCTCCCCGAAGACCTTGAACGACGACCGTTCGGTGCGGGACTGGGCCGAGATGTTCACCATGTGGCCCACGAAATACACCCCGGGCCTGCGCAGCCAGCTCGCGGTGGCCCCGGAAGGCAACCGGCTGCCCGCCTACGCGCACATCAAGGCACCGGTGCTGGTCATCGGTTTCGGCGACGACGTGCTGATGGCCCCGCACCTGAGCCGCGAGGTGGCCGAGTCCATCCCGGGTGGGCGCTACCTGGAGATCCCGGATGCCGGTCACCTGGGCTTCATCGAGCACCCCGACGCGGTCAACGAGGCGATCCTGGAATTCTTTGCTGAAGCCAAGCTCTAGGCTGTCGGAGTGAACCCCTCGACGACCCAGGCCCGCGTCGTCGTCGACGAACTGATCCGCGGCGGCGTCCGCGACGTGGTGCTGTGTCCCGGGTCGCGCAACGCGCCCCTGGCCTTTGCGCTGCACGACGCGGACCGGGCCGGCCGCATCCGTCTGCACGTGCGCATCGACGAACGCACCGCCGGTTTCCTGGCCATCGGGCTGGCGGTGTCCGGGCAGGCTCCGGTGCCCATCGCGATGACCTCGGGTACCGCGGTGGCCAACTTGGGTCCGGCCGTGGTCGAGGCCAACTATGCGCGGGTGCCGCTGATCGTGCTGAGCGCGAACCGGCCCTACGAGTTGCTGGGCACCGGGGCGAACCAGACCATGGAACAGCTCGGCTACTTCGGCGGTCAGGTGCGCGAGAGCATCAGCCTCGGACTGGCCGAGGACCGCGATCTTGCCGCGGCCAACGCGCAGTGGCGCTCGGCGACCTGCCGGGTATTGGTGGCGGCCAAGGGATCTCGTACCGCCAATGCGGGGCCTGTGCAGTTCGACATCCCGCTGCGCGAGCCGCTGGTCCCGGACGCCGACAGTGACGGTGAGACGCCGGATGGCCGTCCCGGCGGGCGGTCCTGGACCTACACCCCGCCGGTCAGCTTCGACCAGCCGTTGGACATCGACCTCACCCCGGACACCGTCGTCATCGCCGGCCACGGTGCGGGCGCACATCCCAACCTGGCCGGACTGCCCACCGTCTCCGAGCCGACGGCGCCGGCTGCGGTCAACCCGCTGCACCCGCTGGCGCTGTCGCTGCTGCACCCGAAGCAGGTCATCATGGCCGGGCGCCCGACCCTGCACCGCACGGTGTCCACGCTGCTGGCGGACTCCTCGGTGCCGGTGTTCGCGTTGACCACCGGGCCGCGCTGGCCCGATGTGTCCGGCAACTCGCAGGCCACCGGCACCCGGGCGGTGACCTCCGGCACGCCGGATCCGGCGTGGCTGCAGCGCTGCGCCGCGCTCAACGAGCGCACCTGCGCTGCCGTGCGCACCCAGCTCGACGTGCACCCGCACACCACCGGCCTGCACGTCGCGGCGGCGGTGGTTGCCGGCCTGCGTGACGGGGACCAGTTGGTGCTGGGCGCCTCCAACCCGGTGCGCGATATCGCCCTGGTCGGCCTGCGCGCTCCGGGGGTCAAGGTGCGGTCCAACCGCGGCGTCGCCGGTATCGACGGCACCGTGTCGACCGCGATCGGCGCCGCCCTGGCCCATGAACGCTCCGACGGTGGGGGCACCGTGGCGCTGATCGGTGACCTGACCTTCGTGCACGACAGCTCTGGGCTGCTGATCGGGCCCACCGAGCCGAGGCCGCGCAATCTCACCATCGTGGTGTCCAACGACAACGGCGGGGGCATCTTCGAATTGCTGGAGCAGGGCGACCCGCGGTTTTCCGATGTGTCCTCGCGCATCTTCGGCACCCCCCACGATGTGGACATCGCGGCGCTGTGCCGGGCTTATCACGTGGACAACCAGCAGATCGAGGTGGACGGCCTGGCCGACGCGCTGCGCCAACCCTTCGACGGCATGCGGGTGCTGGAGGTGAAGGCCGACCGGTCATCGCTTCGTGCGCTGCATGCGTCCATCCGGGCGGCGCTCTAGTGCAACTGTTCACCACGCTGAAAGACCGGTGGCTGCGGGTCCCGCGAATGTTCGGAGACGGCACCGAGACCAGGCCGCAACGGGTCATCCGCCGGGTGCGGGTCGGCATCATCCTGGGGGCGTGCCTGGTGACGTTCCAGTCGGTGCTGCTGGTGCTCGGCGCCTGGGAGAACGACCGCCGGATCGAGGCCGATATGGGCGTGGCGGCCGCCGAGGTGCTCGACGCCGGCCCGCGGCGTTCGACCATCGAGTTCGTCACCCCGGACCGGGTCACCTACCGGCCGGAACTCGGTGTGCTCTATCCCTCGGAACTGGACACCGGGATGCGGATCTACGTGGAGTACGACCGCACGGATCCCGATCTGGTGCGGGTACAGCACCGCAACGCGGCGCTGGCCATCATCCCGGCCGGGTCGATCGCGGTACTGGGCTGGCTGATCGCCGGGTCGGCACTGCTGGTGGTGGCGGTGATCGCCCGGCGGATCGAGGACGAGGCCGGCGCAGATCAGGAAGACGCCATCAGCTTGGCCAGCCAGTCCTCGTCGTAGATGTCGACCTTCTCGTCGTTCACCAGGTCATACACCGTCGGTGTTCCGGTGTCGACCGGGTCCACCAGGTAGAGGAACTCGTAGTTCGTCTCGTCCATCTCGGCGGCGTCCACCGCGGCGTCACCGTCGGCGATGCGTTGCGCCAGTTCGTCGGGTATCCCGGCGGCGCGGGCCTTCTCGGCCAACTCGTCATCGGTCGGTCCCTTGCCGGACGGGTCCTGGTCGGCCCACAGTTCCTCGACGAACTTCTGGAATGCCACCGCGGGTGTGCGGCCGTCCTCGGCCGCCACGAACAGCGCGTTGCTGACCCGTTCGGAGTAGTGGTGGTCCGACATCTCCAGGAACGTCATCGGACGGTAGGTGACGGCCAGCCGACCGGCGGCGATGTGGCGCCGGATGGATTCCCCGGCATCGTGTTGCAGGTCCGCGCAGTGCGTGCACTGCGGTTCGGCGAAGATTTCGATCTGCACCGGCGCGTCGTCGAATCCGGCGTGAATGCCGAAGCCGTCCTCGCTCACCTGGGTCAACGGCTTGACGGGGTCGGACTGGGCGCTGCCTTGGATCTGGTTTGTGCAGCCCACCGCGGTCAGCAGCGTCAAACCGGTGAGCAAGGCCAACATTCGGTGCACGAGGCCACCGTACCGCTGGCGTGGTGTTCGCACGCCATATGCCCGCCCGCAACCGTGCTGTCAACCTGCGGTGCCACAGTCCTCACGTGCGCGTTGCAATCGTTGCCGAATCCTTCCTTCCGAACGTCAACGGCGTCACCAACTCGGTGCTCCGAGTGATCGAGCACCTCCGGCGCTCGGGTCACGAGGTTCTGGTCATCGCGCCGGACACCCCGCGCGGCCAGCCGCCCGCCGATCGCGTGCACGACGGGGTCCGGGTGCACCGGGTGCCCTCGCACATGTTCCCGAAGGTGACCTCGCTGCCGCTCGGGGTGCCCATGCCGCGGATCGTCGGCGTACTGCGTGGTTTCGATCCCGATGTGGTGCATCTGGCGTCGCCGGCGCTGCTCGGCTGGGGCGGTGTGCATGCGGCCCGGCACCTCGGTGTCCCTGCGGTGGCGGTCTTCCAGACCGATGTGGCGGGTTTCGCCGAGAGCTACGGCGTCGGCGTCCTGTCGCGGGTGTCCTGGGCATGGACCCGCCGGCTGCACAGCAAGGCCGACCGTACTCTGGCGCCGTCCACATCGGCAATGGAAAATCTTGCCGCCCATGGTGTTCCGCGTCTACACAAGTGGGGGCGCGGGGTCGATATCACCGGCTTCGTCCCGTCGGCGCGCGATGAGTCGCTGCGGGCCAGGTGGTCACCGGACGGCAAGCCGGTCATCGGTTTTGTCGGCAGGCTCGCCCCCGAGAAGCACGTGGAGCGGTTGGCCACCCTGGCCGCTCGCGATGACCTGCAGGTTGTGGTCGTCGGTGCCGGTGTCGACCGGATCAAGCTCGAATCCTTGATGCCCGCAGCAGTTTTCACCGGCGAGTTGCGCGGGCCGGAGCTGGCTGCGGCCTACGCCAGCATGGACGTCTTCGTGCACCCGGGCGAACACGAGACGTTCTGCCAGGCCGTCCAGGAGGCGATGGCCTCGGGTCTGCCGGTGATCGCCCCCGATGCCGGCGGACCGCGGGATCTGGTCACCCCGATGCACACCGGCCTGCTGCTGGGGGTCGGCGAGTTCGAGGCCCGGCTCTCGGGCGCCGTGGACCATCTGGTCGCCGAACGGGCCCGGTACTCGGCCGCCGCCCGGCGCAGCGTGCTCGCCCGCACCTGGCCCGCCGTCTGCGAGGAACTGCTCGGGCATTACGAATCGGTCATCGGTCAGCGACGCCGCAAGGCCGCCTAGCGAACCTGCGGGTCCGCCCCTCTACAGTGGTCGAAAACGCGGTGGTGGGGGGCAACGATGGCATCGGCACCGTCCACCTCCACCTGGGCGCCGCTGCGATCGCCGGTCTACCGAGCGCTGTGGATCGCGCAGCTGGTGTCCAACCTCGGCACCTGGATGCAGACCGTCGGCGCGCAGTGGATGCTGGTCGGCGACCCGCGCGCCGCGGTGCTGGTGCCGCTGGTGCAGACCGCGACCACGCTGCCGGTGATGCTGCTGGCGTTGCCGTCCGGCGTGCTGGCCGATCTCATCGACCGGCGCCGCCTGCTCATCGCCACCCAGGGTGCGATGGCCGCCGGGGTGGGTCTACTCGCGTCGTTGACCGGTGCGGGGCTGACGACGCCGGCGGTACTGCTGATGCTGCTGTTCATGATCGGTTGCGGGCAGGCGTTGGTGGCGCCGGCCTGGCAGGCCATCCAGCCTGATCTCGTTCCCGCTCAGCAGATTCCGGCGGCCGCGGCGCTGGGGAGCATGAGCATCAACCTGGCCCGGGCCATCGGGCCCGCGATCGCCGGGGTGCTGGTGTCGCTGTCCGGTCCGACCCTGGTCTTTGCGCTCAACGCCGTGTCGTTCGCCGGGATCGTCATCGTGCTCTTCTGCTGGCGCCCCGCCGTGGTGGAACGCAATGAACCGCCCGAGCGGGCCCTGGCGGCGCTCAGCGCGGGCGGGCGGTTCATCCGCAGCTCACCGATCGTGCGGCGAATCCTGCTGCGGGCGGCGCTGTTCGTCGCTCCCGCCAGCGCGCTGTGGGGGCTGCTGCCGGTGATCGCGAGCAGCCGCCTCGGGCTGTCGTCATCGGGCTACGGGGTGCTGCTGGGCGCCCTGGGTGCCGGCGCGGTGCTCGGTGCGTTCCTGTTGTCGCGGTTGCGGTCCCGGTTCGGCCAGAACGCGTTGCTCACCACCGCGGCGGCCGGTTTCGCGCTCACCACCGTGGTCCTGGCCCTGGTACCGAACTTCGTCGCGGTGTTGCTGGCACTGCTGGTGGGCGGCGCCTCCTGGCTGCTGTCGCTGTCCACGCTCAATGCCTCGATGCAGCTGAGTCTGCCGGGGTGGGTGCGCGCCCGCGGGCTGTCGGTGTACCAGCTGGTCTTCATGGGAGGGCAGGCGGTCGGCTCGCTGGTCTGGGGTGTGCTCGCCGCGGCCACCACCAGTGTCACGAGCCTGCTGATCAGCGCCGGCTTCCTGGTGGTGTGCGGACTGTCCTCGCTGTGGTGGCCGCTGCACGCCAGAACCGGTGACCTCGACCTGACGCCGTCCTCGCACTGGCCGGAGCCCAACCTGGTTTTCGATCCCGCCCCGCTGGACGGACCCGTGCTGGTGATCACCGCCTACCGCGTCACGCCGGAGGACGAGCAGAACTTCCTCGCCGCGATGGACGTGCTCGGCCGGTCCCGGCAGCGCACCGGGGCGTCGCAGTGGCGACTGTTCCGCAGTGTCGAACACGAGTCGACGTTCGTCGAGACGTTCATCGTGCGGTCCTGGGGCGAGCACATGCACCAGCACCACACCCGGCTCACCGGGCAGGACCTGCTCATCGAACAGGCCGTGGAGCGCTACACCGACGGTAGGCCGGTCTCCGAGCACTACCTCGCCGTGCGCGACCCCAGCCCTGGGCCTGCACCGACACCGGCTGCCACTCCCGCCAGGTCGCCAGCCGCTGTGCGTAATCGGCCTCGGCCAGCTGCAGCGGGATCTCGCCGAAGAACACCCGCAGCGGTGGCTGCTCGGCGTCGACGATCTTGAGCACCGCGGCGGCCGAGGCCTGCGGGTCACCGGACTTCGCGGTGCGCTTGGCGCGGGCCTCCTGCGCCTCCCTGTGCGCCTCGGCGTAGTCGGCCAACGGCTCGGCGTGCCTGGCCGAGGAGCCGGCCCAGTCGGTGTCGAAGCCACCCGGTTCTATCAGCGTGACATGGATGCCGAACCCGGCGACCTCCTGGGCCAGCGATTGCGAGAAGCCCTCCAGCGCCCACTTCGAGGCGTGGTAGATGCCGACGTTCTGGAACGCGGTGATCCCGCCGATGGAGGACACCTGGATGATGTGCCCGCTGCGCTGGGCCCGCAGGAACGGCAGCGCGGCCTGGGTCACCCAGAGCGCGCCGAACACGTTCGTCTCGATCTGGTCGCGGGCCTCGGCCTCGGAGAGTTCCTCGATGAAGCCGAACTGTCCGTATCCGGCGTTGTTGACCACGATGTCGAGCCGCCCGAAGTGCTCGTGGGCGGCCTTGACCGCGGCGAAGTCGGCCACCCGGTCGGTGACATCGAGCTGCAGCGGCAGGATCGCCTCGCCGTACGTGCTGACCAGGTCATCCAGCGACGACGTGTCCCGGGCGGTGGCGGCCACCCTGTCGCCGCGCTCCAGGGCCGCGATGGCCCATTCCCGGCCGAAGCCGCGCGATGTGCCGGTGATGAACCAGACCTTCTCAGCCATATCGTTCTCCTCTTTCTCCTCGTCTGAGGCTTACCAACGCCGGCGGGCAATCCCCATTCCCGGAACCCCGGGACTCACAGGTAGTTTTGATCCGATGAGCAGGGCGTCGCTGGAGAAGGACCCGCACGAGGTCGCGTCGATGTTCGACGCCGTGGCCCGCCGCTACGACATCACCAACACGGTGATGTCGCTGGGGCAGGACCGGTACTGGCGCCGTCAGACCCGCTCGGCGCTGGGCATCGGGCCGGGGGAGCGGGTGCTCGACCTGGCGGCCGGCACCGCGGTGTCGACGGTCGAACTGGCGAGCTCGGGTGCCTGGTGTGTGGCCGCGGACTTCTCGGTCGGCATGCTGGCCGCCGGCGCCTCCCGCAGCGTGCCGAAGGTGGCCGGGGATGCCACCAGGCTGCCGTTCGCCGATGGGGTGTTCGACGCGGTGACCATCAGCTTCGGTTTACGCAATGTCGTCGACCACGTGGCGGGGCTGCGCGAGATGGCCCGGGTGACGCGCCCCGGTGGGCGGTTGGTGGTGTGCGAGTTCTCCACGCCCACCAACGGACTGTTCGCCACCGCCTACAAGGAGTACCTGATGCAGGCGCTGCCCATGATGGCGCGTGCGGTGTCGAGCAACCCGGATGCCTATGTGTATCTGGCCGAGTCGATCCGGGCCTGGCCGACGCAGCCGCAGCTGGCCGACCGTATCCGCGACGCCGGCTGGGACGCCGTGCGCTGGCGCAATCTGACCGGTGGGATCGTCGCGCTGCACGCCGCCGTCAAACCGGGCTAGCCGCGGTGAGCGTCCCGGTCCTGGCCCTCGCCGGCTTCCTCGGCGCCGGTAAGACCACGCTGCTCAATCACCTGCTGCGCAACAGCCGCGGAGTGCGAATCGGGGCCCTGGTCAACGATTTCGGCGCGGTGAACATCGATGCGATGTTCGTCGCCGGGCAGGTCGACGCGATGGCCTCGCTGTCCAACGGGTGCATCTGCTGCGCGGTGGACGCGTCGGAGGCCGCCGAGATGCTGGGCCGGCTTGCCGCGGTGCGTCCCGCGTTGGACCTGATCGTGGTGGAGGCCAGCGGTATCGCCGAGCCGCCGGTGCTGGCACGCACCATCGCCACCGCCGGCGATGACCGGTTCCATTACGCCGGACTGGTGCTGGTGGTCGACGCCGCTCAGCCCGCCGAGCTGGGCCATGGGGTGCGGGTGGCCGATCTGGTGGTGCTGAACAAGGCCGCCGACGGTGACGCCGACGCGGTGGCGGCCGCGGTGCGCGCCGAGAACCCCCGAGTTCCGTTGGTGTGCACCGACTTCGCGCGGGTCGATCCCGCGCTGCTGATCGACGCTCCGGTGAAGCGCCGCGAGCGTCCGGCGCAGCTGTCGCTGGATGAACTGCTGCTCGAGGACGATCATCACCACGAGCACCCGGAGTACCAGAGCGTGGAGTTCAGTGCCGATACACCGCTGAACCCGCGCCGCTTTCTGGCTTTTTTGCAGGACCGTCCCGTCGGGCTTTACCGCGCAAAGGGTTTCGTGGATTTCGGGGACGGTGGCCGGTACTCCGTTCAGCTGGTGGGCAGCTCGCTGCGCTTCGAGAAGCGTGGTGCGGCCGGGCGGGGGACGACGCTGGTGCTGATCGGCACCGGTATCGATGTCGACGCGGTGTCGTCGGCGCTGCAGGACTGCACCCGCGAACCCGCCGATGAGAACGCGATGCTCGGCGTGCACAAGTATGTGGTGTAGCCAGGTGGTCCGGACCCCGGCAGACGAGGTGCCGGCACCCACTCGCTACTCTGCGGCCATGTTCACAGTCAACGAGTACTTCGGCGGCGATGTCGCGTCGATCGCCTTCGCGACCGCGCAAGGGCCGGCCACCGTCGGCGTCATGGCCGTCGGCGAGTTCGAGTTCGGGACCTCGCAGCTGGAGATCATGAGCGTGGTCTCCGGCGCGCTGACCGTGCGACTGCCCGGTGCCGACGGCTGGGAAACCTACGCGGCGGGAACGCAATTCACCGTCCCCGCGGACAGCAGGTTCAGTGTGCGCGCGGACGTCGAGACGGCCTACCTGTGCGAGTACCGCTAGATCAGCGCCTTCTTGCCGCGGATCCGGCGCCGGACATCGCCCATCAGCAGCTGACTGGCGCCCTGACGGATGAATCGCGGCAGAAACCGGTTGACGAACGAGACGAACACGAACAGGTTCTCGAAGCGTCGTCGGTCGGTGTCCGAGAAATGCAGGCCCATGGCATCGCGGAACACCGGCGCCAGTGACCCGATGGTCAGGAACTTGAGCAGCGGTCCGAACGTCACCCGCAGCGGCCACCGGATCATTTTCAGATCGACCAGCGCCATCAGGTAGTCGCGGATGTGATCGTCCATCACCACCCGTTCGCAGGCGGTGTTCCAGTAGACGTCGAAATCGGCCCGGGTCGCCGGCCACTGGTCCGCCGTGACCTGCAGCGTGGTGCCCAGCGGCTGCGCGGTCCGGTAGAACTGCTCGGCCTGCTCCTCGGTCATCACTCCGTGCAACAGTTCGAAGGTGTCCTCGAACCCGACGAACAGACAGGCCGCCACCCACATCTGCAGTTCGCGGTTGAAGGCGTTGTAGCGCACCGGGCTGGCTTCGGTGGAGAGCACCTGGCGATGCGCGCCGTTGACCGCCTCCCGATAGGCGGCGCGTTCCTCCGCGGTGCCCAGGATGGCGACGGCGAGATACTGGGTCGTGGTGCGGGCCCGTTTCCAGGGATGCTCCATCAGACTGCCGGATTTCACCCGGCTCTCGGCCACCCCATAGCCGACCTCCGGCCAGGACAGCTGCATGACGACGTTGGCGGCGGCGCCGGCGAAGGACCAGAAGTCCAGGGCGTCCGCGATGGCGACGTCGCCGCGGTGCCACCGCGGGGTTCGCTGTTCGATGGTGATGCGGGTGTCGGCGTTGGTGAGCCGCGGGGGCGACCCGAAATCGAGGTAGCGCGCAGGCATCGGACCTCCCCTCCCCGGAGCAGCAACGTCGATCGCTGGACCGTTGTAGGGAGCCTGGCACATGGATTGACGTTCGCGCAAGGCTTTATGTGAATGGCTATTCTCCACTGCGACGCTACGGATACCAGTGAAATATGCGGCTGTGGATGGCGGATTGCCATCGAGCATGAAGAGGCATTCCCAGGACCTGTAGGTACCTGCCGAATGCGTTACCGTGAGGGTATGTCTCCGGCCGGTCCTCCCGCGCAAGCTCCTGTGCGGCGCCGGCCACGCGATCGCAAGGCCCAGATCGTCAAGGCCTCCGCCGAGGCCTTCAGTGAGCTCGGCTACCACGCAGTCAGCATGGAGGAGATCGCCTCACGGGTCGGCATCTCGGCCGCGGCGTTGTACCGGCATTCGCCCAACAAGTACGGGCTGTTCCGGGACGCCGTCTTCGGCCTGGGCCAGCAACTGGTGGACAGCACCGATATCGCCGACCCGGAACGCGATCCGGCGATTCTGCTGGCCGGCCTCGTCGAGGCCATCGTGGAGACCGCGATTGCCAACCGCAGCTCCGGCGGGCTGTACCGCTGGGAGGGGCGCTATCTCAACGCGGACGACCAGGCCGTCCTGGCCGGTCAGATCGAGCTGGTGAACCGCCGGCTGCAGGAACCGCTGATCCGGCTGCGGCCGGAGCTGACCTCGCGCGAACGCTGGACCTTGTCCTCGGCCGCGCTGAGTGTGATCGGCAGCGTCACCGATCACCGGAACTCACTGCCCGTCGGCGAGGTACGGCTACTGCTGGCCGGCCTGGCCGCGGCCGTGCTGGCGGCCACCCTGCCCGCCCCGTTCGAATCGCCCGAATCGAATCCGTTGGCGCCCAGCGGTTCCGGCGCCGGCGGCAAGTACGAGATGCTGTTGCACGAATCCCTGCTGTTGTTCCACAAGAAGGGATTCCGCGAGACCAGCATGGAGGACATCGCCGCGGCGGTGGGTATCCAGGCATCCGGTATCTACCGGTACTTCCCGGGTAAGGCCGACCTGCTGGTCGCGTCCTATCGGCGCAGCGCCGACCGGGTGTCCGCGGATGTGTCGAGCGTCCTTGCCGCGGAATCGGATCCGGAGCAGGCGCTGGCCCGCCTGATCGATCTTTACGTGGCCCGATCGTTCCGGGAACCCGAGATCGCCTACGTGTACTACGCCGAACGCGGCAATGTGCCCGAGGCCGACCGGGCGCCGATCCGCAATATCCAGCGCGCGACGGTGGACGAGTGGGCGCGGCTGCTCGCCGCCGCGCGACCCGAGTTCAGCCACGCGCAGGCCAAGTTCGCCGTGCACGCCGCCTTCGGTCTGGTGGTCGACCTCGGTCGGCTGGTGCAGTACCAGGACACCGAGCATTCCCGTGCCTGCGTCAAGCTGTTGATGGAGATGACGCTGTTGGGGCGCGAACCGCAGCTCGTCTGAGGTTCTCAGCTGAAGGGTTTGCGTTCGTCGAACCTGCGCGACGCCAAGCCGGCAGATCGCCACACCCGGGCGATCCAGTCCTCGTCCTCTTCGGTGACCAGATTGCCCATCATCCGGACCGCCACCTTCATCAGGAAGTGCGAGCGCATCGCGATCGGGCCCACCGCGGGCAGGAACCTCGGCAGCGTGAGCAGCAGTGCCAGGCGCCGTGCCGCGGAGAACCCGCGCGCGTAGTGCTCGCTCAGCACCGCGGGCCACGCCGTGGTCAGATCGCCGGTCCCCAGCAGCTGCGCGGCCAGCCGTCCGGTCTCCAGGCCGTAGTCGATGCCCTCGCCGTTGAGTGGATTGACGCACGCCGCGGCGTCGCCGATCAGCATCCAGTTCGGACCGGCCACCCCGGATACCGCGCCGCCCATCGGCAACAGGGCGGACAACCCGGCCCGGGCCTCGCCCTCGAAACCCCACTCCTCGCGGCGCAGATCGCAGTAGTAGGACATCAGCGGCCGCAGTGCCGCCTCCGACGGGCGCTTCGCGGTGGCCAGCGCACCCACACCGACGTTCACCTCACCGTTGCCCAACGGGAAGATCCAGCCGTAGCCGGGGAGCACCTTGCCCTCCGGGGAGCGCAATTCCAGGTGCGAGGTGATCCAGGGTTCGTCGGCGCGCGGCGTCGCGATGTATCCGCGCACTGCCACGCCGTAGACCGTCTCCTGATGCCAGGCGCGGCCGAGAACGCGCCCCAGCGTGGAGCGGGCGCCGTCGGCCACGATCAGCTCGCCGACACCGATCACGGACCCGTCGTCCAGTATCAGTTCCGAGACCCGACCTGACGAACCATGGCTCACATCAACGACTTTGGCGCCGAGCATCATCTTGGCGCCCTCGTCGGCGGCGACCATGCGAATCCGGTCGTCGAGCTCGGTGCGCGGCACCGCGCTGCTGGTGGCGGGGAAGGACGGGCCGGGCCACGGGATCTCCACGTCGGCACCGAACCCGGACATCCGCAGGCCGTGATGGCTGATCCGGCCGTCCAGCCAGTCGGCGAGGCCGAGGCGCTGCAGCTCCGAGACCGCGCGCGGGGTCAATCCGTCACCGCAGGCCTTGTCCCTGGGAAACTGCGCGGAGTCGATGACGAGCACGTCGCGACCGGCCCGGGCCGCCCACGCGGCGGCCGACGAACCGGCGGGCCCGGCCCCTACGACAACCACATCGGCCTTGATCAAGTCGCTCCGCTCCTGCCCGCTGTATCCCCGACACCTCACAGTATGTTGGACGCATGAGGACACCGGCGAGCGTGGTGGCGGGGGTGGACTTCGGGGATCCCGAATTCGCCGCGCAGGTGCGCGACGGAGTGGCGCGCGTCGAAGATCTGATGGCCACCGAGCTGGGCAAGGCAGATGAGCTGATGGCCGAGGCCGTCCAGCATCTGTTCCAGGCCGGCGGCAAGCGGTTCCGGCCGCTGTTCACCGTGTTGTCGGGGTCGCTGGGGCCACGCCCCGAGGACGACGACGTCACCATTGCCGGCGCCGTGATCGAGCTGGTGCATCTGGCCACGCTCTATCACGACGATGTGATGGACGAGGCTCAGGTGCGCCGTGGTGCGGACAGCGCCAACGCGCGCTGGGGCAACAACATCGCGATCCTGGCCGGCGATTACCTGTTCGCGACCGCGTCGCGGCTGGTGTCGCGGCTCGGCCCGGACGCCGTGCGGGTGATTGCGGACACATTCGCCCAGCTGGTGACGGGCCAGATGCGCGAGACGCGCGGCGCCGCCGGCGGTACCGACGAGATCGAGCACTACCTCAAGGTGGTCTACGAGAAGACGGCCTGCCTGATCTCCGCCTCGGGCCGTTTCGGTGCCACCTTCTCCGGTGCCGGCGAGGAGCAGATCGAGCGGCTGTCCCGCCTCGGCGGCATCGTCGGGACGGCGTTTCAGATCTCCGACGACATCATCGACATCGACAGCGATCCCGACGAGTCCGGCAAGGTCCCGGGCACTGACCTGCGCGAAGGCGTGCACACCCTGCCGGTGCTGTACGCGCTGCGCGAGTCGGGTCCCGACGCCGAGCGACTGCGGGTGCTGCTGGCCCAGCCGATCGAGGACGACGCCGAGGTCGCCGAGGCGCTGACCCTGCTGCGCCGGTCCCCGGGCATGGCTCGGGCCAAGGAGACGGTGCGCGAATACGCGGTGCGGGCGCGTGAGGAGCTGGACAATCTGCCCGAGGGTCCCGGCCGGGCCGCGCTGGCCACCCTGGTGGACTACACCGTCAACCGGCACGGGTAGCCGGAACCTACGGGGGTCGATCGGCGTTAGATCAGCGAAGACTTCGTAGGAGGAACTCTGATGACCTGGCATCCTCATGCCAACCGGATGAAGACCTTCGTGCTGCTCGTCAGCATGTCTGCGCTGATCGTTTTCATCGGTTCGCTGTTCGGGAACCCGTCGATCCTGTGGCTGTCGGTGCTGTTCGCCGTCGGCATGAACGCATACGTCTACTTCAACAGCGACAAGATGGCGCTGCGGGCGATGCACGCCCAGCCCGTCACCGAGATGCAGGCGCCGGCGATGTACCGGATCGTCCGCGAGCTCGCGACCACCGCCCGCCAACCCATGCCGCGGCTGTACATCAGCGACACCGCCGCGCCCAACGCGTTCGCCACCGGCCGGAACCCGCGCAATGCCGCGGTGTGCTGCACCACCGGCATCCTGCAGATCCTCGACGAGCGGGAACTGCGCGCGGTGCTGGGCCACGAACTGTCCCATGTGTACAACCGCGACATCCTGATCTCCTGTGTGGCGGGTGCGCTGGCTTCGGTCATCACCGCGCTGGCCAATATCGCCATGTTCGCCTCGATGTTCGGTGGAAATCGCGATGGTGGTACGAATCCCTTTGCGCTGCTGCTCGTTTCGCTGCTCGGACCGATCGCGGCCACCGTGGTCAAGCTGGCGGTGTCGCGCTCGCGGGAGTACCAGGCCGACCAGTCCGGTGCCGAGTTGACCGGGGATCCGCTGGCGCTGGCCAGCGCGCTGCGCAAGATCGCCTACGGCGTGCAGGCCGCGCCGCTGCCGCCCGAGCCGCAACTGGCCGACCAGGCGCACCTGATGATCGCCAACCCGTTCCGGGCGGGGGAGAAGATCGGCAAGCTGTTCTCCACCCACCCGCCCATCGAGGACCGCATCGCGCGTCTGGAGGCGATGGCCGGTCGCGGACCCGTGTGATTGCGGAGCGGCTACGTACGTGTTTCGTACGCGAGCGCGCCGAAATCACGGAGGTTGGCTAGGGTGTCGCCATGCGTATGCGAGGTCTGCTCTTCGTCACGGCGGCGGCTGCCGCCTTGAGCGCCCCGGCGATCGCGGGTGCCGAACCTGCGCCGCCGCCCCCACCGCCGCCGGGCCCGAACATCAACGCCTGGGAACTGGTGAAGCCCTCCGCCTACGCCGTCAACGACGGCACCATGTACGCCTTCACCGTGCCCGGCGACATCACCTGCGTGATGAGCCGCGGCACCGGTGGCTACGGCTGCAGTGGGCCGTTCCCGGCCGCCCCCAACGGCGCCAACGTGGTGTCCGGCGGTCAGGTGGGAGCCCCCGGTTTCGCGAACGCCGCCAACGCGATCTACGTCGGGGATCAGCCGGCCCAGCCGCTGCCCGCCAACTCGCGCATCGGTTTCCAGAATGTCAGCTGTGGCACCGACGGCGTGGTGACCGCGTGCCAGAACTCGTTCGACCAGTCCGGGTTCGTGATCAGCCCGGCGGGCAGCTACATCCTCAATCCGAGCAACCCGCTGCTGGACCGTCCCGAGGGCACCAATCCCTACTTCAACTGACGCAGGGCGCTAGAACCCCGCGCCGTGCACCTCGTGGCCGGGCTTTTCCAGCATCAGTCCGCGGTAGGCGTCCTCGACGGTGCAGCCGTGGTTGATCACCCCGTCGACCTCGCGGGCGATCGGCATCGGAATCCCGTACTGCTCGGAGAAATCCATGATCACCGATGAGGCCTTCACGCCCTCGGCGACCTGGTTCATCGCCGCGATGATCTCCTCGACGGTCTTCCCGGACCCGAGCTGTTCGCCGACGTGACGGTTGCGACTGCGCTGTGAGGTACAGGTGACGATCAGGTCGCCCATCCCGGCCAGGCCGCCGAAGGTGTCGCGATGCCCGCCCATGGCCACGCCCAGCTTGGACATCTCGGACACCGCGCGGGCCATCACCATGGCGCGGGTGTTCTCCCCGATGCCCAGCGAGTAGCCCATCCCGACGGCGATCGCGTACACGTTCTTCAGCGCTCCGGCCATCTCGACGCCCACCACATCATCGGAGGTGTAGGTGCGAAAGCGCCTGGTGCGGAACAGGTCTGCCAGGTTGGCGGCCAGATGCTGGTCGGGCATGGCCAGCACGGCGGCGGCGGCGTAGCCCTCGGCGACCTCGCGGGCGATGTTCGGCCCGGCCAGGATTCCGGCGGGATGCCCGGGCAGCACCTCGTCGACGATCTGACTCATCCGCAGGTTGGTGCCCTGCTCCAGGCCCTTCACCAAAGAGACCACCGGAACCCACGGCCGCAGCTCCCGGGCGAGTTCCTCGAGCACACCGCGGAACCCGTGCGACGGAACGCCCATCACGATCACGTCGGCACTCTGTGCGGCCTCGCAGAAATCGGTGGTGGCCCGCAGGCCATCCGGCAGCGCCACCTCGTCGCCGAGATAGCGCGAGTTGCGGTGGTTGTCGTTGATGTCCTTGGCGGTGTCCTCGGATCGCACCCACTGCAGGGTCGGCGTGCGCCGTGCGCAGATGGTGGCCACGGTGGTGCCCCAGGACCCTCCGCCCAGGACGACGACGTTCGGTTCGCGTTGTGCAGGTGCCATCGGGTCAGCGTATTGCCGCGATCGTGCCGGTGACCGCAAGTTGCTGAACTGGCTCGGATACGCGCGGGTGTGTCGGTGCGCGCGGCGTCCCGCCCCGAAGAACTGCCTGCTCGGAATAAGTTAATGTGCCGTCCGCGATAGCGGCGAGGCATGAGATGTGTGGATCGGCTACCCCGGTGCAGCTTGGGCCTATGAAGGTTACCCGTTCGGTGCCGGTGTTACGCTGCACGCGCCAAATATGTGAATGAGAATTCTCAAAACGTAGACATCGATGGAACCGCACCGATACCGTGCCAAGCATTGCGAGTGAACGGGCCCGGGGGTGGTCGCGGCTCGCTACCGGGAGGGAAGCGCTTTGCCCATTCAGCGCGCGACCGACGGGCTCGCGGCCATCGAGCAGTGGACCGACGGTTACGTCCGGCGCCATCCGGTGGCGTCGCTGCGCACCGTCGGTGACCAGTTCGTGCTCGGCGTGCGCACCCTGCAGCATCTGTTCGTCGACCTGTTCACCGGGAAGTTCCAGTGGCAGGAGTTCATCCGGCAGGGCGCGTTCATGGCCGGCACCGCGGTGATTCCCACCGTGCTGGTGGCGCTGCCCATCGGGGTCACCCTCTCCATCCAGTTCGCGCTGCTGGCCGGGCAGGTCGGCGCCACGTCGCTGGCCGGCGCGGCCAGCGGTCTGGCCGTCATCCGCCAGGCCGCGTCGCTGACCGCGGCCGTGCTGATGGCCGCGGCGGTGGGGTCGGCGATCACCGCCGACCTCGGCTCGCGAACCATGCGCGAGGAAACCGATGCGATGGAAGTCATGGGAGTCTCGGTGATCCGGCGACTGGTGGTGCCGCGCTTCGCCGCCGCCGTCATGATCGGTGTCGCGCTCACCGGCGTCGTGTGTTTCGTCGGCTTCCTGGCCAGCTTCCTGTTCAACGTGTACTTCCAGAACGGCGCCCCGGGCAGCTTCGTGGCGACCTTCGCCTCGTTCGCCACCACCGGTGACATGGTCATCGCGCTGGTCAAGGCGGTGATCTTCGGCGCCATCGTCGCCATCGTCTCGTGTCAGAAGGGGTTGTCCACGGCGGGCGGGCCGACAGGTGTGGCCAACTCGGTGAACGCGGCGGTGGTCGAATCGATCCTGCTGCTCATGGTGGTCAACGTGGCTGTCAGCCAGCTCTACATCATGCTGTTCCCGAGGGTCGGGCTGTGACGGCCTCGACCTTCATGGGGCCGTGGGCCAGAGGTCTGCGACGAAGCACCGTTCCGGTGATCCGCATCGGGCACATGCTGGTGTTCTTCGTGCGGGCGGTGGCCGGCGTCCCGGTGGCGCTGCGGCACTACCGTGGCGAGTTCGTCCGGCTGCTCTCCGACATCGCTTGGGGCAACGGGTCTCTGGTGGTCGGTGGCGGCACCGCCGGGGTGGCGGTGGTGCTGGGCGTCACCGTCGGGGCGCTGGTGGGCATCGAGGGCTACAACTTCCTGGACCTGCTGGGGCTGGGCCCGGCGACCGGCATCATCTCCTCGTTGGTGAACACCCGCGAGCTGGCACCGATCGCCGCCTCGCTGGCGTTCGCGACGCAGGCCGGCTGCCGCTTCACCGCGCAATTGGGTTCGATGCGCATCGCCGAAGAAGTGGACGCGTTGGACGCCCTGGCGATCCGCCCGATCCCCTACCTGGTGACCACCCGACTGATGGCCTCGGTCATCGCGGTGATCCCGCTCTACGTCGTGGTGCTGGCGGTCAGCTATCTGACCACCCAGGTGGTGGTCTTTATGATCAGCGGCGGATCGACCGGCTCCTATCTGCACTACTTCAGCCTGATGCTCTCCGGTCAGGACATTCTCTACTCGGTGCTCAAGACCGTCATCTTCGTGTGGATCGCCTCAACAGTGCAGTGCTACTACGGTTTCTACGCCTCGGGTGGTCCGGTCGGTGTGGGCGTCGCCGCGGGCCACGCCATGCGGGCCAGTATCACCGTGGTGATCATCGTCAACATGCTGCTCACCATGGCCCTGTGGACGGTCGATTCCGGCGCCAGGTTCGGTGGGTAGATGCCGAATTCGATAGAGACCGACGGACGCGGGCTCTCCGACCGCCAGCTGCTCGCCACCGGTGTCGCGATTCTGCTTGTGGCGGGGATGGTTTCGGCAGCTCTACTGGTCAAGGCGACCGGCCGGCTGGACGCCCGGGTGCCGGTGGTGGCCGCCCTGATCAATGTCGGTGACGGCCTGCCGCAACGTTCCGACGTGAAGTACCACGGGGTGCTCGTCGGCATGGTCGACGACGTCACGCCGGCGGCCAACGGCGACCCGAACTTCGTACGGATCGACCTCAAACCCGAATACGCGGCCTCGATCCCCGCCACGGTGACCGCGCGGGTGGTGCCCAGCAACGTGTTCGCGGTCTCCTCGGTGCAGCTTGTCGACCGCGGCCCCGGACCGGCGATCGCCGCGGGCGCGCAGATCCCCGAAGACACCGAGCTGCCGACGGTGCTGTTCCAGACCACCATCAGCAAGCTGCGCGACATCCTGGCCGCCACCGGCCGCGGGCGCGAGGACAAGACCATCGGCGTGCTGGCCGCCATCAACGCAGCCACCGAGCACCGGCGTACCGAATTGCTGGGCAGCGGAGCACAATTGAACCGGTTGGTGGACCAGCTGGATGCCATCGTGGCGACCGAGCCGGGACCCTCCACGGTGTCGGCGCTCATCGACGCGGCCACGGGGCTGCAGAGCACGGCACCCGAATTGGTCGACGCGCTGCACGTCGCGGTGGCACCGATGCGGACCCTGGTGGAGCAGCGGGCGCAGCTCACGTCGCTGGTCAACGGCGGGCTCAACACCATGGGCACCACGCACACGGCGCTGAGCAATCACACCGACCGACTGGTGCAGATCACCTCCGATCTCACCCCGGTGCTCGGCCAGCTCGCGGACACCTCCCATCACTGGGTGCCTGCCTTCGTCAAGCTGAATCAGCTGTCGGACAAGTTCTTCGATCACGTGTGGATCTCCGATCTGGACACCGGCAACATGCGGGTGAACCTGTCCTTCACGCCATCGCACACCTATACCCGCGCCGACTGCCCGCAGTACGCCGGGCTCAAGGGGCCCAGCTGTTTCACCGCGCCTCTGGTGCCGACCCGTCCCGAGTTGCCGGATGTCCTGCTGCCGCAGAACTATCAGCCGCCCGCCGATCTCCTGCCGCCGGCCGGGACGGTGCCGGGAGCCAATGGCAACCTCGTAGCGGTCGGGCCGCCGCTCGTCGTGCCGAACCCCAGCCTCGCCGATCCGAATCCGCCACTGCCGCCATGGATGGCACCCGCTGCACCGGTGCCCGGCACCGCCAACCCGGCGCTGGTGCCGACCCCACCGCCGCCGGTGCCGCTGTCACCCCTGGCGCCGGTCGCGCCCCGTCCGGGGCCGCCGCTCGCGGCCGAGGCCGCACCCGCGTCATTCGGGGGCAACGTGGGGCCGGTCGGTAGCCCGCAGGAACGCGACGTGCTGAGCGCGGCAATCGGTCAACCCGCGAGCCCGGCGACTCAACTGCTGCTGGGTCCGGTCGCCCGCGGCACCACCGTGTCAGGAGGGGGAGCCCGGTGACCTATCGCGGACCGATGATCGGCCTGTCTCTGTTCATGGCCGTGGCCATCACGTTGACGTGGTTGGTCTATGTCACGCTGCGTCGCGACGTCGCCGGCGACACCGTCGGCTACACCGCGGTGATCTCCGACGTGTTCGGGTTGCGCGAGGGTGACGACGTCCGGATGGCGGGCGTGCGGGTCGGGCGGGTCGAGAAGATCGAGCTGCAGGGCGATGTGGCGAAGGTGTCGTTCGTGGTGCAGAGCGATCAGCAACTGCTCGGCACCACCGTCGCGTCGGTCACCTACCAGAACATCGTCGGTCAGCGCTATCTCGGTCTGTCGCTCGGTGATATCGGCGAGCCGCAGGCGTTGCCGCCGGGCAGTGAGATCCCGCTGGAGCGTACTGACCCGTCCTTCGATGTCGGGGCGCTGCTCAACGGGTACGAGCCATTGTTCAGTGCGCTCAACCCGACCGACGCCGACAACCTCACCAAAGGTGTCATCGAATCCCTGCAGGGCGACCGTGCCTCGGTCGTCAGCCTCGTCGATGAGACTGCGCGACTGACCGATTCGTTCGCCGGTCGCGACCAACAGCTCGGGCAGGTGATCACCGACCTCAACGTCGTGGTGAACAATCTCGCCCAGCACAACGACAGCCTGGACGAGGTCATCACCCAGACCCGGGGCGTGGTGTCCACCTTCGATGCGCGCCGCCCCGAGCTCGTCGAGTCGATGGGATCCATCACCGCTGTGGTGCGTCAGCTGTCCACCATCGCCGACGAGGTGTACCCCTCGCTGAACGAGTTGGTTGTCCGCGAGCCGGGCTTCGCCCAGCATCTGGTGAGCATCGAACCGCAGCTCGCCTTCACCGGCGCCAATCTTCCGTTGCTGCTCAAGGGGTTTGCGCGGATCACCAACGAGGGCGCCTACGCCAACAGCTACGCGTGCGACCTGAACGCCACCGGCTTCTTTCCGGGTCTCAACGACGTGACACCGATCATCGTCGACGCGGCGACCCCCGGCGAGGGGGCCCACTACACACCGAGGTGCAGGAACATGGCCAATGGCTGACGGACAGAGATGGTGGCGGCGGCCGCTGCTCAGCTGGGACCGCACCTGGCTGGGCGTGACCGCCATCGCCGTGGTCACCGTGCTGATCGGGGCGATGTTGGCGGTGAAGGTCGCCGATATCGGGTACCGCAGCTACACCGCGCGCTTCCTGCAGGCCGCGGCCCTCAAGACCGGCAACCCGGTCACGGTGGCGGGTATCCCGGTCGGCGAGGTGACCGCCATGAAGCTGGCCGGCGATCATGTCGAGGCGCGGCTGAAGGTACGCAACGATGTCTCCCTGGGGCAGGACTCCCGGGCGATCATCAAGGTCACCACCATCCTCGGCTCCAGGTACCTGGCGCTGCAGCCGGCGGGGCCGGGATCGCTGCCGGACAACACCTTCGACCTCGATCGGACCGAGGTTCCCTATGACCTGCAGGAGGCGCTGGCCGATGTCACCACCACCTACGAACAGGTGGACACTGACCAATTCGCCCGGACTCTGGGCATTCTCGGCGAGCAGATGCAAGGTCTGCCCGAGGTGGTGCCCCAGGCGCTGACCAACACCCACACCCTGTCGACGATCATCGCCGACCGCCGCGACCAACTGGGTTCGCTGCTCAAGACCACCGAGCAGGTCAGCACCACGCTGCGGCGCCAGCAGAGCGCGATCGGAGCGCTGGTCACGCAGGGCAACGATCTGGTCGGCGAGTTCGTCGCCCGGCGTGCGTCGTTCCGCGCGCTGATGGCCTCGCTGACGAATCTGGTGGAAACCCTGAGCGGCATCGTCATCGATGACCGACCGGAACTGGAGAACCTGCTCGTCAACCTCCGCGAACTGTCCGACATGCTGGGCCGGCACGACGATCTGCTGCGCAGCACCCTGCAGGCCGGCCCGGTGGCGCTGCGCGGACTGACCAATGCCACCGGCACCGGCAACGCCGTGGACCTCAATGTGGCCAACGGGCTGCTGATCGACTCGTGGATGTGCGCGATCAGCGGCCGGGCCGAACAGTTCGGGATGATCGAGTACTTCCAGGACTGCAAATGAGACGGCCATCGGTCACGGTCCTCGCGGTCGGCGCGGCGGCGGTGATCGCAGCGGCGGTGGCCGTCGGCGTCGGCTGGTCCTACGTCCGCGACCAGGTCGACACCATCCGCGTCACCGCTCAGTTCGACAGCGCGGCCGGTCTCTACGAGGGCAATGTCGTTGCCGTGCTGGGCATGCCGGTCGGCAAGGTCGAGACGATCACTGCCAAGGGCGGCTATGTCGAGGTCGAGTTCAGCGTGGACAAGGACGTCGCGGTACCCGCCGACGTGCAGGCCGTCACCATCTCGAACTCCATCCTGACCGACCGGCAGATCGAGCTGACCCCGCCCTACCGGGGTGGTCCGACCCTGCGCAACCACGACACCATCGGCCTGAACCGCACCAAGACGCCGGTCGAATTCGCCCGCGTGCTCGATGTCCTGGACAAGCTGTCGGCGTCGCTGCACGGTGACGGCGCAGGCAACGGGCCGGTCGCCGATCTGGTCAACGCGTCGGCCGCGATCGCCGACGGCAACGGTCAGCAGATGAAGGATGCGCTCGGTGAGCTGTCGAACGCGTTGCGGCTCAGCGCCGATCGCGGCAGCCTGACCCGTGATCAATTGACCACCAGCATCCGCAACCTGAGTTCGTTGTTCGAGGCGACCGCCCGCAACGACGCGACCCTGCGGGAGTTCGGCACGTCGGTGAACCAGCTCAGCCAGATCCTGGCCGATGAGCAGTTCGGCACCGGCGCCACCGGTAGGAAGCTCAACGATGTCATCACCCAGGTCGGTGAGGTGCTGGCCACTCATCGCGATGCGGTCAAGCAGATCATCCTCAACGGCAACACCGCGGTGACCACCACCGTGGACCATCGGCGCGATCTTGCCGAGTTCCTCGATCTGACGCCCATGACCCTGGACAACCTGTACAACATCGTCGATCAGCGAAACGGCTCGGCACGAGTGCACGTCCTGGTGGACAAGGTGCTGTTCGACTCCCAGACCGTCAAAGAGATGTGCAACATGATGGGCCTGCGCCAATTGGGTTGCAGCACCGGCACGATGCAGGACTTCGGCCCGGATTTCGGGCTGTCCTACATGCTCGACGGTATGGCCGCGATGGGGCAGAAGTGAGCGCGCGGCTGCAAAGGTCCGTTCTGCCGCTGGCTGTCACCGCCTGCCTGACCGTCGCCGGCTGCGCGACGGAAGGGTTGGCCAGCCTGCCGCTGCCGGCGCCCGGGGTGGGGTCGGGCGGCTACGAGCTGACTGCCGTGTTCGGCAATGCGCTCAATCTGCCCGCCAACGCGAAGGTGAAGCTCGCCGGCGCCGATATCGGGCAGGTGGAGTCGATGGTGGCCCGCAACTACACCGCCGTCACCACCCTGCGCATTCTCGACGGTGTGCAACTATCGCAGGGCAGCACCGCCGAATTACGTTCTGCGACACCGCTTGGCGATGTGTTCGTCGCGATCAAGCCGCCCACGCCCACGCCCGCGGCGCCCAGCGCCGTGCTGCTGCGCGACGGTGACACCATCGGTCTGGATTCCACGACCGCGGCCGCGACGGTGGAGTCGCTGCTGAGTGCGGCGGCGGTCATGGTCAACGGTGGTGCGGTGCGCAACCTCACCAACATCATCAACGGCGCGGGCAAGGCGACCGGTGATCAGGGGCAGGCCTTCGGCGATCTGATCGCCAAGACCACCCGCACGCTGGGCACGCTGAACGCCCGCTCCGATCAGATCTCCACGGCGCTGACCGAGACCTCGGGGTTGCTGGGTGCGATCGAGGCCAAGAACGACATCATCGGTGAACTGATGGACGCAGCGGGCCCGGCCACCGAGACGCTGGCCGCGCACACCACCCAGATCACCGATCTCGTCCAGCTGATCGGTGACACGTCGGTGCAGCTGCAGAGGTTCCCGTCGATCGCAGGCACCGATACCAGCGGGCGCAGCGCCATCGCCGATATCAACAGCGTGGCGGGCGCATGGAACGATGTCGCACTGGCGCCCGATGCCAGCCTGTACGCGCTGAATCGGCTGATGCCGGCCCTGGTCAAAGCCACTGCCAGCAACGCGATCTCGACGAGAGCGAGCATCGACCGGCTGGTGCTGGGTTCGATCCCGGATATCGGGTTCGCCGGTGATCCGGGGCTGCACGGTCCCAAACGCTACAACTGGCACCAACTGGTCGGCTCCCTGCAGTACACCCTGCTGCGGTTGCAGGAACGCGTCGTCGGGCGCGGGCCGGGGGTTGCGCAGGTTCCGGTGATCCCGAGTCCGACCGAGCCGGGTCAGATCATCCCCGCGCCCGCCCCGGAAGCCCCCCGATGATCGCCGGTCTGGCCGACGTCCTGGTCGGCGCGGTGCGCGCCGGTCACCGCAAACGGGCGTGGCTGTCGGCGGGGGCCTTGATGATGACGTTCATCGTCGCCACCGGCTATCTGCTGATCGGCGCGCTGCAGGTCAATCCGTTCGACTCGGACTACCGCGTCACCGTGCGCCTCCCCGAATCGGCGGGGCTGCTGCCCAACCAGGACGTCACGCTGCGCGGAGTGCCGGTGGGCAAGGTCGAGCGCCTCGACATCACCGCGGCCGGTGTGGACGCGGTCATCACGGTGAAATCGTCGGTGCCCATCCCGATGTCGAGCGATGTGCGGGTGTCCGGGCTGTCGCCGGCCGGTGAGCAGTACATCGACTTCGTGGCCTCCGCCAACGACGGGCCGTTCCTGGGCGACGGCAGCGTCGTCGAGCAGGGGCGCGCGACGGTACCGGTGAGTCTGGCCGATCTGCTGGCACACGCCGACGGCGCGCTGGCCCAGGTGGATACGGGAAAGCTGGATATCATCCGGCGTGAGCTGAGCCTCAGCGAGCACGGCCCGCAGAAGCTCGCCGACATCATCGACGGCGGAACGTTCCTGCTGTCCACCCTGGATTCGGTGCTCCCGGAGACTACCAGCCTGCTGCGGACCAGCCAGTCGGTGTTCACCCTGGCCGCCGACAAGAATGCCGGAATCGAGGTGGCGGCAGACCATCTTGCGACCACCCTCGACGGTGTCAGCCGGATGCGGGAGGGCTACCGTCGGCTGACCGATCAGGCGCCGGGCGCGCTCACCGATATCGACAACCTGTTCGCCGACAACTCCGACACCATGGTGCAGCTTCTCGGCAACCTCACCACCACCACGCGACTGCTGTACCTACGGGTTCCCGCGCTCAACGCCTTGTTCCCGAGCCACCGCACCTCGGTACTGGACGCGCTTGGCAGCGTCATGCACGACAACGGGTTGTGGGCGACCGGCGACATCTACCCGCGGTACGCCTGCGATTACGGAACGCCGCGTCGGCCACCGTCCTCGGCGGACTACCCCGAGCCCTACATGTACACATACTGCCGCGATGACCATCCCGGCGTTCTGGTGCGGGGGGCCAAGAACGCACCACGCCCCGCCGGGGACGACACCGCCGGCCCGCCGCCCGGTGCGGACCTCGGCCGCACGACGGACCCGACGCCCAAGGGCCGGTTCACCATTCCCACGCCGTACGGCGGCCCGGTACTGCCGATCGAACCGCCCCGCTGAGATAGGAGCAACTGTGACAGTGATGACCGACGACAAGACCGAAGACGCTCAGCCCACGGCCGAGGACGTCAGCGACGATGCCGAGGCGGCCGTGCCCGCATCTGCGGAACCGCGGGCGCTTGCCCGGCGCCGACGCGCCGTCACCGCGTCCGTTCTCGCGGTCTTCGTTGTGCTGGTGTCGGTTTCGGGCTTTCTGGGCTGGCGGCTCTGGCAGCACCAGCAGCTGACCGAGGCCGGGCAGCAGGCGCGTGACGCGGCGGTGTCGTATGCGCAGGTGCTCACGAGCATCGACTCCGACAAGGTCGACGAGAACTTCGACCAGGTGCTCGCGGGCGCCACCGGAGAGTTCAAGGACATGTACTCGGAGTCCAGCGTGCGGTTGCGGCAGTTGCTGATCGACAACAAGGCCACCGCACACGGTGTCGTGGTCGAGTCGGCCGTCCAGTCGACGGCCAAGGACAGGGTCGTGGTGCTGCTGTTCGTCGACCAGTCGGTGTCGAATGCCAGCGTGCCGGATCCGCGGCTCGATCGCAGCCGCATCAAGATGACCATGGAAAAGGTCGACGGGCAGTGGCGCGCGGCCACAGTCGAGTTGCCCTGATGCGGGGCCTGGCCGGCGTGCTCGGCGCGGCGGTCCTCGCGGCCGTCACCGCTCCCGTGGCGGCGGCGTCGCCGGCGATATTCTGCGATGAGCTGGCCGGCCAGTGGAACGGTCAGTACTGCCATACCTCGGTGGCCTCGGAGCGTAATGCGCTGCGCGATATCAAGATCGCCGTGCCGGGAGAGCTCATCGACGACCCCGTCGCCGGGCCGGTGCTGCGCGGATACCTGACCACGCTGGTGGACAACTGGACCCGAGTCGGGCGCTCGATGGCGGCGAACAGCTTCGGCGAGGCCAACTATCAGGTGTTCCGCCACGGCGACACGGTCTCGGTGGTGTTCCGGGAGACATATCACGCCGACGGACCCGACTTCAACAATGCCTACCGCACCTTCACCTTCGGCGAAGGCAGACAGCTGCAGCTTGCGGATCTGACCAAGCCCGGAGTCGACCCGCCGACGGCCATCGAACCGCTGGCGCGGCCGTTCGTCGAGCAGGCGCTGAATCAGGCTGCGCCGCAACATCAGCCGGGCAGCTACCCGTTCCAGCCCGAGCGCTGGACACCGGACAAGGTGTACTCCGGCGGCTACCGGGCGTGGGCGCTGACACCCGACGAGCTCATCCTCTACATGCCGGACTACCCGGTGGCCCGGGACAGCCCGACCGATTTCACACCCGGCGTCATGCAATGGTCGATGGACGGCGGCACCGTGCAGGCGCGCATCCCGCTGTCGGCGCTGAGCCCGATCCTGCGGCCCGAATACGGCGGGAGCTAGCTCGGGGGAGGGCTCCCGGCCCCTAGGGGCGAGATCGACCTCAGGGTCGTGTTTCGGTGCCGTATGGCACGAATCCACAGCCGTCAGGTCGATCTCGTCCCTAGCACGGCCACCGGGGTGCCGCCCCAGCGTCCGCTACCGGTAGTTGACGAACTGCAGCGCGACCTCAAGGTCGGCGCCGCGCAGCAGGGCCTGCACGGCCTGCAGGTCGTCCCGCTTCTTCGAGCTGACCCGGATCTCCTCGCCCTGGATCTGCGCCTTGACGCCCTTGGGGCCCTCGTCGCGGATAAGTTTGGTGATCTTCTTGGCGTTCTCGCTGTCGATGCCCTGCTTGATGCTGCCGATGACCTTGTAGGTCTTGCCTGAGGGCTGCGGTTCGCCCGCGTCGAACGCCTTCATCGAGATGTCGCGGCGGATCAGCTTCTCCTTGAACACGTCGACGGCGGCCTTCACCCGCTCCTCGGTGGAGGAGACGAGAATGATGCCCTCCTCGCCCTGCCACTCGATGGTGGTGTCGGTGCCGCGGAAGTCGAACCGGGTGGACAACTCCTTGGCTGCCTGGTTGAGCGCGTTGTCGACCTCTTGCCGGTCTGCCTTGCTGACGACGTCAAAGCTTGAATCCGCCACTGGAGCCTCCTCATGGTGCTGGCCGTTTTCGTCTTCAGTACATCCTCGTTGTACCCTGCTACTCGCACCAAATTCCGGCAGGTTGCCCGAGCGGCCAATGGGAGCGGACTGTAAATCCGTCGGCTTACGCCTACACAGGTTCGAATCCTGTACCTGCCACACCGGTCAGGCCCCCTCATCGAGGGGGCCTGACGTGTTTATACCGACGGCGTTGGCACGGATTGTCACAAGGTGCGAGGAACTCTGCGCCGATCAGTTGTCGATGCCACGACCCGTGGGGCACCCTAGTGCGCTTTCGTTTCTTTCGATTTACCATGGTGGTGTGACTGCGACGACTGAGCACACTGTCTTTCCAGCCGACACCGACCGGGGTCTCGCTGCGCTGCTCGTCACCCTGCAAACAGCGGCGCCGTTGGCTATCGAAACGACCGATGGCCAGTCGTTTCCCCTGTCGCCTGAACTGCGTGATGTGTTGATTCATGCAGCCCATGCGCTAGTGGAAGGCCAAGCGGTCACTCTCGAGCCGCAAAGGGTCGTCTTGTCGACGCAGGAAGCCGCCGATCTCCTCGGGGTGTCTCGACCGACTCTGGTGAAACTTCTCGAAGCGGGCGAGATTCCCTACGCGCAGCCGGGCCGGCACCGCCGGGTGCAGCTCACGGACCTTCTGGCCTATCAGCAGCAGATTCGCCATCAGCGGCGCGGCACGCTCGACACGATGAACGCTGAGGCCGGCGACGATGATATCTATGGCCGCCTCGGCGAGTTCGGTGAGACGCGCTGACCCGTGTCACGAATCCGGGTGTTTCTTGATGCCTGCGTCCTTGTGCCCTACCAACTTGCGGACCTTCTACTGCGCATCGCCGACGCTGAACTGTTCGAACCGCTGTGGTCAGACGAACTGCTTGCCGAGGTCGAACGCAATGTCGTCAAGCTCGGGATCGAGCCCAACAAGGCTGCCCGTCGGATCGCGCAGATGGCGTCAGCATTCCCCAACGCGACGGTGACCGGGTTCGAGCATCTTGTATCCGCGATGACCAACGATCCCAAGGACCGTCACGTTGCGGCCGCAGCTGTTCGGGGTGGGGCCGCGCTCATTGTCACGGCGAACACTCGCGACTTTCCGCCGGAAGCGTTGGCGCGGTACGACATTGAGGTCGTTCATCCTGACGACTTCCTTCAAGACCAACTTGATCTCGCCGAGGCCGCCGTTCTGGCCTGTCTTCAGCAGCATCGTGCGGCCTACACCCGGCCGCAGTTCACCGTCACCGAGTATTACCTCGGTCTCGAGCGGACGGTGCCCGTCTTCGCCCGCTCGGCGATGCATGCTGAGGTGCGTCAGAGCGGTCACCAGGCTGGCGATCCACTGCCATTGGAGATCCGCGCAGAAGATGAGGTCTTGAAAGCGTTCTTCCCGCGTGGCGGACCGACTCCTGACGAGCCACGCGGAGCGGCATTCATGTGGTGCCAGGCGCTCAGTAACAGGCCTGAATTCCTGACGGCGCTGCACAACCTCACCCTGGACCCGTCGATGTGGGGTGACTTCAATCAGGCTGAAGAGATTCTGCGTGGCCACGGCATGACTCAGTTCGTCGAGCGGTGCCCTGGCGACCGTGACATCGCGTACGTCAAGTTCGTGCCTAACGTCCAGCGGGCGGCTGTTGCGTTCGCAGCGGCCCCGATTGATGACGTGAAGATCCTGACGCTTGTCCGATGCACTGACGAACTCTGGCGGGTTTGGGGATTGAGCCCGAGTCGCTTTCCGTCCGCGGCTGAAGTTCGGGGGCAGTGACTTCGGCTCTGTCGCGCCTCACCGTCGCCGACGGATCAGCGTGCCGTCGTGATCCGTCGGCTTACGCCTACACAGGTTCGAATCCTGTACCTGCCACACCGGTCAGGCCCCCTCATCGAGGGGGCCTGACGTGTTTTTCCGGCACCACGGATCGCTATCCGAAGGTGACCGCGAGCCGCTCCGAGATCTTGGTGGCGATCACGCGACCGTGGCCACGAAGACCCGATTGATGATGTAGCTCACCGACCCCGAGGCATCCAGGGACACGGTGACGAAATCCGTTCCGCCACCGTTGGCCTTGATCGAGAAGCCGGACGCCCGTCCCGGAAGATTCAGCGTCACGTAGCGGTTGGCGGTATTCACGATGGTGATGTTGACGCTGGTGCCGTCCACATCGGTCGGAAGGTAGATGACTCCGTCCGGTCCGACCTGCGCAGCGTTGCTGATCAAACCGGGCGCCGGAACGATCAGATAGTCCCCGTTGGCGCGCAGCACCGTGATGTAGCTGAGGTTCCTGTCGACGCGCGTGGAGATCACCACCGTGCCGTCACCGGTGATCGTGGGTTCTCCCCACGCGGAGCCGATCGTCGAGGCGGTCAAGGTGTTCTGCCCGGGGCGCAACACGACGATCTGGCTGTATTGCTCTCCCGTGGGCGCGGCTTCGCCAACGGTGAAGGCGACCGTGCCATTGCTGCCGATCCGGGGGTCGATGCTGATGCCGTTGGGGTTGGTCACGATGATCGGTGCTTGACCCGGCCTGAACACCGCAATCGTCATCCCGTTGTTGCCCCACATCGAGGCCACGGTGCCGTCGGGCCCGATGGCCGGCCGGATCCGGTAGATCTGGTTGGTCGTCCTCGTGAGTGATTCGACGGTTCCATTCGGACGCATGATCGTCACCGTCACGTCGGTGACGAATGCGTTCGCCGGCCCCGCGTAGGTGTGGAACGCCACCGTGCCGTCGGCGCCGGCGACCACGCTGGAGACCAGCGTGCCGACGACGGTCGAGACCCGGTCGGGAGATCCCGGACGCAGCACGGTGACGGTTGTCGTGATGAGGTCGTCTACCGTTCCGCTGCCCGTGGTCGTCACGTACGCGACCGTGCCGCCACCGCCGGTGACCACCTGTACGAGAGTGCCCGCGGCGGTGTTCGCCACGGCCTGTTCGCCTGGCGCCAGACCCAGAGCGTCGTCGTCGATGCCGCTCGGGCCGCGAAGCCCGTGATGCCCACCGTCGTGAAGACGATGGTGCCGTCGTCGGCGACGGTGACGGCCCCCTGCAGGGCTGCGGGCAGATCGAGGTACTCGGCGGCGGCTCCCGGTCGGAGCACGCCGATGGTCGCGCCCCCCGAGGCGTTGGTCGCGGCCAACGCGATGGTGCCGTCCGCCCCGATGGCTGCCTGGTCCTGGGTGACGCCCGCGATGGTCAGAACCTCACTTCGCTGGCCGTCGCGAATGATCGTGACCGTCGTCTGCGTGTCATCGGGGGCGCCGCCACCGGTCGCCGCCGTCAGGACGAAGACACCGGCACCGGTCAGGGTGGGTCCGCCGACGGGAGCTCCGGCCACCGTCCATGCCACCGGCGACGCGCCGGGTCGCAGCGTGGTCACCGTGAATTCGGTGATGGTGGGAGTGCCCGCCGCATAGACCACCGTCGTCACGTGGACGGTGCCGTCGCCGGCGATGAGCGGCGCGCCGTAATACACGACACCCGCCGCGGTCGCCGTGACCGGTGGCCGTCCGGGGCCCTGCACGAGGATCTGTGTGGTGAACGGGTCTTCCGGCGTGCCCGATCCGAACCGTTGGGTGATCGCCACGGTCCCGCCGGGCCCGACGATGGTGCGCGGGTTCGTCCAGCCCGGTGGTACGGCGACAGGAATGGTCTCGGTCACCCCGGCGATACCGCCGATGAGTTGGACCGTGACGACGCGCCTGGCGACGTGTCCCGTCCCGAACAGGAGCCCGGCCAGGCCGTGAATGTGCAACCCCTTGTCGGCCGCCGACACCGTGAAGCTGTCCGTCAGGGCATCGGTGCCGTTCCAGCCCGCCGGCGCGACATAGGTGAACGTGCCGGCGCCGTCGACCGTGACGGTGCCACCCTGCGCGGTCACCGGTGTCACCGAGAAGGTGAGCGGGTCGCCGTCCGGGTCGGTGCCGACGATGGTGCCGGTGATGACGTCGTCGACCTGCTCGACGTCGACAGGTGCGGCGGCCAGACGTGGCGCGCGATTGAAGAAGGTCCGGTGCAGCTCCTGGCGTGTCCACGCGAGTAGCGCCCACAGTGTGGTCGGCGCAGGCGTGCGCGGACCGGCCGGCCCCAGCAGCGCGCTGACGATCGAATCGAAGATGCGCACCGGCGCGGCCAGCAGCACCTGTAGTGGACGCGGGCCCGGGCCGGCATCAATGGTGGTGACGGTGCGCAGGGTGGGTGCGGCGGGTGCGGCCTCGGGCGCGGTGGCCGCCGGGATGTCCTGCGGGTCTGGCGCCGCCGTCGCAGACGCGACGCCCGCGCGAGCCGGTGCGATGTCCGCCGCGTCGGCGGGCTCCTGCTCCGTCACCCGCGAGGTGCGGGTAGACGACCCCGTCGCCTGCGGGCGACCCATGCCGGCCACGGATCTCGTCGTCATGACCGACAGGGACTTCTTGGCGTCCGCGTCGTCCTCGTCGGCAGGCTCCCGGTCCGGTTGTGGGCCCGCCGCGTCATCCCCGGTGGACGGCGTGCCGGGTGTGTCGGAGTCGCCGCCGCCTGCGCCGTCGTCGCTCGAAGTGGTCGAGCCACCGCTGTCGGACGGATCGGCGAGCGCGATGCCCGGTGCCCATACGATGCCCGCTCCCACCCCGAGAGCGACCGCCAATGCCCCGACGCGCCCGACGTACCGTGCGTGATCCATGCAAATCCCATCCGTTGAGGCGGTGGGATTGCTGGTGTCACCGCCTGCTGAGTGTGCGGCATCGCGACGGTGGGCGCGGCACTAACGGGATAATTAATTGTCGCGGGCGTCGACCCCCGCACTGTCCTGCGCAAATATTGCGTCCGTCGTCGGGGAGCGAGGTGCTGCGTCGGTCTGGTCGGCCGGGGGCCAAATCACCCGCAGTGGTGCTGTGAGACGTTGCTGCAATAGCCGGTGGACGCACTATCCGCTCGGTGCGTTCGCGCACCGGACGGCGCGCCGGAGGGTGGCCCGCGCACGGAGTAGGGCAGAGGCCGTCCGTCGTTCGGGTGAATTTTTCGGGGTCCGGTGCCACCCGTATGCGGGTGCAGCAACGGAGGACCCGGGGCGGGGGCGCTCGTGCGTCCGCTCGACGGCCGCGCCGGCCCCGCTAACTCAACCGTCAATATCGTCGGCAGCGGCTGGCAACGGCCGGTCCGCGCCGGGTCTGTGCGCCCGCACCGCGGTGAGCTCAGCATCTACCCCGCGGAGCGCGGAATTGATCAACGGTGCGAGCGAACGCTTCTCGAACATCACTGCGCGGCGCGCCCGCAACCGGGCCGGCCGCGGTCTGCCCGCGCTGCGCGGCCGGTGCGCGCCGCCGCGGCAGCGAACGTGATGCCGCGATTTGGGCAAATTTACTTGCCGGGAACATCAGCAGTACATGACGTAGGGTCACACCGAAAATGCCTGGCTGAATGGGTATGGCGTCGCGGGGGAACGCGAATCATCAACCCGTCTGGTCCCTTTCAGCGACGACAGAGCCCGAAGAGGAGCCGCCGTGAGTGCACGTCATCGCGCCAAGAAACACAGCCGAGCAGCGAGGGTCGTCGCGGTGCCCGCCGTGGCGGCGTTGCTCGCCGCCGGGATCGTCGATCAGCCGGTGAGCCGGCCGGTGCCGACCGTGGTGCAGCAGCAGCACCGGGTCGTCTCCGCCCAGGACGTCGCGTTGGCCGCGCTCGCGCTGTTCGCGGTGCCGGGTGCGGGGGTCCAGTTCCCGCCGGGCGCGCTCGACACCCAGGACGGCGGTGTCTGGCGCCGTATCCAGGACCTCACGGTGCTCAACGATCCGACGCGCTATCCGGGAACCGTCACGGCGGCGTCGGTCGACGCGGGCGCCACCTGGCTGACCGAGCTGATCCTGGCGCGGGATCCGTCGACCATCGTCAGCGGGATCAATACCGGGTCCTTCGGCGGCCGCGTCGCCGCCGAGGCGCTGACCCGGGTGGCGGCCACCGGCTACGACATGTCCAGCGTGTTCGGGGTCTTCTACGGTGACTCCAACACCCCCGGCACCGGCATCTTCGCCCGCTACGGACCGGACGAGCCGACCTTCGGATCCGATGTCCTCGGCGGTGCCATCCAGCTGCCGGACGGGACCTATCTACGGGTCAATCGCGAGTACGACCCGATCGCCTATTTCCCCAAGTACCTGTTCAATCCGATGAGCTGGATTCAGCTGGCGGCCGGATTCATCTTCGAGCATTCCCGGCTGGAGAACTTCGATTTCGAGGATCCCGAAAATATCGTCACCGTCGACGGCAATGTCGTCACGGTGCGGGTGAACAGCCCGGTGATGCCGCTGCTCATGCCGCTGAAGATCCTCGGTGTACCGACCCGGATCATCGACGCGTTCCAGGCGATCCTGCAGCCGATGGTCGAGAGCACCGGCATGTACGAGACCGGCAAGGTCGGGTTCCTGCCGTCCCCGCAGAAAATTTTCCAGCAGCTGCAGGCCGTCGCCGCGGGATTCGAGAAGGCAAGCCAGATCCTCGCGGGCAACTACCCCGACCCCGAGGAGCCCGGCGAACCGCCCGTCGTCACCGCGCCGGATACGACGACCGAGATCATCGACGCCATGGAGGATCGCGACGAGGAGCTCAACGGCGCGCCCACGCTGAACGCCCGGGTCGCGACGGCGCAGGTTCAGGTCGACGAACCGGAAGCCGTCGACGAGTTGGCGGCGGCCGCCGCCCTTGAGGGTGTCGAAGAAGAGGTGGACGAGGCACCCGTCCGGCGGGCGCGCCTGACCTCTCCGCGGTCGGCGAAGGTCTCCCCGCGGTCCGTCGCGGTCGCCGGTACGTCCTCGCCATCGGCATCGTCTCCCAAGCCGTCCGCCGACAGCGACACGGGTACCGACTCCGAGTAGCAGTGCACGCAGAAATCAGGCCCCCTCGCACGAGGGGGCCTGATTCATGTCGCCGGGATCAACCGATCTGCGCGGCCGCCTGCACGACTGGTGCGGCGGGGGCCGGGACACCCAGTCGGCCGGCCACGAAGTCCGCTGCCTGCACGGCCATCCCGTTGCTCTTGTAGGAGCTGTGTGCGGACCGGTCCAGCCCACCCGGGTAGCAGATCGGATCTCCGACGGCGCACAGCTGCAGGGTCTTGCCTGCGTACAGATCGCCGATGGCGATCGGCGGGGCGCCGCGATCGGCGACGTTGAGGACCCAGTTGTTGGGGGTGCCGAACAGGACGACGGCCGACACATGGGATGCCACCGACGCGGGCATCGGACCGGCCAGTCCGGCGGGCAGGACGAATCCGGCGGGCACGCTGCTGCTGGTGCTGTAGCCGGCGACAGCCGCGCCCTGCGAGTAACCGCCCAGCACGATCTCGGTGTTGGGGCAGTCAGCAGCGATCTGCTGAATCTTGTTGGTGGCGTCCGCAATACCGTCGACGGCCCGCCCGAAGTCCAGTGAGGCGGGGTAGTTCACCCCGTACACGCTGACCGACTGGCCCGGCAGCCGCGCACTGAGCGCATCCACGAACGACTGGCCGGTGGCGCCCACACCGGGTCCCTCGAAGGTGCCGCGGGCGAACACCACCGCGACATCCACACAGGAATCGTCGGCGGCGTTGGCGGTCGCGGCCGGGCCGGCAAACAGGCCGGCGGCGACAGCGAATGCCGCCATCGCGGCGAAGATGGCCGACCGTGCGGCCTTGATGCCCCAGCTCTGTGACGATGTGCTCATGAGGTTCCCCGTTCCGAAATCCGCGGTGCCATCGCTTCGGTGCAGAGGTGGCAGTTACCTGCTACAAGCCCGGATGGCCGGGCGGGATTCCGGCGATGCGCAGTGATCCATCTCACCGCCGGGCGGGGAATGGCCTGCGCGTGCCGGGGGGTTGTACCCCGATCTTCGCCGTCAGTCCAGGTCGGCGAGCACCTTGCGGGCGGCCTCGAGTTCGGCTTCGAGCGCAGAGACCTTGGCGGCCTGCTGAATTCGCGCCTCTTCGATGATCGAATCGATCGGCGTGGCGAGATCGTCGTGCAGTTCCCTGGCCGCGCGGGACACGGCGGCGGCTGCGACGGCGAGGTCACGAGCCAGGTAACTGGCGCCCTGTTTGAGTTCGGCCCGCCACTCGCCGTCGGCGGTGCCGGTCACGGTCAGCACCAGCTCGATCGTCTTGGCCTTCCTGCCGGCCGTCTTCCTGGCCGCCGGCTTCTTGGGTGCCTCGTCGACGGGCGGTTGCGCAGCATCGTCGGAGGTGGTGGGCAACGTCTCGGCAACCGGAGTGGTCAGTGTCATCGTCACGGCGAACTCCTTCGTCATCATCGCCCGCACGGCGCGGGCTCGCGGTTCGGTGGTCATTAGAACACACGTTCGACGGTTCGGGCAGGTTCTGGGCCGGCGTGTAGCCTGCACGGGAAGCAATTGGCTTGTACCGGTGTGACTTCGGTCGCGGCGGGGTGGCCGCGAAGGGGTGAACGGCAGGCATGGGCTACCCGAGTGTGGGGACCCGGTTCGGGCCGTACGAGCTGCGGTCGGTGATCGGTATCGGCGGGATGGGCGAGGTGTATCGCGCCTACGACACCCGGCGTGAGCGGATGGTGGCGCTCAAGGTATTGCGCACCGATGTGGCGGCGGATCCGAGCTTTCAGGCCCGTTTCCGGCGGGAGTCGCGCATCGCGGCCCGGTTGCAGGAGCCGCACGTCATCCCGGTGCATGACTACGGCGATATCGGCGGTGTGCTCTTCATCGACATGCGCTTGGTGGAGGGGCCCAGCCTGCGTGAGCTGGTGCGGGTCAACGGGGTGCTCTCGCCGGCTCGTGCGGTCGCGATCATCGCGCAGATCGCTGCGGCACTGGACGCCGCGCACGCCGTCGGCCTGGTGCATCGTGACATCAAGCCGGAGAACGTGCTGCTCACCCATGACGATTTCGCCTACCTGGTGGACTTCGGCATCGCCTACGGCGGCGGTGAGGCGACCGTGACGAAGACCGGGCTGGTCATCGGTTCGTGCGCGTACATGTCTCCCGAACGGCTCAACGGCACGCCCGGTGGCCCGGCCTCGGATGTGTACTCGCTGACGTGTCTGCTCTTCGAGTGTCTGACCGGCCGCGCGCCGTTCGAGGCCGACGACATCCGGCAGGTGATGAGCGCGCACATGTTCGCGCCGCCGCCTCGGCCGAGTGTCGAGCGCCACGGGATCAGCCCCGCGTTCGACGATGTCATCGCCCGGGGGATGGCGAAGAATCCCGCCGATCGGTACGGCGCGGCGGGTGAACTCGCCCGCGCTGCGGCCGCGGCGCGGCACGGTCCGCCGGCACGCCAGACACCGCCGCCGACCCGGCAACTGCAGGCTGCTGCGCCCACCCCCTACGTCCCGCACCCGCCGGCCCCGGCCGGGAAGGCCCGCTTCGGCCGTTCGCAGACGGGGCTGCTGCTGGGGGCGATCGGCACGCTCGCGGTGGCCGCGGGGCTGGCCGCGGCGATCGTGTTCACCGGTGGCGACGGCTCGCGGTCGCAGCGCCCGCTGGCGGTGCCGCCGTCATCCTCCGCGCCGCCCTCGACCACGACGACCAGCGCCACCGCCCTGGCCGGCGTGTCGGGCGCCGACGAGCAGGGCTTCGTCGGCCACGCGGCGCGCTGCGAGGCCGGGGATGCGCTGGTGGCCGCGATCCGAACCGCGTCCTCGTTGGCGGTCATCTGCGACGGGTCGTCGGGCGGCTACTACTACCACGGCGAACGGTTGCGGGACGGCGCCAACGTGCGGTTGGCGAACGCTGTCCCCGCCGACGGGGGATTCGATGCGGTCAACCCGGCGGACGGCGCCCGATACGAGGTCCGCCCGGACACGCTGACCATCCTGAGCAATGGGCGCGTGGATTCGGCCGAGCGGGCGCTGGAGTACGGGTCGCGGTAGTTTCTGTGAGCCCGCTGCGAGGTCGCTGTATTGCGTGACAGCGGTTAGCCAGAATCCTCACAGCGCGTCGCACTGGTATGTACAGGTCCGGGGATGTGACGCTGTGCGAATCGTCGGCCCTACAGCGCGGTAGCCGCGACAGACCAAGCCTACAACGGTGAACGTCGCTCAGCGTCAGATTGTTTCGACCCCACTGGCATGGCCCCGGTTACCGCGGGCAACGACATCTAGGGACACACCATGTTGAAGAAACGCTCCTTCGCCATCGGCGCGGCAACTTTGCTGCTGCCGGCCGTCATCGGCTTCGCCGCGCCGGCTCAGGCCGCGGCCGGTTTCGTGATGCCCAGCCTCGACGGGATGAACCTGCAGGAAGCCGAGGACGCGGTGACCGCGGCGGCGAACGGCATTCCGCTGCAAATGCATTCACACAACATCAAGGGTATGAAGCAGAAGCAGCTGAGCCTGGCCGACTGGCTGGTATGCGACCAGTCACCCGCGGCCGGTGAGAAGATCACCAGCGCAGCGGATGTCGACTTCGGCGTGGTGCGCGAATACGACGCGGCCCGCAACACCTGGGACGATATGGTCGCCAACGCCTGCTCGTAGCCCGGATCTGGCGCCGAGGTCACCACCACCCGGTGGCGTCGGCGAGCTGGCGGCCCAGCTCCTCGGCCATCGAGCGTACGTACGTCCCCGACAGGTGATGCGCGTCGTGATAGATCAGCACATTGCCCTCCACGGCCCGGCAGATGTTCGGCCGGCACACCGCGTCGCTGAGATCGAGTAGCTGCAGCATCGGAAAGTCGGCCGCGTAATCCAGCGTCGGATTGCGCTCTTGCAGCGCCTCGTCGCGAGCCAGCCCACAGGTGTCGGCGTCATCGCCGGCCGCAAGACAGTCGACGGGGGAGAAGAACCGGCCCTCGCGCAACATCCACGGGGTGTCCCGGATCCCCAGCATGGCAATGCCGTTGTCCGACAACTCCTCCCAGATACCGGGGTAGTAGTCCGGCACGTAATCGCCGGGGCCGTCGAGCACCGGCCGCGTCGTCGTGAAGAACACGTAGTCGGGACGGTCGGCGATGATCTGCGCCATCGCATTATCCGACCAGGTGCGGCACGACGGATACGGCGTGAACGGTCCGGCGATGATCGGCACTTCCGCGGTGGTCAGCGGGCAGCCCATCTTCAGGTAGGTGATCACCCGGAAGCCGTGCTCGCGGCCCAGGGTGTGCAGCGCGCTCAGCCAGTGCTCGGAGTGCGAGCCGCCGGCCAGCGCGATCGTCCTGGCGGCGTGCGGGTCGCCGTACACACAGGTGACCACCTCCTCGCCGCCGAAGTCGGCCAGGCATCTGTCGATGGTGGTCGGCGGGACGTCATCGGGCGCCTCGAGCCCGGTCGGGCGGACCGGGAGCCGGGGGGTCTTGCGGTTCTCGAGCACCGCCCGCGCGCCCGGATAGTCACGCATCGACAGGGCGGTCAGCTCCGAGCCGCTGTCCCGGACCCGCTGGACGTGGTCACCCCATCCCACCGAGGCCACCGCCAGCGCCGCCACCAGACATGCGGTCACGCTGCCGGTCAGCAGCGGATGCCAGGACGGCCACCACCGGGTGTCGACGCAGCGCCACGTCAGGAACGCCGCCACCGCGGCCACCGCCAGGATCGCCGCGGACTCGCCGACGCCCACGGTGTCGTTGTTGGTGTGCGCCATCCAGAAGATCAGCAGCGGCCAGTGCCACAGGTAGAGCGCGAACGCCCACCCGGCGTACGGCACGGTTCCGGTTTCCCTGCCGCCCACGATGATCAGCACCGTGGCCAGTACCGGCACCAGGGCCCACGGCCCCGGGTAGTCGGCCAACCCGTCGGCCAGAAATCCCGACACCACGATCGCGAGCACCCCGGCCACCACGGCCGGCCGGGTCAGCCACCGCGGCCACGGCACGCGCCCGACCGCGAAGGCGGCGAGCACACCGGCCAGCACCTCCCAGGCCCGGGTGAAGCTGCTGTAGTAGGCGACGGTTTGATCGTCGGCGTTCTGCACGATCGCCCACACCAGCGAAGCGAGGGCGGCCGCGGCGAGCACCGGGACCAGGGCGGCTCGCCGACGGATCAACCACGTCAGTAACAGGACCGCCAGCACCACCTGCGCGGCCACCGACACCGCCCACAGATGCTGCAGCGGGGTGACGGTCTCGCCGGCCTGCACGTAGTCGCCCGCGGTCGTCGCCAGCAGCCAGTTCTGATAAAAGCCCAGGTTGGCCAGGGTCTGCTCGGCAAACGACTCCCAGCGAGTCTGCGGCTGCACCGCCAGCGTCAACCCGGCGCACACCGTCAGCGTCAGGACCAGCGCCGGGAACACCCGCCGGGCCCACCACCAGATCTGGGCCGGGACAGCGGGTTTGCGCAGCGCCCGGATGCCCACGTAGTAGCCCGCCAGCACCAGCAGAACGTCGACACCGCCGCTGACCCGTCCCCACCAGAAATGGCCGAGGACGACGAGAGTGACGGCGACCGTTGCGATGATGTCCAGGTCGCGCCGGGACTGCCGTGCGACCGGCGCAACAGTGACCGGGGTGTGCTGTGTTGTCTGCAAGATGGAGGGTCCTGGCCTGTCGCCGGCCCGAACCCAGGCACGCGCGTATTCGCCGCACCGAGCATAACCGGGCTCGGTGCGCCCCGAACTACGAGCGGGGTGGTGCTAGCACTTACCCGGTCGGTTGACCGCGACCGCCGTGTACGACTTCGCACTGATACTGACGCCGGGCTTGGGTGCCTGCAGACAGACCTCCCACATGGAAGGGGCGGCAACCGCGCCGGATGCCGCCAGCGCGTTGTTGATGATGTCCAGCCAGGGCCCTTCTGCGCCCACCGTCTCCTCGTAGAGAGCCTCGGCGTCGGCCAGATTCATGCCCTCCAGGGACGGCATCTCCCAGGTCGTCGCGGCCGCCGCGGTCGGGGCGGCGACGATGGACATCAGAAGCGTTGCGGCACCGGCCACTACAAACGTTTTCACTGTGGGAACTCCCTGGGTTGTGTCGTGCCACGATAGATGACCTATCTCCGTGGATCGGCGGGTATGGCCGTTTTGTTACGGCGGCGCGACGGCCAGCCGGTTTCCGCCGTCACGTTTGGCCGCGTACATCGCGGTATCGGCCAGATGCAGCAGCCGGTCGAAATCGGCGGCGCTGTCCAGGTGCCCGCAGACCACGCCGACGCTGGCCGTCACCGCGGGCGGCCCGGCGGCGGCCACCGCGCCGCGCAGGCGCTCGCCCAGTTCGGCCGCTTCTGCGGCCGGCAACCGGTCGATGACGACGAACTCCTCGCCGCCGGTCCGCGCCAGGAACGCCCGCCGACCCAGCACGTCGCGCAGTTGGTGGGCCGTTCGCACCAGCACCCGGTCGCCGACGACGTGGCCGTGCCGGTCGTTGATCGCCTTGAACTTGTCGAGATCGATGACGAGGACACACACGGCCGGCAGCGGATCGGCCGATGCGGTCAGGCGCGACACGTAGTCCTGCAGCCCGCGCCGGTTGGCCAGCGATGTCAGTTCATCGACGAGCGACTCCACCGAACTGTTCCGGATGAGCCAGAAGCCGAACTGGGCGAAGGGCAGGATGCCGACCGTGACCAGCAGTGACACCAGGCCCTTACAGACGGCGAGAATCACCGCGTGCGGTTCTCCGGAGGCTCCCAGCCACACCGCCACCGCCAGGACGGTGACCGTGACGACCACCAGATGCACCGCCGCGGCGCGCGGGCCGTGGAAGAACACGATGTAGATCCCGGTCACCGCGAACAACGAGGTGGTGGCCATGGCGGACATCGGGTCGCCGTGCGTCGCGCATGCCAGGGCGATGCCGACATCGGTGAGGATGAACAGGATGATCGATGTGCGTGGCGACGGCCACGGGAAGAACAACCAGTAGATCGGCCACGCGAACGCGGCGACGGTCAGGACCGCGACCACGGCGCGCGACACCGCCACCGGCTCCGTCAGCTCGGTGAACTGCACCAGCACCAGCGCGATACCCATCGCGACGCCGCCCAGAGCGACCAGCCTCCGCAGCGGCTTCAGGTAGCCGCGTGGTTGCAGGAAGTTCAGCACCCAGTAGTGGTCGACGGGGTCGTTCCACCACTGGGTGAACGTGCTTCTGGCAGGGATGGAACCGGTCATGACGAACCGCGCTGCGCCGTGAGGACCGCGCTCAGCGTCGATTGAGCACCCAGATATGGGTGGACAGCGCGGTGGCAAATGCGCACCACAGCGGGTACAGGCCCATCGGCGCAGCCTTGACCCCACGCACCGCGGCGGCGCGGCGGGTCAGGTCGGCGCTGCTCGCGGTCAGCAGTCCGGCGGCGACGGCAGACGCGCCGAGCTGGCGCCGGTTGAAGAACAACCACGACCAACTGCCGTTGAGGATGAGGTTGACTACCAGGGAGCGGATGTAGGTGCGCCGTACCTCCGGCGGAGCGTCATCGAGGGTCTGGGCCGACACCACGGCGATATCGGTGTAGAGCGATGTCCAGGCGATCGGGAACGCGACCGATGGCGGCTGATAGCTCGGCTTGCGCAGGGTGGCGTACCAGTCCGACTCCACGGCCGGTTTGCTGGCGAGACTGCCGACGGCGGCGGTGGCGGCGACCGCCAGCGCGGTCGGGACGAACGTGCGGATCTGCACAGGAGCGCTCCAGAATCGTCAGGGTGTCGAGGGTCACTCTCCAGTATCCAGACGCCGGCGCCGGCAAACGTCAGATCATGTCGTTTCGGGTCAGCCAGCGCATCACCGGCCAGCCGACGAACACCGGCAACCAGCAGGTCAGCACCCGGTACAGCAGCACCGAGGGCACCGCGACCGCCGCGGGCACACCGAACGCGGCCAGGCCACCGATCAGCGCGGCCTCCACCGCGCCGACACCGCCGGGGGTGGGCGCGGCCGAGGCCAGGGTGCCACCGATCATCGTCACCACCGTCACCGTGACGAACGAGGTGTCCCCGCCGAACGCCTCGATGCTCGCCCACAACGCGAGTGCGGAGCCCAGAGTCGTTCCGGCGGCGCCCAGGACGATCAGCGCCAGCCGTTTGGGCTCCCGGGACAGCTCCCACAGGTCGGTCTTGACCTCTTGCAGCCTCGGGCGCACCGCCGAGGACAGCCAGTGCCGCAGCTTGGGCACCGCCAGGAACGCACCGACCAGGCCGAGCGCGACACCGGCCACCAGGTACAGCACGGTGGCGCTCGGCACGAAATGCTGCAGGTTCGCCGAGGTACCCGCGACGGCGGTGAACAGGATGAGCAGCGTCACGTGCACCAGCACCTGCACGCTCTGCTGCAACGTGACGGCCGCGGTGGCGCGCATGGTGCTCAGCCCGCCCTTCTGCAGCACCCGGGTGCTCAGCGCGAGACCGCCCACGCCGGCCGGGGTGGTGGTCGCGGCGAAGGTGTTGGCCACCTGCATGATCGCCAGGTGGCGGAAGCGCACCAGTCCATCGGCGCACGCCCACAACGCACCCGCGGCACCGAGGTAGCGCAACGCCGAGACCGCCAGGCCGAGCAACGCCCACCACCAGTTGGCGTTGCTCAGCTCGTCGAAGAAGGCGGGCACCGTGCTGATGAACGGGTAGGCCACGTAGACCAGCGCGACCAACAGCACCAGCTGGATGAGTTGCACCCGGGTGAACCGGGTGATGGTCTCGGTGGTGATCTTGTCGGCGCCGGTCTGATGCTGGACCTGTTCGCGGGCCGCGGAGATGACGGCCTTGGCGTCGGTCACCGACTCGCGAATCCTTGCGGGCACCGCGGTTTTGGTGAGTCGCCGTGACGCCGTCAGCACGGTGTCGCGGCCGAACGCGTCGATCGCCGCGGACACTGCCGAGGCCGGGTCGTACATCGCCGAGGTGGTCACCAACAGCTGGGCGATATCGGATTGCAACTGGGCGTCGGTGGCGCCGTATTCGGCATTGTCGAATCCGCCGAACTGCACCTTCCCGTCGTGCACCGTGATTTCACCGCAGCACAGATCGCCGTGCGAGATCTGGCTCTGATGCAGCGTGTGCAGCGCCTGCCAGACATCGGCCACCGGAGCCGCGTGCGCGCTCAGCGGCGTTCCGCGAGCGGGCTTGCGGGCATACAGCGTCCAGCCGCGGTCCAGTGCGCTCACCGTCACCGACGAGATGTTGGACAACCCCAGATCGTCGATGGCGATGGCCATCAGCGCGCGGTGCTCGACGGCGCGACGCATCGAGGCCTGCAGCGGTGCCGTCTCATCGGTACGCAACCGGAACTTGCGCCACAACTGGCTCAGCGCGCCGCCGCTGCGCTGGTTCGGTCCGTACAACTCGACGACGGCGGTGCTGTCGGGGCCGGTCGCGGCGAGCACCAGCGGGCCCGGCCCGGGCGGGCGGATGACCGCCAGCGCCGAGACCACGAAACCGCGCCGGGTCAGCGCCCGCACCGCACCGTCGAGCGGCACTTCCAGGGCCGGCGTGCCGACGACCCACACCACCAGCGCGCCGACGAACCACCCGACGGCCAGGCCCAGCAGTGAGCGGGCCGGGACGACGGCGCTGACGAACAGGTGGATCGGCACGAAGGCCAGCAGCAATGCCCACCAGTACCGGCGCAGCCGCCGCGACAGCCACGGCCCGGACACGGTGAGCACCGCGGCCAGCAGCGCGATCCAGCGGGGGTCGTCGAGGAACTGGGACAGCTGGGTGTCCAGGCGGTCACGCAGATCGAAATGCCACTGCGGGGCGGCGATGCCCCGGCCGCTGATCGACAGCGCCAGCACGGCCAGCACACCGGCCGCGGCGTAGGCGGCCAGCAGCGTCCAGTGCCTGCCGACGACCAGCTGGACGAGGATGATGAACGGCAGCGCCAGGATGGCCACGCCGTAGGCCAGATACACCAGGTTGGACTGGGTCGGGGTGAGCACGCCGATGATCTCGGACACCGACCGCTCCAGGCTCACCCACTCGTTGCGGGTGATCAGTGAACTGGTGATGATGACGCCGAGGAAGGCCGCCGACAGCACCACCCGCAGGATCTCGTTGGTGCGACGGGTGAGCGGTTGCAGCAGGCTGCCGGTGACGCTGATGTCACGACCGTCGACTCGCACGGGGACCAACGTAACCATGCCGGGCCCTTGTACGCGCGAAGCGCAACGTTCGGGGCTGTGAGATGATCCCGGTATTCGCAGCCGGCGTGAGGGATTCCGCATGGCGCACCGCACAGAACCCCACACTTTGGAGCCTCAATGCGTGCCGATCGAATCGTAGAAGTCCTGCTCGCGGCGGTGGCCGCGGTGGTTTTCGCGCTGGCGCTGGCCGCCTCGACGACGTGGCCGACGGTGGCCGTGATCGCGGGCGGCATCGTCGTCGGGGTGCTGGCCGGTGTGGTCGCACGTGCGGTGTCGACCGGGCGCTCGGCGTTACCGGCCCGGCTGGCTGTGGGGGTCGCGGTCGGGTTGGTGCTCGGTGAACTGGCCGCCGTCGTGGTCTTCAGCGGGTCCATCGACGCGGAGCTGGCCGGTCAGGCCTCCCCGCGCACCGAGCTGGCGGCGGCCTCGCTGGAGCAGGCCCGCCAGGCGCGCGCCGGATTGGACGACGCGGTCGTGCTGGCCGAGCAGCGCCGCGATGACGCGCTGGTGGTGGCGCGCTGCGAGGTGAACCCGGCGGCGGACTGCCCGCAGCGCCGGATCACCGGGTTACCCGGTACCGGGCCCGGTGCCCGGACCGCCGACGACTTCCTCGGCGCGGCAGACCGTGCCCTGGACACGGCGATCGCCGAACGGGACAGCCGGGCGGCCGGCCTGGACGCCGAGACGGCGGTGCGGGAGCAGGCGTTGGCGCAGGCCCGCGACGCGGCACTGACCGGCGGTCTGGGTGCCCGCTGGCAGGGGATGAATGCGTACACGCTGGACCATCCGGGTCCGCTCGTGCTGCGCGCCCTGATCGCCGCGTTCTTCGTGCTGTTGACGATCCTGCCGCTGCTGATGAAGCGGTGGCAGGGCGCCACCACCGTGGAGGCCGAGTCCGCGGCCGACACCGCGATCGCGGTGAAGCGGGCCGAGGTGCGCGCACAGGTCGATCAGCTGTGGGCCGAGCAGGAGCTGGCCAGCGCGCGGATGGCGATCGAGGCGCAGAACGAGATCGACGCCGAGCGGCAGCGCCGCCGGGTCGCCGAGGCGCTCGCACCGGTGCAGGCCACCGAGCCGGCGCGGCCCGCACTGCCCGTCGCCGAAGGGAGGGACCCCGAAGCGTCCAAGGAACTGGAGCCGCACCGCGGCGGCGGGGTGCCGCTCATTCCCGACGTCACCAGGGCCGCCGTCCGGTTCATCCGGCCCTTCGTGCCGCCGATCGTCGCCGGAGCGATCGATAACGCCACCAAGCCGATCCGCCAGGTGTTCGAGGAGACCGAGGAGTTCCACTTCACGATGCGCCGCACGCACCGGGTCACGGTGGAATCCGAGGGTGGCGAGGACCCCCAGCAGGTCACGACGGACCGCGCATGGGTGGACCTGTCCCGCCCGCGGATCGAGTCGCGCCGCGGTGTCGTGCTCGACGGATCCGACGAGCAGCGACAGATCGGCGAGCGCGTCGCGCACGGGCGCGAGGACGATTCCCCACGTCAGCTGCCGCCCGCCTAACTGTCCCGTCATGACATTTTTGCCAACTGTGATGTAACTTCGATCGACATATCGCCGCCAGGGGGCCCGCGCCGAGAGGAAAACCGGTGGACGCGACACCTTTCGGTCACTATCGGCTCCAGGAGCTGATCGGCCGGGGCGGGATGGGCGAGGTTTACCGGGCCTACGACACCAAGACCGACCGCGTCGTCGCCCTCAAGGTACTGCCGCCCCAGCTGGCCCAGGACTCCGTGTTCCAGCAACGGTTCCGCCGGGAATCCCAGGCGGCCGCCGGCGTCAACGACCCGCATGTGGTGCCCATCCACGGTTACGGCGAGATCGACGGCCGGCTCTACTTGGACATGCGGCTCATCGAGGGCCGCACCCTGGGCGCGCTGCTCTCCGAGACGCACCGGCCGCTCGATCCGGCGCTCGCGGTGCAGATCATCGAGCAGGTGGCCTCGGCTCTGGATGCCGCGCATCGGCTGGGGCTGATCCACCGCGACGTGAAACCGTCCAACATCCTGCTGACGCGGTCGAACTTCGCCTACCTGATCGACTTCGGATTGGCCCGCACCGCGGGTGAGTCCGGCATGACCACCGCGGGCAGCACGCTGGGCACCCTGGCCTATATGGCGCCGGAGCGTTTCGACGGCGGGTTCGCCGACGCCCGGGCCGACACCTATGCGCTGACGTGCGTGCTCTACGAATGCCTGACCGGCGCGCGGCCCTACCCCGCGGACAGCCTGGAGCAGCAGATCGCCGGGCACATGGTGTCGCCGGCGCCCAAGCCGTCGGAATCCAATGCGCGCCTCGGCGCCTTCGATGAGGTCATCGCGAAGGGCATGGCCAAGAAACCGGAGAAGCGCTACCAGACCGGTGCGGAGCTGGCGGCAGCAGCCAGGCGGGCATTGTCCGCGCCGGTGCGGATCACCGGCTCGGGGCGGCACATGGCGGCGCGCTCCGGCGGGGGACGCCGGCTGCCGCAGCGCGCGCTGGTGATGGCCGGGGTGCTGGTGCTCGTCGGAGCCGGCGCGGTCGGGGCGTGGAAGTGGTGGGATGCGACGTCGACGCAGGATTTCCCCGAGGGTGCGGTTCCGGCCATCGCGGCCGGCGTGCCCGCGGACATCCGCGCGGACGGCACGCTGACCATCGGGGTCAACGTCCCGTACGCCCCCAACGAGTTCACCAACTCCGAGGGCGAAATCGTGGGCTTCGATGTGGACCTGATGAATGCGGTCGCGCGGACGTTGGGGCTGGCCACGGAGTACCGCGAGAGCGAGTTCGACGCCATCATTCCCGCGGTGCAGGACGGCTCACTGGATGTCGGGATGTCGTCGTTCACCGACACCCTCGATCGCCAGAAGCTGGTCGACTTCGTCACCTACTTCGAGGCGGGCACGCTCTGGGCCCAGCAGCGGGACTCCTCGATCGACCCGGCTGCGGCGTGCGGGCTGCGGGTTGGCGTGGCGCACAGCGTGCTTCAGGAAACGGTGGAGATCCCGGCCAAGAGTGACGCCTGCGTGGCGGCCGGGCTGGCGCCGATCGAGAAGGTGGTCTTCGCCCGGCAGGACGATGTGACCGCCGCGTTGATCGCCGGGGAAATAGATGCCATGTCCGCGGACTCACCGGTCACTGGGTTCGCGATCAAGCTCAGCGGCGGGGCGCTGGTGCCGGCCGGTGAGGTGTTCGACTCGGCGCCCTACGGCTGGCCGGTCGCGAAGGGTTCACCGCTGGCGCGTCCCCTGTTGCAGGCGCTCGAGCACCTGATCGAGACGGGCGAGTACAAGACCATCGCGACCATGTGGGGTGTGGAACGCGGGATCATCACCGCACCGCAGATCAACGCGGCCGTGCGGTGAGGCGTCAGCGCTTCTTGTTGTTGAAGACGTTGTCGGTCGTGTTGGTGGACGAATCTCCGCGCTTGTCCGCGCGTTTCTCCTTGAGAGACTTACCGGATTTCTTCGTCATGCTTTGACGCGGAGACTTGTCGGCCATGGTGGCCCCTTCGATGAGGGGGCCTGAGGTGGTCCCTGTTCTTCGACCATACACCCGCGCGGCACGGAGGGGACTGCGCGAATTTTCTTGTGAATTTAGGTTTTTCGTGTCTCAGTCCGCGCTGCGCAGCCGCACCATCCTGGTCGTGGAACTCTCGTCGAGCTCGACGACATCGGTGCGTGAGCGCAGGAAATCACTGAAAGACCGGAATCCCAGCGACTTTTCGCTGAAGGACGGATCCATTCTCTTCATCTGAGCCTTCAACGCCGAGTTGTGCAGCCAGTCGACGTCATCTTTCTCCAGCCCGATCTGCAGCGCGCGGGTCAGCAGCGCGGTCGCCGCGGTCTGCGGGTCGGGCTCCTCCGGTTCGGCCTTCTTGCGCCGGGTGTTCTTCGGCGGCTCGGTGACCGGTTCGGGCTCGAACACCGGCACACCGGGCAGCGCGTCATAGACCACGAATTCATCACACGCGGCGGCCAGTGCGCGGCTGGAGGAGCCGGCGACGCCGATACCCACCACGTAGCGGCCCAGCCGTTTGCAGCGCTGCGCCAGGGCGATGTAGTCGGAATCGCCGGCCACGATCACCACGTGGGTCAGGTCGGGCAGCCGGAACATGTCCTCGACGGCATCGACGGCAAGCCGGATATCGGCGCCGTTCTTGCCGTACGCGGCGGCGGGGAACAGCTGAACCAGGTCCACCGCGCGGCCCACCACCTGCTGGCGGTACCCGGCGTTGACCTCGGCCGACCAGTCGGCGTACGCCCGGGTGAGAACGAGTGTGCCGAACGAGGACGTGAAGTCCAGGATCGCGCCGACGTCGACGGTGGCGCGGGTCAGCTTCTCGGTTTCCAGGCCCTTGGCCTTGTCGCGCTGAAACGAGTTGCGGCCGTTGACCTGGTCGTATCTCGATATGACGATGTTGTCGAAGTCGAGGTAGACCGCGACGCGGGTGGCGGCGGTTTCTGTCATGACTCCAGTCTTGCTCATCGATGTACCGACTTGGCGCAGATCCCGGTCGACGCCTAGGCTGGGAGTGCTCCACAGGTGGTCCGGACCCTTGCCGCCGCCGCCCACAATCGGACCAGGAACTCAGGTGGCAATCAGCGATATCGCGGCGTACGCGAACATGAGTAGTGCCGACGTCGAGGCGTTCGGGGCCGAGCTGGACCGCATCCGCAGTGATGTGGAGGAGTCCCTGGGTGCCAAGGACGCGTCCTACATCCGGCGGACCATCGTCTTCCAGCGGACTCTGGACCTGGCGGCCAGATTGACGATCGCCGGAACCCGCTCCAAGGCCGGGTGGTTGCTCGGCACGTCCGCGCTGGCCTACGCGAAATCCGTTGAGAACATGGAGCTCGGCCACAACATCAGCCATGGCCAGTGGGACTGGATGAACGATCCCGAGATCCACTCGACCAGCTGGGAATGGGATATGGCGGGCGCCTCGTCGCAGTGGCGCTACTCGCACAACTACCGGCATCACGTGTTCAGCAACGTCCTCGGGGTCGACGACGATCTCGGGTTCGGGGTGCTGCGGGTGACCCGCGATCAACCGTGGAAACGCGAGCATCTGTTTCAACCCCTGCGCAACCTGCTGCTCGCCGTCATCTTCGAATGGGGCATCGCACGTCACGGCTATCACTCCGATATGGAGCGCGCCGACACCGAGGACGCCAAAAGTGCGGTGAAACGGACAATGCTGGCCAAGATGGCCCGTCAGGTGGCAAAGGACTACATCATCTGGCCTGCGCTCAGCATGCGCCGGTGGCGGCGGACGCTGGCCGCCAACACCGCGGCCAACCTGCTGCGCAACCTGTGGACCTACGTGGTGATCTTCTGCGGGCATTTCCCCGACGGCGTCCAGCAATTCACCCCGGAGTCCCTGCAGGATGAGACCAGGGCCCAGTGGTACCTGCGCCAGATGCTGGGCGCGGCAAACTTCAAAGCCGGTCCGGTGCTGGCCATTTCGAGCGGAAACCTCTGCTACCAGATCGAGCATCACCTCTTTCCCGACCTGCCCAGCAACCGCTACGCCGAGATCAGCGTGCGGGTGCGAGAACTGTGCGAGAAGTACGACATTGCCTATGTCACCGGGTCGCTGCCCCGGCAATACCTGCAGACGGTGCGGACCAACTTCCGTCTCGCGCTACCCGACCGTCCCGACCCGTCACGGGTGTAGATGTCGACGATGGCGCAGTCCCCGGCACCGGATGACGGCGCCTCCGCCGCCGCCGACCTGCAGGCCGGGCTGACCCGGCTGGCCGGGCTGGTGGCCGACAGCCTCGGACTGGCGCAGGTGCTCGCCGAGGTGGCCGCCTCCGCGGTCCGCGCGATACCGGGCGCCGACGGCGTCGGGGTGACGTTGATGCACGGTGCACCCGGCGACGGGACCGCGGTGGCGTTGGCGGCCAGTGCGCCGTTCGTCACCGAACTCGAAGAGATCCAGTACCGCACGCTGCAGGAGGGCCCGGGCATCACGGCCGTGGAAGTAGGACAAACCGTGTGGTCGGGGTCGCTCGGTGGTGAACAGTCGTGGCCGCGGTTCGGCCCGCGGGCCGGGCGCCTGGGGGTGCACAGCACGCTGGCGTTACCGTTGGCCGTCTCCGGGCGGGTGGTCGGGGCGATCACCGCCTACGCCTACGGCAAGGACAGTTTCGACGAGCATGCCGCGCGGTTCGGGGAACTGTTCGCCAAGCCGGCGGCGGTCGCGGTGCACAACGCGCGCATCCTCGCCGACGCGTTGACGCTGACCGATCAGTTGCAGGCGGCATTGGCGACGCGGCCGGTCATCGACCAGGCGATCGGCATCATTCGATCGCGAACCGGCCGCAGCGCCGCCGAGTCGTTCGACCAGTTGCGGGCGATGAGTCAGGCCGAGCACCGCAAGCTGGCCGCAGTGGCCGAACGCGTCGTCGACGAGGCCGTCCGCCGGGCACGTGCCAGGCACAGTTGATTCCCCAGCCACAGGTCACGGGGTGTAACGTGGGGGAAGTTGGGAACCCAGCCGGTCCGGGATGAGTCAGCCGTCCGCCGTTGAACTCGCCGAGCGTCAGCTCGCGCCGGACACTCAGGTGACATCCGTCTGTTTGGATCACCCTTGACCGCAGTTACCAGCGCACCCACTTTTCGTTCCTCCGGCACCTCGGTGCTGGAGCGCCCGCGCGGCCGCACTCCGTCCGTCGGCCTGCTCAGCACCTATCCGCCGACACCGTGCGGCATCGCCAATTTCAGCGCGGCACTGGCCGACGGGCTGTCCGCCAACGGCTCGCGCGTCAACGTGGTGCGGGTGGCCGACGGACCGCCCAGCCCCAGTGGTCGCGTCGTCGGCGAACTCATCAACGGGTCCCGGGCATCGGTGGCCGCCTGTGCGGATCTGCTCAACGACAGTGATGTCGCCGTCATCCAGCACGAGTTCGGCATCTACGGCGGAGCCGACGGCGACGAAGTGGTCGATATCCTCGGCGGACTGAACGTTCCGTCCATCGTCGTGCTGCACACCGTGCCCAGAACCCCGACCCCGCATCAGCGTTCGGTGCTCGAATCGGTGATGCGACTGGCCCACCACGTCGTCGTGATGTCCGATTCTGCCGGTGCTCTGCTGCGGGCCGGGTTCGACGTCGAGCGACGCAAGATCTCCACGATCCCGCACGGATCGACCGCCCCGACCGTCGCCGCCAGCAAGCGGGCCGGCCGGCCGACCCTGTTGACCTGGGGGTTGCTGGGACCCGGAAAGGGCATCGAGCGGGTCATCGATGCGATGCCGTCGCTGCAGACGTTGCGGGGCAACCCGCGCTACCTGATCGCCGGCCGGACCCATCCGAAGGTGCTGGCACACGAGGGCGACGTCTACCGGGAAGCACGCGCCGAACAGGCGCAGCGCCTCGGGGTGGCGGGCTCGGTGTTCTTCGACGCCACCTACCGCAGCACGGCGGCGTTGTCGGCGCTGGCGCAGACCTCGGCCGTGGTGGTGCTGCCGTACGACTCCACCGAGCAGGTCACCTCCGGGGTGCTGGTGGACGCGATCGCCAGTGGACGTCCGGTGGTCGCGACCGCCTTCCCACACGCGGTGGAGCTGCTCGGCAGTGGCGCCGGACTGATCGTCGCCCACGATGATCCCGATGCGATGACCGCGGCGCTGCGATCCGTGCTGTCGGACCCCAGGCTGGCCGGTGGAATGGCCGCCGAGGCGCGTCGGCTCGCGCCCACCATGGCGTGGTCCCTGGTGGCCAGGTCCTATCAAGCTGTGGCGCACAGCATCTCGAAGCCACGGGAGCGCACATGGTCGTTCTAGAACCCACGTTCGACCACCTGCTCGCGCTCTCGGACCACCGCGGCACCTTCGAGCACGCCTGCGGTGCGCAGCCCCGGCGCGAGCACGGCTACTGCACCGACGACATGGCCAGGGTGCTGGTGGTGACCACCCGTGAACCCGATGCCGGCGACGCCGTGCGCGGACTGGCGAAGGTCGCGGTGCGGTTCCTCGACGAGGCGCAGGCCTATCTCGGCGGTTGCCGAAACCGCATGGATCACACCGGGCGCTGGACCGACACGCACGCGTTCGACGACTGCTGGGGCCGCTGTCTATGGGGTCTGGGCTTCGCCGCCGCGCACAGTGACAACGGGTTGATCCGCAGGCTGGCGGTGATCCAGTTCGAGCGGGCCGCGCACGGCCGTTCGACATGGCCGCGGGCCATGGCCTTTGCGGCCATCGGTGCGGCCGAGCTGCTGAGCGCCGAACCCGGAAATGCCGCCGCGCGCAAGCTGATCGGCGACTACGCAGACGGTCTCGCCGCGGCGGACGGCGATACCGGCTGGCCGTGGCCGGAGCCGCGCCTGAGCTACGCCAACGCAGTACTCGCCGAGGCGATGATCGCCGCCGGTGCCGCGCTCGGCGACGAGGCGCTGTGCCAACGCGGGCTGGACCTGCTGGGCTGGCTGATCGAGCAGGAGACATCCGAGGGTCATCTGTCGCCGACTCCGGTCGGCGGCTGGGCCGCCGGTGAACCGCGGCCGGGGTTCGACCAACAACCCATCGAGGTGTCCTCGTTGGCCGATGCCTGCGCGCGCGCCGCATCGGTGGATGCCGCGGCCATCTGGCCCGACACGGTGCGGGCGGCGGCGGCCTGGTTCCAGGGGGACAACGATGCCGGAGCGGTCATGTGGAACACCGAGACCGGTGGTGGATTCGACGGTCTGCACGCCGACGGCGTGAACCTCAACCAGGGCGCGGAATCGACACTGGCACTGTTGTCGACCTTCCAACAGGCTCGGCGATTCGTCGGCGTGCCTCAGTGACGGCGGTGCGGGATGCGTTGATCACCCGGAGCCCGCAGCGACTGGTGGCCGACAGGTCCCGCGTCATCACCAAACTGTTCGTGCCCGGGCAGGAGGGCTTCGAGGACCAGGAGTCCCGCGCCGGCGCGGCGCTACGGCGGGTGCTGGCCTTGAGCGAGGACGAAGTCAGTGCCTCGATGGACGATGTGCTGTCGAGATTCAGTGGGCGCCACCGCGATCTGGTGGTGACCTTCGGCAAGCATGCGCGTGAGCTCACCGATCGACTGGATCCCGGTATCGGTTTGTCAGCGGACCGCATGCTGTTGCTGGGAGCGACATTCACCAGTGAGGTGGCGATCGAGGGGGCCGCCCTGTGCAACCCGAGCATCGTCGCGCATCCCGACCAGAGCGGTGTATCCGACGGCAGCCTGCGATTCGTGATGAGCGTGCGGGGAATCGGGGAAGGGCACCGGTCCTCCATCGGTTTCCGCACCGGAACCGTTGACGCCGCGGGCAGTGCCGTCATCGATGAACCGGCACCGTTCGCCACCGAGGGGACGGTCGCGTCGACGCTCCTGAACGCGACAATCTTCCGCCACGAGCTGTTCGGTGTGCACGCCGCCGAGGCGACCGAGTACGTCCTCGCCGGGCTCGGCGAGCGGTTCACTCGGGCGGATCTCGATGAGCGACTCGAACGGCTGTACCGGCACCGCGCAACCTGGATGCACGTACCCGAGACGATCGAACTGATCCGGGAGATCGCGGACCGCACCTACACCGTCGAATTCCCCACCGACACCGAACTGTCCGAACGGGTGCTCTGGCCTGCGATGGCCGCCGAGGCCGTCGGCATGGAGGATGCGCGACTGGTGCGGTTCGTCGAGGACGACGGATCGGTGATCTACCACGCCACCTATACGGCCTATAGCGGTTCGCACATCAGTCAGCAGATGTTGACCACCAACGATTTTCGATCGTTCACCTCCGCGCCGCTGGTGGGTGATGCCGCTGCGAACAAGGGTCTGGCGCTGTTCCCCCGCCGGATCGACGGGCGCTTCGCCGCACTGTCGCGCTCGGACCGGGAATCGAACACGATCGCCTTCACCGATGACCTCTCGGTGTGGGAGACGACGCTGCCGTGCCAGCGCCCGTTGCTGGCATGGGAGACGTTGCAGCTGGGGAATTGCGGTCCGCCGATGGAAACCGAGGCGGGCTGGCTGGTTCTCACCCACGGGGTGGGTCCGATGCGGACCTACCGGATCGGGGCGATCCTGCTCGACCTGGATGACCCCACCCAGATCATCGGCCGGTTGCGCCGGCCGCTGCTGTCGCCCGCCGACGACGAGCAGGACGGCTATGTGCCCAATGTCGTCTACTCCTGCGGTGCGCTGGTGCACGCCGACACCCTGGTGCTGCCGTACGGGATCGGTGATGCCCAGATCGGCATCGCCACCGTGGCGCTGCCCGATCTGCTGGCCGAACTGGCGTCCGCGTAGCGGACCCGATCGCGGTCCCTGCCTAGTCTGTCGGCATGCTCACCGAACTCGCCGCGCTCCCCGGCGGCACCTACCGCATGGGATCGTCGCACTTCTACCCCGAGGAAGCGCCGGTGCACGACGTCACCGTCGCACCGTTCGCGATCGAGCGGCACCCGGTGACCAACGCCCAGTTCGCCGAGTTCGTGGCGGCCACCGGCCATGTCACCGTCGCCGAGCAGCAACTCGATCCGGCGGCGTTTCCCGGTGTTCCCGCCGACGAGCTGGTACCGGGTTCGCTGGTCTTCCAGCCGACCGCCGGCCCGGTGGACCTACGGGACTGGCGGCAGTGGTGGACCTGGGTGCCCGGGGCGTCCTGGAAACACCCGAAGGGTCCGGGGTCGACGTTCGAGGATCGGCCCGATCACCCGGTGGTGCAGGTTGCCTATCCCGACGCCGCCGCCTACGCGGCGTGGGCGGGCCGGCGATTGCCGACCGAGGAGCAGTGGGAGTACGCCGCCCGCGCGGGTGCGACGTCGGCCTACGCGTGGGGCGACGACGTCCGTCCCGGCGGCGCGCTGATGGCCAACACCTGGCAGGGCGCGTTCCCGTACCGTAACGGCGGCGCCCTCGGCTGGGCCGGCACCTCGCCGGTCGGTACCTTCCCCGCCAACGGATTCGGGTTGTTCGACATGATCGGCAACGTGTGGGAGTGGACTGCCACCCGCTATGCCCCGCGGCACCGCGCCCACCCCGAGGTGTCCGGGTGCTGCCCGGCCCCGGGCGGTGACCCGTCGGTCAATCAAGTGCTCAAGGGTGGCTCACACCTGTGCGCACCCGAGTACTGCCACCGCTACCGGCCGGCGGCCAGGTCCCCGCAATCGCAGGATAGTTCGACCACCCACATCGGCTTCCGGTGCGTCGCAGACACCCCTGCGCCGGCATAATCGGCGAGACGCGCCACGTCATTCGCGCTCTGACCTTGGGTGGGTCGGGAGTCGTGTCGTTCCATACGGTGAGCACCCGCCGTCAAGGCCGAATTCGGTTCGCGAGCAACGGAAATTTTGGGTAGCCACTCGGAATCGGTCCGGCGGCGGTGGTGGTCGCCGCGATAGCGAAGAAAGCCGAACAACTTCACGGCTGCGGTATTCGTCATCGTCGGATGATCGCGTCCTTCCCCACCTAAGGTTGGTGGGTGAGCACTGCATCCTGTGACGCCCCGGACGCTCGTCCGGATGGCTTATCGGGGCGCCCGCGGACCGTGGCGATACTGCTGCTCGCAGCACTTGGCTGGGTCGCCCTCTACACCCTGAACGAGTACATCTGGGATGCACTGGCCGGTTGGCTGGGGCTCGATGTCCACACTCGGGTCGTCGGCGCCGTGCATTTCTTCCTCTACGACACGGTGAAGATCTTCCTGCTGCTTACCGGCCTGATGTTCGCGGTCGGCGTGCTGCGCGCGAGCCTCGATCTGGACCGGGCCAGGGACTATCTGCGGGGGCGGGGACTGTTCGTGGGTCTGGTGCTTGCGGTCATCCTCGGTATCGTGACGCCGTTCTGCTCCTGTAGTTCGATTCCGTTGTTCATCGGTTTTGTCGCAGCGGGCATCCCGCTGTCGATCACGCTGACCTTCCTCATCGCGTCCCCGTTGATCAGTGAGATCGCCGCGATCATGATCGGTGACCAGTTCGGCTGGCACATCGCTGCCGCCTACGTGCTGGCGGGCAGTGTGCTGTCGCTCGTGATCGGCTGGATCTTCTCCCGCTTCGACCTCAGCCGATGGGTGGAGGACATGGTGTTCACCACGAAGGTGGCGGCGCTGCGAGCCGATGGGCACGTGCCCTCGCTGGCCGAGCGGGTCAGTGCCGCGGTCGACGAGACCAAGGACATCTTCCGCAGCGTGTGGCTGTGGGTCCTGCTCGGAGTCGGCATCGGAGCCGTCATCCACGGGTGGGTTCCGGCCGACTTCTTCGTGCGTTTTGCCGGTGAGGGCAACCCCTTCGCGGTCGTCGTCGCGACGCTGGCCGGTGTGCCGCTGTATGTCAACGGCGCGGGCGTCGTGCCGATCGCAGAAGCGCTGTGGGCCAAGGGGATGTCACTGGGCACGGTGATGGCGTTCACGATGAGCACGATCGCCTTGTCGATCCCGCAGGCGGTCATGTTGCGGCGAGTGATGAAGCCGCCGCTGTTGGCGCTTTTCTTCGGCACAGTAGCCGTGGGGATCATGCTCATCGGATTCCTCTTCAACCTCGTTGGCTGAAGCCCCAACCATTTCCACCGAACGGAGCTACGTCATGATCGTCAAGATCCTCGGGCCGGGGTGCCGCAACTGCCACGCCCTCGAAGAACGCACTCGGGAGGCGCTCACCCAACTGGGTCTCGCCGCCGATATCGAGGCCGTCACCGACTACGCCGAGATCGCCGGCTATGGCGTGATGAAAACCCCCGGCCTTGTGGTCGACGAGGAAGTCCTCGTGGCGGGAAAGGTGCCCAGCGCCAAGGATATCGCTCGACTGATCGCCGCACGCTGACGGCTTGGCCGCGTGAAATTCCTGTAGAGACCGACGTGGCCCGCTCGAACTGGAGGCAACGGCGTTCGCGTTGACCACCGCATCCGTGTCGTGGTGACGCCAGGCACAGAATTACACTCTCAGCTCAGGTGAGAGTAGGGTCATGTCCGGCTGAAGCCGGCGTGACTCGCACCGTATCGGTTGCAGAGTCCACGGCTCTCGCATCGACGCGACGGCCGCCCCTGATGATCGCCTGGTACCGCGGTGCCGAGACTTCGAACGGAAAACTGTGTCTTCTCAACCGACTTCGTCTTCGTCAATCGTGCGGGAGGTCGATGGTGACCCCAGCACGTCGGTGATGGCAGCGCTGCGGTCTCCCAAACGCCTCAAGACCGAAGTGCTGGCCGGCCTCGTGGTGGCGCTCGCGCTGATCCCCGAGGCCATTTCCTTCTCGATCATCGCCGGCGTCGACCCCCGGGTCGGGTTGTTCGCCTCGTTCACGATGGCCGTCACGATCGCGATCGTCGGTGGCCGCCCGGCCATGATCTCGGCGGCAACCGGCGCGATCGCCCTGGTCATTGCGCCGCTGGCCCGCCAGTACGGGCTGGACTACTTCGTGGCGGCAGTGCTACTCGCGGGCGTCCTGCAGATCCTGCTCAGCGTGCTGGGTGTGGCTCGGTTGATGCGGTTCATCCCGCGCAGCGTGATGGTGGGCTTCGTCAACGCGCTGGCGATCCTGATCTTCACCTCGCAGCTGCCGCACCTGCTGGGCGTACCGGCGCTGGTCTACCCGTTCGTGGCCATCGGCCTGCTGATCATGGTGTTCCTGCCGAAGCTGACCACCATCATTCCCGCGCCCCTGGTCGCCATCGTGCTGCTGACCGCGGCCGCCATCGTGTTCCACATCCAGATCCCCAACGTCGGTGACGAGGGTGAGCTGCCCTCGAGTCTGCCGTCCCTGTTCTTTCCCGACGTGCCGTTCACGTGGGAGACCCTGTCGATCATCGCGCCCTACGCATTGGCCATGGCGTTGGTCGGTCTGCTCGAATCGCTGATGACGGCGAAGCTGGTCGACGACATCACCGACACCCACAGCAACAAGACCCGTGAGGGCTGGGGCCAGGGTGTCGCCAACATCGTCACCGGATTCTTCGGCGGGATGGGCGGCTGCGCGATGATCGGCCAGACCATGATCAACGTCAAGGTTTCCGGTGCCCGCACCAGGATCTCGACATTCTTGGCCGGGTTGTTCCTGCTGGGTCTGGTGGTGGGGCTGGGCGATATCGTCGCGCTCATCCCGATGGCGGCTCTGGTGGCGGTGATGATCATGGTCTCGGTCGGCACGATGGACTGGCACAGCATCTCGCCGAAGACGTTGCGGCGCATGCCGCGTAGCGAGACGCTGGTCATGCTGGCCACCGTTGTGGTCACCGTGGCCACGCACAACCTGGCCTACGGTGTCATCGTCGGTTCGTTGACTGCGATGGTGCTCTTCGCCCGCCGAGTGGCCCACCTGGTCACCGTCGAGAAGATCGACGAGACCGATGACGACCATGACGGCACCAGCGACACGGTCGTGTACCGCGTGACCGGTGAGCTGTTCTTCGCCTCCAGCAATGACCTGGTGTACCTGTTCAATTACACCGAGGATCCGGTGAACATCGTGATCGACATATCCGCCTCGCACATCTGGGACGCCTCGACGGTGGCCGCGCTCGACGCGGTGACGACCAAGTATCACGCCAGAGGCAAGAACGTTGAAATTGTCGGCCTGAACACCGATTCCGCCGACCGCCACGACAGGCTGTCCGGATCCCTGGGTGCGGGACATTGAGCGACGACGCGCACATGCAGATCGGGCAGGTCGCTGCCCGCACCGAATTGTCCATCGCCACCGTGCGCCACTACGACGAGGTCGGACTGGTCACTCCGTCCGCACGCTCGACCGGGGGGTTTCGGCTCTACACCGAGGCCGATGTCGAGCGGCTGTTGGTGATCCGGCGGATGAAGCCGCTGGGGTTCACGCTCGCGGAGATGAAAGACCTGCTGGACTCGCTCGACACGCTCAACGGTGGCGGGGCATCCAGAAAGCAGCGCACCGCCGCGGCAGCGCACCTGCAGGAGTGCCACGCCAAGGCACAGGAAAGTGCAGAGAAGCTGCGCAAGCACCTCACCTATGCCGAGGAACTGACCGGGCTGCTCGGCCGGCTCCTCGACGGCACCGACGCGGGCGAGTCGACCTGATTCCCCGCTCCGTAGCCCGAGCCCTCGCCATCGTTACCGGTACGCCCAGAGATCGACGCAATGGCTGCTGCTGCGCCCGAAAAGCCGCCAATACGTCGATTTCCACGCTCATGAATTGAGTAGCTCACCTAAATGAGGCAGCTAGCGATCGGTACTATGCCAAGCTAACAAAATATCCGCTCCAGACCCGACAAACCCGGCTGTGCGCTGCACAAATGCGCGTAAGTGACTGTGCCCAAATCGTCGCCGGGTTGAGTGTGATTCAACGCACGGTATGCGCTACATTGTGACGGCAGTCATACGAAAGGGCGCGATCATGAGCGGTGTACTTCTGGGCATAGTGATGGTCTTGCTGGGCGCCGGCTCTATCGCCGCCGTCGTGGCCGCCGCGATCCTCGGATACGGCACGATCGCCCTGGCGATCGGCATCATCTCCAGCGCGGCGTTCGCCGCCAAGACGGTCTAGACCTTCAGCCGCCGCCCGAGTCCGGTAGCGCGCACCGCCTGCCGGTCGATCGCCGCGCGCACCTCGGCTTCCGATCCCACCACGCGCACCCGGCTCTGCGCCCGCGTCACCGCGGTGTAGAACAGCTCCCTGGTCAGCAGCTGGGAGTCTTCCGGCGGCAACAGCACCGTCACCTCCGCGGACTGGCTGCCTTGGGATTTGTGGATCGTCATCGCGTGCATGGTGTCCACCTCCGCCAGCCGGCCCGGGGCGAATGTCAGTGTTCCGACCGCCACCCGCAACCCGTCCGGTGTCGCCACCGTCACCCCGGTGTCCCCGTTGTACAGTTTGAGCCCATAGTCGTTGGCGGTCACCAGGATCGGGCGCCCGGCATACCACGTCGACCACAGCGGCTCGCCGGTCGCCTCGGTCAGCCACCGCTCCACCTGACGGTTCCAGTGCGCCACCTCACGCCGGTGCGCACACAGCAGCCGGTGTTCCTCCAGCGTCCGCAGCGCCGTGGCGGTGTCACCCAGCACGCACGCCTCCCGCAACCGAAGTGCCTGCGGCAGCAGCACATCGCGTAGCGACTGCGCCGAGGGCAGCCACTCGATATGCGCGCCGCCGGCCCGCAGTACTTGCAGCGCGGTATCGGCGTCGCCATCGCGCACCGCGGCGGCCAGGTCGCCGATATCGGCTCCGAACCGGTGCGAGGTCGTCAGCGAGGCCACCCGTCCGGCACCCAGTCCCTGCACCAGATCCGCAAGTACCGCACCGGCTTCCACCGACGCCAACTGATCCGGATCGCCCACCAGCAGCAGCCGGGTATCGGGGCGCACCGCCTCCAACAACCGGGCCATCATGGTCAGCGACACCATCGAGGTCTCGTCGACGACGATCACGTCGTGGGGCAACCGGTTGCCGCGGTGATGCCGGAACCGCGACGAGGTGTCCGGCCGCGACCCGAGCAGCCGGTGCAGCGTGGTGGCCTGCAGGCCGGTCAGCCGTGACCGGTCCGCCGCATCGAGTGCGTCGACGGCGGACTGGACCGCCTCCTGCAACCGGGCCGCCGCCTTGCCGGTGGGCGCGGCCAGCGCGATCCGCGGGGACGGCCGGCCCTCCAGGGCCGCCTGCTCGGCCAGCAGGGCCAGCAGCCGCGCCACCGTCGTCGTCTTCCCGGTGCCGGGCCCGCCGGTCAGCACGGTGAGCCCTTGGGACAGCGCCATATTGGCCGCGGCCCGCTGCTCGGCGTAGTCGTCGTCGAACAGCCGCAGCACATCCGGAGCCCTCCCGGGCGGGACGGTGCCGACCAGGTTCAGCACGTCGGCGCACACCTGTTGCTCCTCCAGCCAGTACCGGTCCAGGTAGAGCAGATCGCCGAACAGCCGCAGCACCGGCGGTGTCTGGGCGAGCGGGCTCGCCGCCACCGCCGCCAGCCACTCGTCGGCCTGCATGTCCACCTCCGGTGCGGCCGCCCGCAGATCCACGCAGACCGACCCACCGCGCAGTGCCCGCACCACCAGGCGCACGGCCAGCGCCACGTCCTGCGAGGTCTCCTCGGCCAGCGCCGTCAGCCGTTGTGCCACCTGGATATCGGCGGGCTCGAAGTCGAGGTCAGGCATCGAGCAGTCCTGACAGTGCGATGGTCAGCGCGGCCGGCGGGTCCCAGCTGAACACGCCGGCGGGGTGGCCGTCCTGCACCGGGGTCAGCGCGCCGCACATGCCGCGCACGAACAGATACATCACCCCGCCGAGATGGCGCTGCGGGTCATAGCCGGGCAGCCGCCACGACAGATAGCGGTGCAGCACCACGTTGTACAGCAGCGCCTGCAGCGGATAGTCCGAGTGCAGCATGGCCTCGACCATGCGTTCGCGGCCGTAGTCGGCCGCGGTCAGCGGCGCATCGGCGATGCCCAGCCAGTTGGTCTTGTAGTCCACGATCACATATTTCGCGCCGAGCCCATCACCGATACGCAGCACCGCGTCCACCGAACCGGACAGATAACCCCGTAGCGGCTGCCGGCCCAGCGCGCCCGCCGACAACCGGCTCGCGTAGGAGGCCAACGGGTCGTCGGCGCTCAGATGCTCGGCCAGCAGCGCGCCCACATCCGAGAGCCGGGCGAACGTTCCGGCCGCGGTATCGCCGCCGGCCAGCGGAAATTCGAAATCCAACTCCCGCAGCCGGTCTGACAACCCGATCTGGCGCAGGGTGACCCCGGGCGCGAGCGGGCCCAGATCGGTGTCGTGCATCGGGACCAGCGCGGCGGCCAGCTCCTCGGCGCTCACCGTCACCGGCCAGCGCGCGGCATGGCTGCGCACGTGCTCGGCCAGCTCGGCGGTCAGATCGTCGGCGAGCGGATCGGCGGTCTCCAGCACCGCGTGTACCAGCGACCCGAACGCCGCACCGGACGGCAGACTCGCCATCGGCGAGGGCACATCCGCACCGGAAGCCGGTGCCACCAAGGGGATGTCGGCCACCTCGTCGTCGAGTTCGGCCACCTCCGGCTCGCTGGACACCGGGGACTCCTCGGCCGCCCGCAGCAGACCGGAGTAGGAGGTGCGCCGCCACGACGTGTCGATGGCGCGGTGGAAATGCCGCACCGCCAGCGCGGTGGGCGTGGGTGGCGCCGGCGCCGGGGTGACCGGCTCGATCACCGATTCCTCCAGCACCGGGCCGCCGGCCTGCTCCCACGCGCGCAACCGGGCCAGCGCGTCCAGGTCGGAGATCTTGGCGGGGCTGCACACCGCGGGCACCTCGGCCTCGCCGGGCGCGCGGCCCCGCATCAGCCGCGACAGCCCGCCGTTGGGCTCGTCCCAGGACGGCGCCCACCAGGCCACCACCTGCGAGCAGGCGCGCGTCATCGCCACATAGGTGAGCCGACTGTCATTGGCCGCGGCCTCGGCCTTGCCGGTCCGCAGCACCACCGGATCGGGATCTCCGACATACAGGCAGCGGGCTCCGTCCTCGTGATACAGCACCGGGTTCGGGTCCGGCGAATACCGGTTGAACGCGAACGGCAGGTACACGATCGGGTACTGCAGCCCCTTGGACACCCAGACCGTCATGATCTGCACCGCGGCGGCGTCGCTGTCGAGGCGCCGGTTACGTTCGGCCGATCCGGTCTCCTCGGTCGTCTGGGTGCGCAGCCAGTCCCGCAGCGCGGGCAGCCCGAAACCTGAACGGTGCGCGGTGTTCTGCAGCAGCTGGGTGACATGCGCCAGGTCCGTCATCAGCCGCTCGCCGCCCTGCCAGGACAGCACCTGCTTGCCCATGCCGGCCAGCTGCGCGGCCTCCAGCACGGCGGCCACCCCGCGTTCCCGGGCGTGCCCGGCCCAGCTGCGCAGCTCCTCGGCGATCCGGTCGGTCAGCGAGTCACCGCCGGCGGCAAGGCTTTCCGCGGTCTCTCGGAAGAACACCGTCGATGCCGCCGCCCGGACCAGGCCGGGGCGGTGCGGCTGCTCGAATGCCTCCAACAGACACAGCCAGTCCTGCGCGGCCGCCGACGCGAACACATTGGAGTCCCCGGTGTACACCGCGGGGATACCGGCCTCGGCGAGTGCGCTGTCGCAGGCCCGGGCATCCTTGTGGGTTTCCACTATGACGGCGATATCGCGGGCCTCCAGCGGCCGCCCGGCGAACGTGGCGCCACCGGCCAGCAGCGCGCCGATATCGGCGGCCAGGTCGCGGCCGATGTGCTCACGCAGGCGGTCGATGCCGATGGTGCGGGTGCCCTTGCCGCCGCGGGTCACCACCCGCAACCGGAACGGATCGTTGCGCGGCGCGCCGGCGAGCCGGTGGCCCTGATGATGTGCGGTGACGTCGTGCACGACGATGCCGGGCCCACCGAGCTGCGCGCCGCCCAGCACCACCTGCAGCCGGTTCACCAGGGCGGCGTCGCTGCGCCAGTTGATGCCGAGGGTCTGCTTGTCCCCGGCGGTCTCCGCGGCCCGCAGATAGGTGTCGATATCGCCGCCGCGGAAGGCGTAGATGGCCTGTTTGGGGTCGCCGATCAGGATCAGCGTCGACTGCCCGGCGAAGGCCCGCTCGATGACCTGCCACTGCACCGGGTCGGTGTCCTGGAACTCGTCGACCATCACCACCGGCCAGCGCTGCGGCATCCGGACCCGGGCCGCCGAACCCGGGTCGGCCAGCGCGTCGGCCAGCCGGGTCAGCAGGTCGTCATAGCCCAGCACGCCGCGGCGGCGTTTACGGATCTCCAACTCTGCCAGCACATCCCGCGCGAAGATCAGGCACTCCGCGGTGAGCGAGTCCGGGTCGGGATCCAGCGGCCGCAGCTCGGTCGCCGGGTTGCGCACCACCTGGGCGGCGAGCTTCTGCGCGTCGCGGTAGCTCAGCCGCGGTGCGTCGGCGTCATTGCCGAACCGGGCCAGGTACAGGTCGTCGACGATCTCGGAGACCAGCTCGTCGAGGCTTTCCACCAGAGTGACGCCGCTGTCGCTGTCACCGGCCACACCGAGGGATTTCAGCACGATATGGCAGAACTGGTGTGTGGTCGCGATGGTGGCGGCATCGAATCCGGCCAGCGCGTCGCGCAGCCGCTGCTGCCGGGTATCGCGGTCCGCGGCGATCAGGTGCCGCAGCAGGTCGGTGTCCGCTGCCGACGGGTCCGCGAAAGCGGCCAGCGCACCGACGATCTGGCCGCGCACCCGCTCCCGCAGCTCCTGGCTGGCGGCCCGGCCGAAGGTGATGAGCAGCATTTCGTCGAGCGTGGCCCGGCCTTCGGCGACCATCCGGGTCACCAGCCCGGCCAGTGCGAAGGTCTTACCGGTGCCCGCACTGGCCTCCAGCACCGTGGTCGACGCCGGTGCGGGCAGCGGTCCGGTCAGGTCGAAGGTGCGCACGTCCCCGCTCACGCGGTGGCCTCGGCGTGCAGCAGCGGCAACCACAGCCGCTGCGCGTAGTCGGGCAGGCCCACCAAATCAGCCAGGTCAGGGTCGCGGCCCCACACCCGTTCGATGGCCGGGTCGTCGCGCTCGTTGCGCCAGCGGTAGTTCGCCGCCTGCGCCGGGTCATCGCCGGCCTCGCGGGCACCGGCCCACGCGAAGGAGGTCTTGATCGGCAGCGGCAGCGGGCGGCGCCTGCCCTCGTCGTACATGGCCACCAGATCGCGCAGCAGGCCGACGGCGTCGTTCGGGCCGTCGAGGCCCTGTACGCGGGGCGTGGTGCCGCGCGGCGGCCGGCCGATGCACACCGCCGACCACCGCTGACCGCGTTGAGCGGTCAACGCCAGCAGCGGAATCCACGATGCCAGCAGGTGTTGACCGCCGAGCTTGGAATAGGTCGGCACGGGCACCAGACGATCGGCGAAGACGGAGTTCACCGTCCCGGTCAGCCGCCGCCCCGACCCGAGGTCGATATCCACGTCGAACGCCTGGCCGTCGGCCCGCCGGTAGCGCAGGGCCTCGGCCGCCAGCAGGGCTGCCTGGTCGCGCAGTTCGACGGCGCGCCGCCAGCCGAGCCTGCCCGGCGGCAGCGTGCCGCGCCGCCACTCGGCCTGCTGGGCGTCCTGCGGGCTCATCCCGCGCATGATGTCGTTGAGCATCCGGTCACCGACGGTCCACTCCTGCAGCGCGTCGATCTCGACGGGCATCACATCGGACACCCCGTCCACATCCCAGGGCAGGGTGTAGTCCAATGCCCGGAAGAAGCCCTTGACCGGATTCTTGAAGAATGCGATCAGGTCGGCCAGCGACACGTCACCGGTCGGCGGCGCCGGCAGCGGCCCGGACACGAAGGCCGGTTGTGGGGCCCGGATGCCCGCCATCGCCCTGGCGGTGTCGAGCACGGTCGGGTCGAAGGTGAACGGCGAATCCGGGATCAGCCGGCCCGGTTGCACATTCTGGACATCGAAGGGCTGCAACGGATGCCGGGTCACCAGGTCATCGACAGGGTCGGCGGCGGTGGCTTTCAGCGTGTCCAGCAGTTCGGCGATCGGCACCGCGGGGGGCCGCGGTTGCCCGGTGTACTCGTTGGCGCCGGTGTAGGTGATCACCAGCGTCTGGGTGGCCGCACCGACCGCATCGAGCAGCAGCTGTCGGTCCTCGGAGCGGATATCGCGCTCACCGGTCATCGGATCGCGGGCCAGCACATCGTCACCGTCGACGGCGCCGAGGCGCGGGAACACCCCGTCGTCCAGGCCGACCAGGCACACCACCCGGTGCGGCACCGAGCGCATCGGGACCATCGTGCACACCGTCAGGGTGCCGGTGCGGAAGTTGGCGCGGGTCGGTCGCCCGGCCAGATGCCGTTCCAGCAGGGCACGAATATCGCTGAGCCGCAATGCTATCCCGGCATCCGAGCGCTCGGCGATGTCGGCGAACTCGCGTTGCACCTGAGCGGCCGGCCAATCCTCGTCGTCGAAGGCCAGCGCCTCGATACCGTCGGTCAATGCCTGCAGCCAGTCGGCCAGGGTGCGGGTGCCGCTGAGGGCACCGATGGTGTCGGTGAGCTTCTGCACGAAGTCGGCGAAGCGGCCGGCCAGTTCCACCCGGTTGCTGCTGACGTCGTCGAGGGGCAGCGTGGTGCCCAGCCAGGCGCGGGAGTCATCCGACATCGCGACCCCGGCGAGCACCCGGTCGACGCCGAATCGCCAGGTATTGTGCAGGAATTCGACGCCGTAGGGTGCCCGGTGCGGCTGGTCGAAACCCCACCGGATGTTGGCCTCGCGCACCCACCCGGTGATGGCGTCCAGATCATCGTCGGTGAAGGCGAACCGGGCCCGCACCGGGGTGGCCGCGGCGATGTTGAGGACCTCGCTGGCACCGGCCCGGCCACCCGCGAGGATGAGCAGTTGCGCCGCCACCGCCAGCAGCGGATTCGTCTGTACCAGAGCGCGATCGGCGAGCCGCACGCGCAGCCGGTGGGCCGGGTGGGCGTTGCGCACCACCTCGCCGAGCCCGAACCCGGCCGTGATCAGGGGTGCGTAGGTCTCGATGTCCGGGCACATCACCAGGATGTCGCGCGGTTCCAGGGTGGGGTCATCGGCGAGCAGTCCCAGCAGCACCTCGCGCAGGACGTCGATCTGGCGGGCCGGGCCGTGGCAGGCGTGCACCTGGACGGAGCGGTCGGCTGCCCGGCGGGTCCGGCCCTCGGGGCGCACCGCGTCCGCGGCGATATCGGATTGCAGCCAGCCCAGCAGCGTGTCGGGATACGTTGCGGGGGATAGGTATTCGTCGGTAGCCGGTTCGGGCAGCGCACGCTGGAGCTCGCGCAGGTCGCGGCCCAGGGTGGCCAGCAGTGGGTGCCCGACGTCGCGGTGACCGATATCGTCGCGGCGGGGGATGGGGCCGCGGCGGCCGGACAGTGCGCGCCAGAGGTTGTCACTGGGGTGCGGGAGCCACAGGTGCAGGTCGTGGTGGGCGGCCAGGGCGTCGAGCAGCTCGATCTCGGTCGAGGGCAGCCGGGTGTGCCCGAACAGCGAGATCCGCTCCGGCAGGTCGGTGCGGGCGTCGCGGAGCCGGGCCAGCGTCTCGGCGTGCCGGATGTGCGGGGCGGGGGCATTGATGTGCTGAATCAGCTTGTCCCACAACGGCCGTTGCCAGGACAGATCGTCGGGCAGGCCGTCCCAGTCGGTGAGCAGCGCCGGGCGTTGCCGTGCGTAGGAGGCGTAGAGGCCGGCGAGCCGTCGGGCCACGGCGTAGCGACGGCCCTGGCGGAGTTCGCGTTCTTCGCCCGCGGCGTGGTGGCCGAGGTGGGCGGCGAGCGTGGCGCACCAGGGTTCGTCGAGGCTGTCGTCGATGACGGCGAGCAGCGGCCAGACCATGGCATCGGCGGCCCACGGGTCGCTGGTGGTGGTGCCGGTCAATTCGGCGATCAAGGACCGTGGGTTGCGGAACTGGACACCGGCGCAGATGCCGAGACGGTTGGACAGTCGTTGGCTGAGCCAGCGCTCGACGCCCTTGGCGGGCACCAATACCAGCTCGGTCGCGAACGGGTCTGCCAGCGGTTGGGCCAGCATGGCGCCCAGACCGTCGGCGAGCTGATCCGTCCGCTCGGCGCGGTGCAGGTGCAGAGCCATCGAGGTCAGCGTAGTGGGCGGGTACGACAGCGGCGGGTGCTCCAGACCCAAACATCGCGGCGGGCGGTCTCACCCCTTGCTACGTCGTCAGAAGTCCCTGTCGGCGGTGCCCGACTCGGTGGCCGACGTCGTCGTCATCACGTTCCCGGCCAGGTCCTCCGGCCTCGTACCCGTCGAGGGCGTCCAGACCATCGCACCGGTCCCCAGAGCGATCTGTCGGTACACGCCGAACGCTTCGGAGTTGTATGTGCCGAGAACAACCGTGAGTGTGTTGCCGGTCAACGTCATCGTGGACGCCGTTCCGGTCGCGCCATAAGTGACGGGGGCGCTGCCACTCAAGCTGGCGAGATAGTCCTGGCGGCCGAGATAGACCGTACCCAGGGGCAGTATCGCGCTGTTCGTCGAGTCGTAGATCTGCAGGTAGTCGTCGAGGCCGTTCAAGAGGGTGCCGTTGTACCCGCGCACCACGACGTTCGTCGTCGAACCGTCCCATCCAGCCAGGATCGTTGTCGGATCGATCGCCTCGCTGAACGTGTAGGTGATGGTGTCTCCCTGTTCGATCAATCCGGCGGAGCCGCTATTGGTGGTTTGGACATTGACGGCTGTGGGGGCGACGTTGTCGACGACGGTGATGCTGACGGTGGCGACGGTGCTGTTCGCCGTGCCATCGCCTGCTACGTAGGTGAAGCTGTCGGTGCCGTTGTAGTTCGTCGCGGGCGTGTAGGTGAACGAGCCGTTCGCATTCAGCGTCAGTGAGCCATGGGTGGGCCCGGCCACCACCGATGCGGTGAGCGTGTTGCCGTCGGCGTCGGTGTCGTTGCTCAGGACGTTGCCGTTGAGGGCGATGCCCTGGTTGGTGCTGTAGGTGTCGTTGGTGGCGACGGGCGCATCGTTGACGGCGTTGACCGTCACCGTGACGGTGGCGGTGTTACTGGTGATCGCGCCGTCGCTGGCGGTGTAGGTGAAGCTGTCGGTGCCGTTGTAGTTGGTGGTGGGGGTGTAGGTGAAGGTGCCGTCGGTATTGAGGGTCAGGGTGCCGTGGGTGGGTCCGCTGACCAGCGTTGCGGTCAGCGTGTCGCCGTCGACATCGGTGTCGTTGCTGAGCACGTTGCCGGCGAGCTGGACATCTTCGTTGGTGGTGAAGGAGTCGTTGGTGGCCACGGGGGCGTCGTTCACCGGGGTGACGGTGATCGACACCGTGGCGGGGCTGCTGGTGGCGGTGCCGTCGGTGGCCGTGTAGGTGAAGCTGTCGGTGCCGTTGTAGTTGGCCGTCGGGGTGTAGGTGAAGGTGCCGTCGGCGTTGAGGCTCAGGGTGCCGTTTGTCGGCCCATTGACGAGGGTGGCGGTGAGGGTGTTGCCATCGGCGTCGGTGTCATTGCTCAAGACGTTGCCGTTGAGGGGGGATTCCTCGTTGGTGGAGTAGGTGTCGTTCACGGCGACGGGAGTGTCGTTGACCGCGGTGACGGTGATGCTGACCACCGCGGTGTTGCTGTTGACGGTGCCGTCGTTGGCCTTGTAGGTGAAGACGTCAGAACCCGTGTAGTTGGCCGTCGGGGTATAGGTGAAGCTGCCATCTGCGTTGAGGGTCAGGGTGCCGTGGGTCGGTCCGGTGACCAGTGTTGCGGTGAGGGTGTTGCCGTCGGCGTCGGTGTCGTTGCTGAGCACGTTGCCGGTCAGTGGGGTGTCTTCGTTGGTGGTGTAGCTGTTGGAGACGGCGACGGGGGCGTCGTTGACGGCGTTGATGGTGACGGAGACGGTGGCGGTGTTGCTGGTGGTGGTGCCGTCGCTGGCGGCGTAGGTGAAGCTGTCGGTGCCGTTGTAGTTCGTGGTGGGGGTGTAGGTGAAGGTGCCGTCGGTGTTGAGGGTGAGGGTGCCGTGGGTGGGTCCGCTGACCAGCGTTGCCGTCAACGTGTTGCCTTCGGCGTCAGTGTCGTTGGTCAGTACATTGCCGGTCAGTTGGGTGTCTTCGTTGGTGGTGTAGCTGTTGGAGACGGCGACGGGGGCGTCGTTGACGGCGTTGATGGTGACGGAGACGGTGGCGGTGTTGCTGGTGGTGGTGCCGTCGGTGGCGGTGTAGGTGAAGGAGTCGGTGCCGTTGTAGTTGGTGGTGGGGGTGTAGGTGAAGGTGCCGTCGGTGTTGAGGGTCAGGGTGCCGTGGGTGGGTCCGGTGACCAGTGTTGCGGTGAGGGTGTTGCCGTCGGCGTCGGTGTCATTGCTGAGCACGTTGCCCGTCAGGATGCTGTCCTCGTTGATGCTGAAGCTGTCCCCGGCGGCGACCGGAGTGTCGTTGACGGACGTGATCGAGATCGTCACCAAGGCGTTGTCCGTCAAGGTGCCGTCGCCGGCGGCGTAGGTGAAGCTGTCGGTGCCGTTGTAGTTGGCCGTCGGGGTGTAGGTGAAGGTGCCGTCGGCGTTGAGGGTCAGGGTGCCGTGGGTGGGTCCGCTGACCAGTGTCGCGGTGAGGGTATTGCCGTCGGCATCGGTGTCATTGCTGAGCACATTGCCGCTGACCTGGGTGTCCTCGTTCGTGGTGAATGAGTCATCCACAGCGACCGGGGCATCGTTGAGGGCCGTCACCGCGATTGTCACCAGGGCGGTATTGCTGGTCGCAGATCCATCTGATGTCCGATAGCTGAAGCTGTCGATGCCCGCGTAGTCGGCGGTCGGGGTGTAGGTGAAGCTGCCATCCGCGTTGAGGGTCAGGGTGCCGTGGGTGGGCCCATCGACCAGTGTTGCGGTGAGGGTGTTTCCGTCGGCGTCGGTGTCGTTGGTCAACACGTTGCCGGTGAGGGTGCTGTCCTCGCCGATGGTATACGAATCGTTGTTCGCGATGGGGGCGTCGTTGATCGGGTCGACGGTGATCGACACGGCTGCAACAGAACTGGTGGTGGTTCCGTCGCTGACGGTGTAGGTGAAGCTGTCGGAGCCGTTGTAGTCGGCGTCCGGGGTGTAGGTGAAGGTGCCGTCGGTGTTGAGGGTCAGGGTGCCGTTTGTCGGTCCGTCGACCAGGGTGGCGGTGAGGGCGTCGCCGTCGATATCGCTGTCATTGGAGAGCACGCTGGCCGACAAGCTGTTGTCCTCGTCGAACGTGAACGAATCGTCTTCGGCGACCGGGGCGTCGTTGACGGCGTTGATGGTGATGGAGACGGCGGCGGTGTTGCTGGTGGTGGTGCCGTCGGTGGCGGTGTAGGTGAAGCTGTCGGTGCCGTTGTAGTCGGCGGTGGGTGTATAGGTGAAGCTGCCGTCGGCGTTGAGGGTGAGGGTGCCGTTGGTGGGGCCATCGACCAAAGTTGCTGTGATCGTGTCCGATTCGGCGTCGGTGTCGTTCGACAACACAGTGCCGGTAAGGATGCTGTCCTCGTCAGTGCTGAAGGAGTCGTCGACGGCGACGGGGGCGTCGTTGACCGCGTTGACGGTGATCGACACGGTGGCCACGGAACTCGTGGCAGCGCCGTCAGTCGCGGTGTAGGTGAAGGAATCAGCCCCGTTGTAGTTCGCATCCGGGGTGTAGGTGAAGCTGCCGTCGGGGTTCAGCGTCAGAGTCCCGTTGGTCGGCCCGGTGACCAGGGTGGCGGTGAGGGTGTCGCCGTCGTTGTCGGTGTCGTTGGTCAGGACGTTGCCGTTGAGGACGGTGTCTTCGTCGGTGCTCACCGTGTCACCCGCGGCTACCGGGGTGTCGTTAATGGGATCGACCGTGATCGAGACCGTGGCAACGGAGCTGGTGGCGGTGCCGTCGCCGGCGGTGTAGGTGAAGGAGTCGGCCCCGTTGTAGTTCGCTGCTGGTGTGTAGGTGAAGGATCCGTCGGGGTTCAGCGTCAGGGTGCCGTTGGTCGGCCCGTCGACCAGGGTGGCGGTGAGGGTGTCGCCGTCGACATCGGAATCGTTGGTCAGGACGTTGCCGGTGAGGACGGTGTCTTCGTCGGTGCTCACCGTGTCACCCACGGCGACCGGTGCGTCGTTAGCGGGATCAACCGTGATCGAGACCGTGGCAACCGAACTGGTGGCCGTGCCGTCGCCGGCGGTGTAGGTGAAGGAGTCGGCCCCGTTGAAGTCGGCTGCTGGCGTGTAGGTGAAGGATCCGTCGGCATTCAGGGTCAGAGTGCCGTTTGCCGGCCCGGTCACCAGTGTCGCGGTCAACGTGTCGCCGTCGGCATCCGAGTCGTTGGTCAGGACGTTGCCGTTGAGGACGGTGTCTTCGTCGGTGCTGAACGAGTCATCAACAGTGGCGGGAACATCGTTGACCGAGCTGACCGTGATCGACACCGTGGCAACAGAACTGGTGACCGTGCCGTCGCTCGCGGTGTAGGTGAACGAATCGAGGCCGTTGTAGTTGGTGGCGGGTGTGTAGGTGAAGCTGCCGTCGGGGTTCAGCGTCAGGGTGCCGTTGGTTGGCCCGGTGACGAGGGTGGCGGTGAGCGTGTTGCCATCCACGTCGGAGTCGTTCGATAGGACGTTGCCGTTGAGGACGGTGTCTTCGTCGGTGGTGAAGGTGTCGGCGACAGTAACGGGGGTGTCGTTGACCGCGCTGACGGTGATCGAGACCGTGGCAGCCGAACTCGTGGTGGTGCCGTCGCCGGCGGTGTAGGTGAAGCTGTCGGCCCCGTTGTAGTTGGCATCCGGTGTGTAGGTGAAGGATCCGTCGGGGTTGAGGGTGAGGGTGCCGTTGGTCGGCCCATCGACCAGTGTCGCGGTGAGGGTATTGCCGTCCACGTCCGAATCGTTGGTCAGGACGTTTCCGGTCATTGGGGTGTCTTCGTCGGCGCTCACCGTGTCACCCACTGCGACCGGGGTGTCGTTAACGGGATCAACCGTGATCGACACGGTGGAAACAGAACTGGTGGCCGTGCCGTCGCCGGCGGTGTAGGTGAACGAATCAGCGCCGTTGTAGTCGGCTGCTGGTGTGTAGGTGAAGCTGCCGTCGGGGTTCAGCGTCAGGGTTCCGTTGGTCGGTCCGGTGACGAGGGTGGCGGTCAGCGTGTTGCCGTCGGCATCCGAGTCGTTGGTTAGGACGTTGCCGTTGAGGACGGTGTCTTCGTCGGTGCTCACCGTGTCACCCACTGCGACCGGGGTGTCGTTGACGGCGTTGACCGTGATCGACACGGTGGCAACAGAACTGGTCGCCGTGCCATCGGTGGCGGTGTAGGTGAACGAGTCGGCGCCGTTGTAGTTCGCATCCGGTGTGTAAGTGAAGGATCCGTCGGCATTGAGGGTCAGGGTGCCGTTGGTCGGCCCGTCGACCAGTGTCGCGGTGAGGGTATTGCCGTCGACATCGGAGTCGTTGGAGAGAACGTTGCCGGTGAGGACGGTGTCTTCGTCGGTGCTAAACGTGTCACCCACCCCCGCGGGGGTGTCGTTGACCGCGTTGACCGTGATCGAGACCGTGGCAGTCGAACTCGTCGCGGTGCCGTCGCCTGCCGTATAGGTGAACGAGTCAGCGCCGTTGAAGTCCGCATCCGGGGTGTAGGTGAAGGATCCGTCGGGGTTCAGCGTCAGGGTTCCGTTGGTCGGTCCGGTGACGAGGGTGGCGGTGAGTGTGTCGCCATCGACGTCGGAGTCGTTGGAGAGCACGTTTCCGGTGAGGGCGGTGTCTTCGTCGGTGCTGACCGTGTCACCCACCGTGACCGGGGTGTCGTTGACGGCATTGACCGTGATCGACACCGTGGCAATCGAACTCGTGGTCGTGCCGTCGGTGGCGGTGTAGGTGAAGCTGTCGGCGCCGTTGTAGTTCGCTGCTGGTGTGTAGGTGAAGCTGCCGTCGGGGTTGAGGGTGAGGGTGCCGTTGGTGGGTCCGTCGACCAGGGTCGCGGTGAGGGTGTCGCCGTCGTTGTCGGTGTCGTTGGTCAGGACGTTTCCGGTGAGGACGGTGTCTTCGTCGGTGCTCACCGTGTCACCCGCCGTGACCGGGGTGTCGTTGACGGCGTTGACCGTGATCGACACTGTGGCAACCGAGCTGGTGGCGGTGCCGTCGGTGGCGGTGTAGGTGAACGAGTCGGCGCCGTTGTAGTTCGCTGCTGGTGTGTAAGTGAAGCTGCCATCCGGGTTCAGGATCAGCGTGCCGTTGGCCGGCCCGTCGACCAATGTCGCCGTGAGCGTGTCGCCGTCGGCATCTGAGTCATTCGACAGGACGTTGCCGGTGAGCGTTGTGTCCTCATCGGTACTGGAGCTGTCGGCGACGGTGACGGGTGCATCGTTGACCGGGCTGACGGTGATCGACACGGTGGCAACGGAACTCGTTGCCGTGCCGTCGGTGGCGGTATACGTGAAGGAATCAGCCCCGTTGTAGTTGGCGGCCGGGGTGTAGGTGAAGGATCCGTCGGGGTTGAGGGTGAGGGTTCCGTTGGTGGGTCCGTCGACCAGGGTGGCGGTGAGGGTGTCGCCGTCGGTATCGGAGTCGTTGGTCAGCACGTTGCCGGTGAGGACGGTGTCTTCATCGGTGCTCACCGTGTCACCGACTGCCGTGGGGGTGTCGTTGACTACATCGACGGTGATCGCCACGGTAGTAACGGAGCTGGTGGTGGTGCCGTCGCCGGCGGTGTAGGTGAATGAGTCGGCCCCGTTGTAGGTCGCTGCGGGTGTGTAGGTGAAGCTGCCGTCGGCATTCAGCGTCAGGGTGCCGTTGGCCGGCCCATCGACCAGTGTCGCGGTGAGCGTGTCGCCATCGACATCCGAGTCGTTCGATAGGACGTTGCCGGTGAGGACGGTGTCCTCGTCGGTGGTGAAGCTATCGGCGACGGTGACGGGTGCATCGTTGAGCGGGCTGACCGTGATCGACACCGTCGCAATGGAACTGGTGGTCGTGCCATCAGTTGCAGTGTAAGTGAACGAATCGGCCCCGGTGAAGTCGGCGGCCGGGGTGTAGGTGAAGCTGCCGTCGGTGTTGAGGGTCAGGGTGCCGTTGGTCGGTCCGGTGACGAGGGTTGCGGTCAGCGTGTCGCCGTCGGTATCGGAATCGTTGGTCAGCACGTTTCCGTTCAGCTGGGTGTCTTCATCCGTGCTTACCGTGTCACCCGCTGCGACTGGAGCGTCGTTGACCGGGTTGACGGTGATCGACACCGTGGCAACCGAACTGGTGGCCGTGCCGTCGCCGGCGGTGTAGGTGAAGCTGTCGGTGCCGTTGTAGTTGGTGATGGGGGTGTAGGTGAAGGTGCCGTCGGCATTCAGCGTCAGGGTGCCGTTGGTCGGCCCGTCGACCAGCGTCGCGGTCAACGTGTCGCCGTCCACGTCCGAATCGTTGGTCAGAACGTTGCCCGCCAGCTGGGTGTCTTCGTCGGTGGTGAAGCTATCGCCTGCGGCTGCCGGAGCATCGTTGACCGGGTTGACGGTGATCGCCACGGTGGCCACCGAACTGGTGGCCGTGCCGTCGCCGGCGGTGTAGGTGAAGCTGTCGGCGCCGTTGTAGTTCGCTGCCGGGGTGTAGGTGAAGCTGCCGTCGGGGTTGAGGGTCAGGGTGCCGTTGGTGGGTCCGGTGACGAGGGTGGCGGTCAACGTGTCGCCGTCCACGTCCGAATCGTTGGTCAGAACGTTGCCCGCCAGCTGGGTGTCTTCGTCGGTGGTGAAGCTATCGCCCACGGTGACGGGGGTGTCGTTGACCGGGTTGATGGTGATGGAGACGGTGGCCACCGAACTGGTAGTGGTGCCGTCGCTGGCGGCGTAGGTGAAGGAGTCGGTGCCGTTGTAGTTGGCCGTCGGGGTGTAGGTGAAGGTGCCGTCGGTGTTGAGGGTGAGGGTGCCGTTGGTCGGTCCGGTGACGAGGGTGGCGGTGAGGGTGTCGCCGTCGATGTCGGTGTCGTTGGTCAGGACGTTTCCGGTGAGGGCGGTGTCTTCGTCGGTGCTCACCGTGTCACCCACTGCGACCGGTGCGTCGTTGACGGGATCGACCGTGATCGACACTGTGGCAACCGAGCTGGTGGCAGTGCCGTCGGTGGCGGTGTAGGTGAACGAGTCGGCCCCGTTGTAGTTCGCATCCGGGGTGTAGGTGAAGGACCCATCGGCATTGAGAGTGAGGGTGCCGTTGGCGGGTCCGTCGACCAGGGTGGCGGTCAACGTGTCGCCGTCAACATCCGAGTCATTGGTCAGCACATTGCCGGTGAGAACAGTTTCTTCGTCGGTGCTGAACGAGTCGTCGGCGGTGACAGGTGCATCGTTGACCGGACCGACGGTGATCGACACTGTGGCAATAGAACTGGTGGCGGTGCCGTCGGTGGCGGTGTAGGTGAACGAGTCGTCCCCGTTGTAGTTCGCATCCGGTGTGTAGGTGAAGGACCCATCGGCATTGAGAGTGAGGGTGCCGTTGGCGGGTCCGTCGACCAGGGTGGCGGTCAACGTGTCGCCGTCAACATCCGAGTCATTGGTCAGCACATTGCCGGTGAGAACAGTTTCTTCGTCGGTGCTGAACGAGTCGTCGGCGGTGACAGGTGCATCGTTGACCGGACCGACGGTGATCGACACTGTGGCAATAGAACTGGTGGCGGTGCCGTCGGTGGCGGTGTAGGTGAACGAGTCGGCCCCGGTGAAGTCGGCGGCCGGGGTGTAGGTGAAGCTGCCGTCGGGGTTCAGCGTCAGGGTGCCGTTGACCGGCCCATCGACCAGTGTCGCGGTGAGCGTGTCGCCATCGACATCCGAGTCGTTCGATAGGACGTTTCCGGTGAGGGCGGTGTCTTCGTCGGTGCTTACCGTGTCACCCACCGTGACCGGGGTGTCATTGACGGCGTTGACGGTGATCGCCACGGTGACAAACGAGCTGGTCGCCGTGCCGTCGCTCGCGGTGTAGGTGAAGCTGTCGGCGCCGTTGTAGTTCGCTGCTGGTGTGTAGGTGAAGCTGCCGTCGGCATTCAGCGTCAGGGTGCCGTTGGTCGGTCCGGTGACGAGGGTGGCGGTGAGGGTGTCGCCGTCGTTGTCGGTGTCGTTGGTCAGCACGTTGCCGGCCAGCTGGGTGTCTTCGTCGGTGGTGAAGCTATCGCCTGCGGCTGCCGGAGCATCGTTGACCGGGTTGACGGTGATCGACACCGTGGCAGTCGAACTCGTCGCGGTGCCGTCGCCTGCCGTATAGGTGAACGAGTCAGCGCCGTTGAAGTCCGCATCCGGGGTGTAGGTGAAGGATCCGTCGGTGTTGAGGGTCAGGGTTCCGTTGGTGGGCCCGGTGACGAGGGTGGCGGTGAGGGTGTCCGCGTCGTTGTCGGTGTCGTTGGTCAGCACGTTGCCGGCCAGCTGGGTGTCTTCGTCGGTGGTGAAGGTGTCGTTGGCGGTGACAGGTGCATCGTTGACCGCAGCGACGGTGATCGACACGGTGGCCACGGAACTGGTGGTGGTGCCGTCGCTTGCGGTGTAGGTGAACGAGTCGGCGCCGTTGTAGTTCGCTGCCGGTGTGTAGGTGAAGCTGCCGTCGGCATTCAGGGTGAGGGTGCCGTTGGTCGGCCCGTCGACCAGGGTTGCCGTGAGCGTGTCGCCATCGACATCGGAATCGTTGGTCAGCACGTTTCCGGTGAGGGCGGTGTCTTCATCCGTGCTCACCGTGTCACCCACGGCGACTGGAGCGTCGTTGACCGGGCTGACCGTGATCGTCACGGTGGCAATGGAGCTGGTCGCGGTGCCGTCGCTTGCGGTGTAGGTGAACGAGTCGGCGCCGTTGTAGTTCGCTGCGGGTGTGTAGGTGAAGCTGCCGTCGGCATTGAGGGTGAGGGTGCCGTTGGTCGGCCCGTCGACCAGGGTTGCCGTGAGCGTGTCGCCATCGACATCGGAATCGTTGGTCAGCACGTTTCCGTTCAGCTGGGTGTCTTCGTCCGTGCTCACCGTGTCACCCACGGCGAGTGGAGCGTCGTTGACCGGGCTGACCGTGATCGTCACGTTGGCAATGGAGCTGGTCGCGGTGCCGTCGCCTGCCGTATAGGTGAAGGAGTCGGCGCCGTTGTAGTTGGCCGTCGGGGTGTAGGTGAAGGTGCCGTCGGCATTGAGGGTCAGGGTGCCGTTTGCCGGCCCGGTCACCAGTGTCGCGGTGAGGGTATTGCCGTCCACGTCCGAGTCATTCGAGAGAACGTTTCCGGTCAGTTGGGTGTCTTCGTCGGTGCTCACCGTGTCACCCGCCGTGACCGGGGTGTCGTTGACGGCGTTGACCGTGATCGAGACCGTGGCAACGGAACTTGTGGCGGTGCCGTCGCTGGCGGTGTAGGTGAAGGAGTCGGCGCCGTTGTAGTTCGCTGCCGGTGTGTAGGTGAAGCTGCCGTCGGCATTCAGCGTGAGGGTGCCGTTGGTAGGCCCGTCGACCAGGGTCGCCGTGAGGGTGTCGCCATCGGCGTCCGGGTCGTTGGTCAGGACGTTGCCGGTGAGAACAGTGTCTTCGTCGGTGCTGAAGGTGTCGTCGGCGGTGACGGGTGCATCGTTGACCGGGCTGACCGTGATCGAGACCGTGGCAACAGAGCTGGTGGCGGTGCCATCGCCGACCGTGTAAGTGAACGAGTCGGCGCCGTTGTAGTTCGCTGCCGGTGTGTAGGTGAAGCTGCCGTCGGCATTAAGCGTCAGGGTGCCGTTGGCCGGCCCATCGACCAGCGTCGCGGTCAATGTGTCGCCATCAATATCTGAGTCGTTGGTCAGGACGCTCCCGGCGAGGACGGTGTCCTCATCGGTGCTGAACGAGTCATCAGCAGTGACCGGCGCGTCGTTGACCGCGTCGACCGTAATCGACACCGTGGCAGTCGAACTCGTCGCAGTGCCGTCGCCTGCCGTATAAGTGAACGAGTCAGCGCCGTTGAGGTCCGCATTCGGGGTGTAGGTGAACGACCCATCGGGGTTCAGCGTCAGGGTTCCGTTGGCCGGTCCGTCGACCAGGGTGGCGGTGAGGGTGTTGCCATCGACATCGGTGTCGTTGGTCAGGACGTTGCCGGTGAGGACGGTGTCCTCGTCGGTGGTGAAGCTATCGGCGACGGTGACAGGTGCGTCGTTGACCGCGTCGACCGTAATCGACACCGTGGCAACCGAGCTGGTGGCCGTGCCGTCGCTCGCGGTGTAGGTGAACGAGTCGGCCCCGTTGAAGTCGGCTGCCGGTGTGTAAGTGAAGCTGCCGTCGAGGTTGAGGGTCAAGGTGCCGTTGGCGGGTCCATTAACGAGGGTGGCGGTGAGCGTGTTGCCCTCGGCGTCGGTGTCGTTGGTCAGCACGTTGCCGGTGAGGGCCGTGTCCTCATCGGTGGTGAAGCTGTCGCCCACCGCGACAGGAACGTCATTGACCGCGCTGATTGTGATCGACACCGTGGCGACAGAACTGGTGGCAGTTCCGTCGCTCGCGGTATACGTGAAGGAATCAGCCCCGTTGTAGTTCAGCACTGGTGTGTAGGTGAAGGTGCCGTCCGCGTTCAGCGTCAAGGTGCCGTTGGCGGGTCCGTTGACGAGGGTCGCGGTGAGCGTGTTGCCGTCGGCGTCGGTGTCGTTCGACAGCACGTTGCCGGTGAGGATGCTGTCCTCGTCCCCGGTGTAGCTGTCTGCGTTCGCAACCGGCACCTTGTTGTCGGGAGCGACCGAGATCGAGACCACGGCCACTGAACTGATGGCGCTACCGTCGGATGCGGTGTAAGTGAAGGAGTCCGCTCCCTTGTAGTTCGGCGCTGGGGTGTAGGTGAACGAGCCGTTTGGATACAGGGTGAGGGTGCCGTGGGTGGGGCCGGACACCAATGTCGCGGTCAATGAGAGGGATTCAGCGTCACTATCGTTGGAAAGGACATTGCCTGCCAGAGTGCTGTCTTCATTGACGGTGTAGCTGTCATTGCCGGCAACCGGGACATCGTTGACCGGGTCGACCAGCACGACCACGAGGGCCGGAGCGCTGGATAGCACTCCGTCCGAGACGGTGTAGCTGAACCAATCCACGCCGTTGAAGTTGGCGGTGGGGGTGTAGGTGAAGGTGCCGTCCGAATTGAACTCCAGGGTGCCGTTCCCTGGGCCTTCGGTCAGCGACGCCGTCAGTGAATCGCCCTCCACGTCACTGTCGTTGGCGAGCAGGTTTCCAGTCAGGGAGCTGTCCTCATTGATGCTGAAGATGTCGTCGCCGGCGACGGGTGCATCGTTGACCGGGCTGATGGTGATCGACACGGTGGCGACCGAACTTGTCGCGGTGCCGTCGCCGGCGATGTAGGCGAACGAATCCGCCCCGGAGTAGTCGGCGTCCGGCGTGTAGCTGAACGAGCCATCCGTGTTCAGCACAAGAGTTCCGTGGCTGGGTCCGATAACCGTCGTGGCCGTGAGGGTGTTTCCGTCGATATCGGTGTCGTTGCTGAGCACGCTTCCGGTCAGGACACTGTCCTCGTTGGCGGTGAATGTGTCGTTGACCGCGACTGGGGCGTCGTTGACCGGTGTCACCGTAATCGAGACTCTGGCAACAGAACTGGTACCCACGCCGTCGGTGGCGGTGTAGGTGAACGAGTCTGTGCCGGTGTAGTTGGCTGCCGGCGTGTAGACAAACGCACCATTGCCGTCGAAGCTCAGGCTTCCGTGGGCCGGACCGTTGACCACGACGGAGGTCACGGAATCGCCATCGACGTCACTGACACTCACGGTGCCCGTGTAGCTGGCGTCCTCGTTGACACTGAACGAAGTGTCACTTGCTACGGGGGTGTCGTTGACGGCGTTGACCGTGATGATGGCGGTAGCTGAATTGCTGGTGGCCACGCCATCGGACACGGTGTAGGTGAAGCTGTCGGTCCCGTTGTAGTTGGCGGCGGGTATGTAGGAGAACGACCCGTTGGGGTTCAATGTGAGGCTGCCGTGAGCCGGTCCCGCCCCTAGTGACACGGTCAGGGAGTCCCCGTCCGCGTCGGTGTCATTCGGCAGCACACTCCCGGTCAGGATGCTGTCTTCATTGATGGTGTAGCTGTCGTTCTGGGCGACGGGTGGGTCGTTGACCGGTGTCACCGTGATGGTGACGAGTGTCGGTGCACTGGAGAGTGTTCCGTCCGAAGCGACGTAGGAGAATCCGTCCGTGCCATCGAAGTTCGCGCCCGGCGTGTAGGTGAAGGACCCGTCGGCATTGAGCTGCACGTTGCCGTGACTTGCGGGCATCACGAGGCCGGCGGTGATGGCGTCGCCATCGGTATCGGCGTCGTTGTTCAACACGTTCCCGGAGATCGCCGTGTCCTCCGTGGTGGTGTACAGATCGTCGCTGGTCTGCGGTGCCTTGTTGACCGGGGTGACCACGATCGCCACGGAGGCGCTGGCGCTGGCCATGAGGTTGGAGGCGCGGTAGGTGAATCCGTCCACGCCATTCCAGTCCGGATTTGGCGTGTAGTTGAAGACTCCGTTCTGTCCCATCGTCACGCTGCCGTTGGATGGTTCAGAAAGCACTGTTGTGGTTAGTGTTTCGTTGTTTGGGTCGCTGTCGTTGCTCAGCACGCTGCCCAGTACCGGTACATCTTCGTGGGTTGTGTAGAAGTCGTTGTTGACGATCGGCGGGGTTTCGGCGGCGACGACGTTGATGGTGATCGTGGCCGTATCGGTGTGACCCCAGGCGGGGCGTAGGAACCCGAGCAGCCCGTGCATGTGGAAACGATTGCCGGCATCGCTGGCTGTAACGGTGAATTGGTCGAGGCCGGTGTAGTCGTCGTCGCGGGTATAGGTGAACGTGCCCGTCAGTTCGTCGACGGTGACCCAACCGTGGCGGGGCCCACCGGGGACGCCCCGTGTCGGCACGATGTAGGTGAGCCGGTCGCCGTCGCCGTCATGGCCGTTGAATGCTGTTGGGCTGCTTGTTCCGTCTGGTTCAAGGACAAGGGTCAGTGCCTGGGGCAGCACAACGGGGGACCTGTTGAAGAACGTGCGCTGGAACTCCCGGACGACGGAGGCCAGCATCGCCCACAGCAGGGGTGGTTGGCAGGGGGCGGCCGGCCCCGGTGCCAGGAACGGCGACAGCAGCGTCGAGACGAATACCTGCATGACGCTCGTCTTCGCGGCCGGGGCCGCCGCGATCGGCGCGAGGGAAGCCGCCGATGGCGTACCGACGCCCGCCGCCGGGCTGCTGTTGGCCCAGAAGTCCATACCTGCGGTTTGTGGTGCCGGCTCGGTCTCGTCGGTCCGGGACTGCAGGGAGATGGCGGCCGATGGAGTCGATCCGGTGGGCAGTACGGGGGCTGCATGATCGGCCGGCGTCGAGTCGGATGCCGACGCATCGGAGTATGGGCGGTCGGGTTCGGACGACGGTGGCGCCGCGTCGAGGACCGATCCGTCCGTGTTGGTCGACGCGGGGGTGGTGACCGTGGCGTCGGGCTGGCTCGCCGGCTCCGTCGCTGCATCGACATCAGTGTGAGTGGGCGCCTCGGTGGTGACGTCCGGCCCGGTCTCGTCCACTGCATCCGCGGGAGCCTCGACGATCGGCGCGACAGTCGTCGACCCAGGCGTTTTCGCCGTCCGGGGAGAGGTTGTCGCCGGTCTCACCGACTTGGGTTCCTTTTTGCGCGGCGTAGTCGGTGATGAGTCGTGCGAGGTGTTCTTGGACGTGGTGGGGCTGGCGTGCGCAATCCCGGCGCCGAGTCCGGTGGTCAGCGCAGCGCCGACACCGAGTGCGATGGCCAGCCCGCCGACCCGGCCGATGTACCTGCCGTAGTTGCCGTTGTCGGCGTTCGACGTGGCTGCCTGGGCATCCAGTCGGAAGGTGGGGTACGTCGCTTGGGCGCGGGCGGGGTTCTTGTGCTTGTGGTGGCGGGCCCGGTTGCGCCCCGCATCCCGACGTCGTGCAGAAGATGCCAATATCCCACTCCCAGCGCTCAGGGTCCCTCGTTGGACCACTCGCCTCGCAGTGGCACGTTTCCCCGGGGAGTGCCCAGCCATCGGACCCTCACGACATGCGCCTAGCAAAAATTGACGTAGCTGATAGTAAGCCCGGCCGCGATCCTTTGTGGCCGAATGCCGTCCCGATCGCAGACGTGATTGTGCTTGCTGAATCGGCACGACAAGCTCGACGAGGCCACTCGATCGAAGTTTGCTAAGCCATACCTAAGTGGTTACGTCAGGCAGGGCTGCGCAGTGTCTGAACCATCTCGTTGATGACATCGGACTTCGGGGAGGCGGTGGCGCCCTCGCGCAACGAGATCAAAAAGACCACGGAGCCCTCCACGTTGGGCACCGTGGTGACGACCATGCTGTGCAACGCGTTCGGCCCGTTGCAGTCGTCGGCGGCGATGCCGGTCACCGTGGCCACCACCTGCACCGCGGGACGCGTCCCGATGGTGAAGTCACGAACTGTGCCCAACTCGACGTTCGGCACCGTCTCGCCCTGGGTGTATATCGGTGCCACCAGAGCCGATTCCTCGTCCAGGGCGGCCCGGATATCCGGATTCTTGGACCCGGCGACGCCCGACATCGCCAGGTTCTGCTTCGGGCATGCGGGGTTGGAGACGGTGGCCACCGCGCCGAGTTCCCGGATGACGCACTGACCTGCGGGGCAGGGCTTGGCCCAGCCCGATCGGACACCGCATTCCGCGACGGTCCAATCCGGCGGAGCGGCGTAGGCCAAGCCAAACCGATTGATCGCCGCGTGCCATCCCGGCTGGGAACCCTCGTCGACGGATGCGGTGTAGCCGTCGCAGCTCATCGAGGAACTGACGACGCCGTCGTCCGGGCTCGATGGGACCGGCGGAGGTGCGGATTGAACCGTTGCCGACGCAGACGTCGACGATGCGGCCGGGCTGTCGGAGGTGTCGTTGCTGAACTGCTTGATCACGACCACCGACAGCACCACGATGACGACCACTGCAATCACCAGGGCGACCCACAGCAACGTCGTACGGTGCGGCTGCGGTTGGTTCTCTCCGGGGGGTCTGGAGCCTGGCGTGGGGTAGTTCAACGGGCCCTCTCCGTCGGTGCGGTCGCGTGGGGGCCTCACCATTTTGTGTGTCGGTGATTATTCAACGTCGATCGTTTTCTGGCTCGAGAGTTTGCGATTTGCTCCCGAACTGCCGACCGGGTCGGTGGAGGACGGCGGACCCGCCTGGCCCCAAAATCAGCTCAGCGACATCTTGAACTCGGCCGCCAGCCCGTCGATCCCGGCCTGGATCGCCTCCAGCGCCGACGAGCGGGCCTTCAGCTTGCTGGCCACGTGCGCCTTCAGGTGCAGCGTCCCGGCATATTCCGCGGCGACCTCCTGGGCCCGCGACAGCACCGCCTCGCGCTCCACGATCTCGTCGAGCCAGCCGGCGGAGATCGCCGCGTCCCCGGCGAACACCGCGGCCACCGACACCGCCCGCGAGAACGCCGCAGCCGTCAGCCGCGCCCGCATGATCTCCAGCGCCGCCAGCGGCAGCGTCATCCCGATCACGACCTCGTTGGCCTGGCAGCGCGATCGCTCCGACCCCACCCGATGGTCACCACTGAGCAGCAGAAAGGACCCCATCGCGATCGCGGGCCCGGTCGCGGCCATCACCACCGGCGCCGGGAACGTCAGCGTCCGGATTGCCAATTCGAAACCGCCGGAGAGCATCCCGTGCCCGGCGTCCGCGTCACCGGAGGCGAATACGCTCAGGTCGAATCCGCCGCTGAACACCCGATCGTTGCCGGCCAGCACCACGGCCTTGACCGTGCCCGCGGCGATATCGGTCTCGGCCTGATCCAGAGCGGCATTGATGGAGGCCTGCATCGCCGGCGACAACGCGTTGACCTTGCCGTCGTCGAGCGTGATGGTCGCGACGGCTTCGTGAGCGGCGTAAGTGGCGGTCATGGGCCCGGATGTTACGGAGCGCGGTGCTTGATTCCGATGGCGGGGCTGGAGTGGTGTCGCCCGTTGGACGCTTCCTGCGCAACCTGTTCCTGGCCGATCCACGGGAACTCCAGCTCGGCAGTCTCATCGGATTGCCGCGTCCGCCAACGGTCCTGCGTCTCGCGCACCGCCCGATTCATCCGGTCGATCTCGGCCCGGAACACCTCGGGCTGGGTCTCCTTGGAGGCGTAGTGGAAATAGGTCAGCACGCTGCGCAGCAGTTCCAGCTTCTGCTTCTCCCGCTTGGCCAGATCGTGGGTCGTCATCAGCTCGAGGCGCTGCACCGGCTGCAGTGTCGCCCAGTCCAGCACCACGTCGGCATCGAACTCACGGCCCTTACCGCCGGCGGGCCGGTCCCCGTAACGCACCGTGCCCTCGAACCGGGCCCGGATCTGCCCGCCGAACTCCTCGCGGCTGATCGCCGAATCCCACACAGTTCGCCACTCCTGCCCCGGCGCGAGCTGAATGAGTTCGCTGGGCAACCGGAGTTCGGCGATCTCGGGCAGCCCGTCCTCGCGAGAGTCCTCGTAGCGGCCGACCGTCAGCGGATGCGTGAACTCGAACCTGATGTTGTGCGCCGCGGACTTCCCGAAGTTGCGCACCACGAGTTCGATGACATGCCAGTCCGCGGGATGCGGCTCCATGTAGACCACCACGTGTGGCCGCAGCTCATCGCTCTTGATCAGGCGATTCCGCTTGAGCGCACGCGCGGTGAACAGCAGGGCGCTCAGCCCGAGTGCCAGCCCCGCCCACGCTGCGATCGTCAGCCATCCGGCCGACCCCAGGCCGCTCAGATCGGCCCACCGATCCCTAAACCATTCCACCGCGACCTCACCTGATCATCCGATTGCGCCTCGGACATTAGCGCTTCGCTGGTGATCGCGTAAACCGCAACGCGCGGTTTAGCTGGTGAGCTCAGGACGCCGCGGCGAGCGCCCTCGGCCGCAGTGGCGGGGCCGAGGTGCCGGCCATCAAGCGCTCCCCGCGGTCCAGCCAGTCCTGATCGGCCCATTCGACCTGGGCCGGAAGCCGGCGCCAGTACCGCGGATGCGCCCGCACATGCATCTGGACGCTGGCGTGCACGACGGCATCGGCCGGCAACCGGCGCAGCCCCACGTTCAGCGCCGAGCTTTCCGGCTCGGCATGCACCGACGGAGTGCGGTCCAGCCGCAGCCCGGCCCGCTCGGCGCCGTCGAGCATCCACTCCAGCGTCAGCGGGCTGGAGACGATGTCGCGGTGCGATCCGCGGAACCACACCTCGTCCACGCCCTCGACGCGCTGCAGGTTCGGCGCGCCGTCGATGGCCACGGCGTGGCGGCCGGCGATGACGTTGACCGGCCCGGCCGTCCCGCGGATGCGGGTGGCATCCCACAACCCCAGGAAACGCACCGGCAGCGTGATGTCGTCGTGCTCGGCCAGTCCGGCGGCGACCTCGGTGACGTGCCGCCATTCCTGTGCGGTGCGCGAGGTCCGCGGCAGTGCGTAGGTGGCCAGCATGTAGCTGCGCAGATCGCCGTCGAGCACACCGATGGTGCCCAGCAGGCGGGTCAGCGCCTGAGCGCAGGCCGCGCCGCTACCGGCCCCGAAGACATAGACATCGTCACCGGGATGCCAGTGATCGACCAGGTGCGTGTAGGCGGCGGCGACCGATGCGCGGGCATCTTCGGGTCGGCTGTTGGTGTACTGCCGCCAGCCGAACTGTCCGCCCTGATCGACGAGCCGGAAGAGCGTTGTGGCATTGCTTTCCCCAGAGTGGTCGAAACACAACACGATGTTCTTCATGGCCACCCCCCGCGCTACTCCGCAAACTGACGCTAGCGAACAATTCTGCCAACATCGCCCTGGTACTGCTAGGGCGTAATCTCGCTGAAGGCTGAGTCTTCGTCAACGAAATCCGGCGTCAAAAGGCTACCTGGCGACGGAATCGGTTGTCTATCCGCCAAATGGCGTACAGCGTCAATTGTTTGCAAGCAACGAAGGCTCAGGAAAGAGGCAGAACCGCGCCCGGGCTGGCCAGGTCACCGTGGACCTCCAGGGACTCCGGAGCGGTACCGGGCGGCACGTCGTAGGCGAAGGCGACATCGACCGGTTGGCCGGGGTACAGCACCGCCGAGATGCCGCCGAGGTAGAACGTGCTCTCGGTTTCGGTGTTGAAGGTCTGCCCGCCGGCGTTGAGTACCTGCTGGTCGGCGAGGAACGTGGCGGGCAGTTCACCGTTGTTGAGCAATGTCAGGCGTACGACGACGAACTCGCCGGAGGCCGTCTTGGTGAGCAGCTCGTTGTCGGCGGCCGAGACCGTCGGGGTGATCTCCACGCCGTTGCTGGTGATCGCGACGTCGCCGTCGGAGACCTGTCCGCCGGCGCCGATGACCTCGCCCTCGGCGGTCCCGGCCGGGTCGGTGGAATCCGTTGCCGGTGCCGTCGTCCCAGCAGTCTCGGAGGTCTCCTCAGCCCCGGTGGCCTCAGTGGAATTGGTGCCGGGGTCGGCGAAGGCGAACGCCCACACCAGCACTGCGACCAGGACGGCCAACAGCCCGCCGACACCGATGAGATAGCCCTTCAGCGGACCGGAAGAACCGGCCTCGGTCGGCGGTGCGGTGGTGGCGAACGCCACGGGCTCGGTCGGGGGCGTCGGCACCGCCGCGGCGGGCGGCTCGGGCAGCTGCACGACGGCGGTGGGCTGATCCTGCTCGACGAGTTCGACGACGGTCGTCGGCTCATCCGCGGACACCTCCGTCTCTTCGGCGGGCGCGGGTTCGACCTCGTCGACGACGGGTTCCTCGGGCTCCGGTGCCGCGTCGGCCTCGGGAGTCTCGACCTCACTGACGGGCTCGGCCTTTCCGGCCTCGTCCCAGGACGGCATCGTCATGTCCTCGGGCCACGGCGGCAGTTCGCTCGGCCAGGCCGACGTCTCTTCGGTGGACGCAGACGGCTCGGTGGCGTCGGGCCCGTGATCGCTCCACGCGGCACCGTCCCAATAGCGTTGACCTCCGGATCCGTCGGGATCTGGGTACCAGCCGGCCGTGGTCGGCGGTGTCGTCATGCGGGGTTTCCTCCCTATGTGCGCCACCGGGGCGCTGTGACCTCGCAGAATAGTCCAGGCGCAGGTATGCCGCGAGAGTATTGCGGGTCGAGCGGCGCGCTCAGCCGCCCATCAGCATGCGCCACTGGTCCAGATTGCTGGCGCGGTAGACGTAATTGGAGCGCTTCACATCCGAGAGCGGGGCGCTCGGCTCCGCGGAGTACCAGTGGCCTGGGAAGACCGTCGGATCGCCCGACAGCGTCGACAGCGACTGCAGGCTGCGGAACATGTCGTCGACGTTGCCGCCCGGGAAGTCGGTGCGTCCGCAGCCCTCCAGGAACAGCGTGTCCCCGGCGACCAGTCGGCCGTCGAGCAGGAAGCACTGGCTGCCCGGGGTGTGCCCGGGGGTGTGCAGCAGTTCGATGTCGATATCGCCGACGTTGACCTTGTCGCCGTGCTCATGTGCGGTCAGATCGCTCATCGCGATCCCGGTGACCTGTGAAACCCATTCGGCCTCAAGTGAATTCACGTGCACCGGCACGCTCACCCGCTCCAGCAGCTCGGCCACGCCGGCCAGCGTGAAGCCCATCATGGTGCCGCCGACATGGTCGGGGTGGTGGTGGCTGACCAGCACCCCGGACAGCCGCATGCCGTCGGCCTCGAGCGCGTCGACCAGTTCGCCTGCCGAATACGCCGGGTCGACCACCACCGCGTCACCGGTCTCCCGGTCGCCGATCAGGTAGGCGAAATTGCGCATCTGCTGGGCAATCGGATCGGCGGCCGCGAAATCGCGGCCCGAGAGCAGCTGGCGGAAGTACAGGCGATCTGCGTCGGAAGCCATGCGCAACACCTTATGGGTACGCGTCGTACCGCTCATAACCGCAGGTCTAAAAACCGCACGTCAGCGCGTGTTTGACGGCACAGGCGCCAAATCTGGTATTTCAGATGCAGGATTACTAGCGTCACAGCCATGCAACTCACCCGGTTCACCGATCTGGGGCTGCGCACCATGATGCTGCTGGCCGCGGGCGACGCGGCCGATCGCCGCATCACCACCCGAACCATCGCCGTCGGCGCCGACGCCTCCGAGCATCACATCGCCAAGGCCGTCGCGCGCCTGGCCGACCTCGGCATGGTCAACGCCCGGCGCGGACGGGTGGGCGGGCTGTCGCTGACCGAGGCCGGCCGCACCGTGTCGCTGGGCTGGCTGGTGCGCCGACTCGAAGGCGACGCCGAGGTCATCGACTGCGCCGGCGGCGCCACCCCGTGCCCGCTGATCGCCGGGTGCCGGCTGCGCCGCGTGCTGGCCGAGGCCAAAGAGGCCTTCTACCGCGAACTCGACAACCACACGCTCCAAGACCTGACCGGTGGCGGCTTGCTGCCGGTCGTGACTCTCCCGCTCGAAAGGACCACTCGATGACCGTCACCACCCCCGCACAGGACCTGGAACCCGCCCATGCCGAAATGATCACGGCCACGCTGCCGTTGGTCGGGGCCAATATCGACGCGATCACCCGGGAGTTCTACCGGCGGCTCTTCGAGGCGCACCCGTCGCTGCTGCGCAATCTGTTCAACCGGGGCAATCAGGCCCAGGGCGCTCAGCAGCGCGCACTGGCGGCGTCCATCGCGACCTTCGCGACGCATCTGGTGAATCCGGACCTGCCGCATCCGGCCGAGCTGCTGTCGCGGATCGGGCACAAGCACGCGTCGCTGGGCATCACCGCCGACCAGTACCCGATCGTGCACGAGCACCTGTTCGCCGCGATCGTGCAGGTGCTGGGCGCCGAGACCGTCACCGCCGAGGTCGCCGAGGCCTGGGACCGCGTCTACTGGATCATGGCGCAGACGCTGATCGACATGGAGCGTGCGCTCTATGAAGAGGCCGGGGTGGCCGCCGGTGATGTCTATCGGCGCGGGCGGGTCACGGGCCGGGTCGACGATCCGTCCGGGGTGGTCCTGGTGACCGTCGGCGGCCTCGATGCCGATTTCGAGCCGGGGCAGTACGTGTCGGTCGGGGTGACGCTGCCCGACGGCGCCCGCCAGTTGCGGCAGTACAGCCTGGTCAATGCTCCCGGCGGCGGTGAGCTGACCTTCGCGGTCAAACCGGCCGGTGAGGTGTCGGACTGGATCCGGGACCACCTGCATGTCGGTGACCTGATCGACGTGACCGTCCCGTTCGGTGATCTGCCCGCCCCGCAGCCGGGTGTCCCGCTGGTGCTCATCTCGGCGGGCATCGGCATCACCCCGATGCTCGGCATCCTGGAAGCGCTGCCGGCCGACGCGCGGGTGCAGGTGCTGCACGCCGACCGCAGCCAAGCGACCCACCCGCTGCGGGAACGTCAGCGCGAACTCGTCGAGAAGCTGCCCAACGCGACCCTGCAGCTCTGGTACGAGGACCTGATGTCGTTGGACGGGGTCGAGTTGCCCGCCGACGCCGAGGTCTACCTGTGCGGCAACGACGGCTTCGTGCGCGCGGTGCGCGACCAGCTGCTCGCGCGCGGAGTGACCCGGGTGCACTGCGAGCTGTTCAGCCCGAACGACTGGCTGCTGTAGTTCGGTGTACGTGGCTTCAGCTTCGTGACGATGCCTGTCGCGGAACTGAAGCCACGTACGACTCGGCGCCGATTTTCGTACCGGGGTTCAGCCGCACCGGGGTTCTCGACGCGAAACTGAAACTACGTAGTCGGGAGTTATCCACAGGAGCCCAGTCCAGGGGCTGTTTTCGCGGGCAGCACGTGCCAGCATCCCGTCATGGGGGTCGTGATCGGCAGTGAAGCGTTGGCGGCAGGCACAGTGACGCGGCACGAGTTGCGGACGCGATATCGACGGATGCTCCCTGATGTCTACGGCCCGCCGAACCCGTCCATTCGGGATCGGGCGGGTGGAGCGTGGTTGTGGTCGAGGCGCCGCGGGGTGATCGCGGGCGTCGCGGCGTCGGCGCTGCACTACGCCAAGTGGGTCGACGATGACGTCCCGATCGAGATGCTGTGGCGCAACACCCATCCGCCGAAGGGGCTGATCGTCCGTAACGAGGCGTGGGCCGAAGATGAGGTGACGACAGTCGCCGGTATCAGAGTCACGACGCGTGCCCGGACGATCTTCGACCTCGGCCGGCATCTTGAGCGCGATGCGGCGGTGGCCCGGATCGATGCCCTGCTCAATCGCGGAAAGGTGACGATCGACGACGTGCTGCCCTTGATCACCCGTTATCCCTGTGCCCGTGGGATGCCTTGTCTGAGGACGGCGCTCGGTCTGGTCGACGCCGGCGCGGACTCGCCCCGCGAGACCCGGCTCCGGCTGGCGTTGACGGACGCAGGTATGCGGCCGACTGGCACGCAGATCGTCGTGCGTGACACCCGGGGACGCATCATCGCCAAGGTTGACATGGGCTGGGAGGACCTCAAGATCGCCGTGCAGTACGACGGCGGACACCACCAGACCGATCGCGTGACCTACGTCCGCGACCAGAAGGTCAATCGGGATCTGGCGGCGTTGGGCTGGATCGTCATCCGGGTGATCGCCGAGGACTCCGACGCCGACGCTGTCGGCCGCGTCGCCGCCGCGTTGTACAGCCGCGGGTGGCGTGCCGCGTGAGGACGTGGTTTCAGCCAGGACCGGGGAGGTCGGTGGTTGGCTGACGTCAGGTAGGCCAGACGGCCTATTTGCCTACCTGGCTTCCGGAAGGGTGCGGCCTCGCCTAGTTGACTGAACTGACGTACGCCGGTGCACCATCTGGGTGGGCAGGCTCGCGGCCACTGCGAAGAGCGCCCAAAAATGAGCCACAGACCAGCCGTTTTGGAGCCGGGAACAGGGAGAATGTACCCTCTTTAAGGCCCTACGGCCGCAGATGGTGCAAGGCCCCCTTAGCTCAGTCGGTAGAGCGTTTCCATGGTAAGGAAAAGGTCAACGGTTCGATTCCGTTAGGGGGCTCGGTAGACGCTCGGCGAAACACCGCCGCGTCGATCGGGGCGGTGTAGCTCAGCTGGTTAGAGCGCACGACTCATAATCGTGAGGTCGGGAGATCGAGCCTCCCCACCGCTACAGGTAGAACAACGAGAGGCAAGAGACGTGGCGTCGAGTACCGACGTACGGCCGAAGATCACTTTGGCCTGCGAGGTGTGCAAGCACCGTAACTACATCACCAAGAAGAACCGGCGGAACGATCCCGATCGCCTCGAGATCAAGAAGTTCTGCCCGAACTGTGGTCACCACCAGCCCCACAAAGAGTCGCGCTAGCCCCTAGTCGTGACACTGTCGGAGAAAATCGTCGGGATGCACTACCGCTATCCCGACGCCTACGAGGTGGGCCGCGAGAAGATCCGCGAGCACGCCATCGCCGTCAAGAACGATGATGATTTCTACTTCGATGAGGCTGTCGCCGCCGAGCTCGGGCATGACTCGCTGCCGGCGCCGCTGACATTCATCTGCATCTTCGGATTGACGGCGCAGTTGGCGTTCTTCGACAGCGCGAACATCGGTATTCACGACGCTCAGATCGTCCAGGTCGATCAGGAGCTGAAGTTCCGCCGGCCCATTCGGGCGGGGGACAAACTGTATTGCGACGTCTACGTGGACTCGGTCCGGCAGGCACACGGCACCGACATCATCGTCACCAGGAACGTCATCACCAACCACAGCGGTGACGTCGTGCAGGAGGCCCGGACGACCCTCGCGGGACGTTCGGGCGACGGAGAAGAGGGCTTTTCAGATGGCACTGCGTGAGTTCAGTTCGGTAAGCGTCGGCGACACCCTTCCGGAGAAGGTGGTCCCGCTGACCCGTCAGGACCTGGTCAACTATGCCGGCGTTTCCGGCGACCTGAACCCCATCCACTGGGACGACGAGATCGCCAAGCAGGTCGGCCTCGACACCGCGATCGCGCACGGGATGCTCACCATGGGTCTCGGCGGCGGCTACGTGACCTCCTGGGTCGGCGACCCGGCCGCAGTGACCGAGTACAACGTCCGCTTCACCGCCGTGGTGCCGGTGCCCAACGACGGTGTCGGAGCCGAGATCGTGTTCAACGGTCGCGTGAAATCGGTTGAGCCCGAATCCAAGACCGTGACGATCGCGATCTCCGCCACCACCGGCGGCAAGAAGATCTTCGGCCGCGCCATCGCGACCGCGAAGCTGGCCTGACATGGCGTTGAAGGCAGACATCCTCGGGATGGTCTACAAGTACCCCGAGGTCTTCGTGGTGGGCCGTGAGCAGGTCAGGCAATTCGCGCTCGCGGTGAAGTCTCCCGATCCGGCGTCGCTGCACGAAGAGGCCGCCGCCGAGCTGGGCCACGACACGCTGGTCGCCGGTCCCACGTTCGTCTCGATCGTGGCGCTGCTGGTGCAGCAGGACTTCTTCCGCAACGTCGACGTCGGCATGGAGACCATGCAGATCATCCAGGTCGACCAGCGCTTCGTGTACCACCGCCCGATCAAGGTCGGCGACCGTCTGCACGCCCAGCTGGAGATCAAGTCGGTCGAGAACCGCTTCAACGCCGACATCGTGGTGACCCGCAACGTGCTCACCGACGATGACGGCGGGATCATCATGGAGGCGTTCACCACGCTGATGGGCCACGAAGGCGACAACTCGGTGTCGGTGCGCTACGACCGCGAGACCGGACAGGTGCTCCGGGCAGCGGTAGGGGAGTAGCCAGCAGGGGATTAGTAACTCGCATGTGGGCCGATGTACACTCGGTCCTCGGGGTTTTCCCACTACAGCGCGCTGTCCGTCGGTTCGGAAATCGACCGATCGGAGAGCGCGCAGTTATGTGAAGCCTCGAACGAAGGGGCGTAGCTCAACTGGCAGAGCAGCGGTCTCCAAAACCGCAGGTTGCAGGTTCAAGTCCTGTCGCCCCTGCTCAACTGAATACTCGACAAGTGTGGACACTGGAAGGTGACCACACGTACACAGACGAAAGGCATGCGGTGAGCGACGATCAACCGCCTCTGGGGCCTTCGGCAGGCGAAGGGCCCGAGGACGGCCAGACGAGCGGTCCCGCCGCCGTTCCCGCCGGACCGCTGCGCCCCACCGGAAAGCGGTCGCGACGCACGGCAGCCGAACCGGCCGGAGGCGCCGTTGCGGTCTCCGATGCTGAGGACGCGGATGACGCCGGATCCGAGGACAAGCCGGCCAAGCGCACGAAACCGGCCAAGGCAGCGAAGACGGACGAGGGACGGGCCAATCCGTTCCAGTTCGTCTGGAACTACCTGAAGCAGGTCATCGGAGAACTGCGCAAGGTCATCTGGCCGAACCGCAAGCAGATGGTCACCTACACCACCGTGGTCTTGGTGTTCCTGGCCTTCATGGTGACGCTGATCGGATTCACCGACCTCGGGCTGGCCAAGCTCGTGGCGATCATCTTCGGCTGACCCGGGAAGTATGAGAGAGGACTGACAACCGTGACTAGCTTCGACGGCGTCTCAGATTCAACTGAGAACTCTGACGCCGACACGCCTGAGGGTGAAGCCGTCGTCGACGTGATCGACGAAACCGCCGCAACTCCGGAAGCCGACGAGGCTCCCGCGGCCGAGGCTGCCGAGGCCGAGGCTGAGGACGAGGATCCCGCGGTCGCGCTGAAGAAGGACCTGCGCACCCGTCCGGGCAACTGGTACGTCATCCACTCGTACGCCGGTTACGAGAACAAGGTGAAGGCGAACCTCGAGACCCGCGTGCAGAACCTCGACGTCGGCGACTACATCTTCCAGGTCGAGGTGCCCACCGAAGAGGTCACCGAGATCAAGAACGGCCAGCGCAAGCAGGTCAACCGCAAGGTCCTGCCGGGCTACATCCTGGTGCGCATGGAACTCAACGACGAGTCGTGGGGCGCGGTGCGTAACACCCCGGGTGTCACCGGCTTCGTCGGCGCGACGTCCAAGCCGTCCCCGCTGTCGCTGGACGACGTGGTGAAGTTCCTGCTGCCGCCGGCGGCGGCCAAGAAGCCCGCCAAGAGCACTTCCGGTGCCGCGGCATCGTCGGAGGCGACTCTGGAGCGTCCCGAGATCCTGGTCGACTTCGAGGTGGGCGAGTCCGTCACCGTCATGGACGGCCCGTTCGCGACGTTGCCTGCCTCGATCAGCGAGGTCAACGCCGAGCAGCAGAAGCTCAAGGTGCTGGTGTCGATCTTCGGTCGCGAGACACCGGTCGAGCTGACGTTCACGCAGGTCGCCAAGATTTAGTTTTCGGGCCCGGATATCGGCCGGGCCCATCGAGAGAAGGAAAAACCAGAGCATGGCCCCGAAGAAGAAGGTCGTCGGGTTGATCAAGCTCCAGATCCAGGCCGGGCAGGCCAACCCTGCTCCGCCCGTGGGTCCGGCGCTCGGCCAGCACGGCGTCAACATCATGGAATTCTGCAAGGCGTACAACGCCGCGACCGAGTCGCAGCGCGGGAACGTCATCCCCGTGGAGATCAGTGTCTACGAGGATCGCTCCTTCACGTTCGCCCTGAAGACCCCGCCCGCCGCCAAGCTGCTGCTCAAGGCCGCAGGCGTGCAGAAGGGTTCCGGCACCCCGCACACCACCAAGGTCGCCTCGGTGACCTGGGACCAGGTGCGTGAGATCGCCGAGACCAAGAAGGAAGACCTCAACGCCAACGACATCGACGCAGCCGCGAAGATCATCGCCGGCACCGCCCGGTCCATGGGCATCACGGTCAAGTAGTCAGAACGCGTGGGAGAGCCGGCTCGGCTCGCTAACCACCGTCCAGTAACAGGATTGGATTCACAATGAGCAAGAACAGCAAGGCTTACCGCGAAGCCGCCGAAAAGGTGGACCGCGACAATCTCTACACCCCTCTTGAGGCCGCCAAGTTGGCCAAGGAGACCTCCTCGAAGAAGCAGGACGCCACCGTCGAGGTTGCGGTCCGCTTGGGCGTGGACCCCCGCAAGGCAGACCAGATGGTGCGCGGCACCGTCAACCTGCCGCACGGCACCGGTAAGACGGCCCGTGTCGCGGTGTTCGCCGTGGGTGAGAAGGCCGAGCAGGCCGTCGCAGCAGGCGCCGATATCGTCGGCAGCGATGACCTGATCGAGAAGATCCAGGGCGGTTTCCTGGACTTCGACGCCGCGATCGCCACCCCCGACCAGATGGCCAAGGTCGGCCGCATCGCGCGTGTGCTCGGCCCGCGTGGTCTGATGCCCAACCCGAAGACCGGCACCGTGACCGCTGACGTCACCAAGGCCGTCAACGACATCAAGGGCGGCAAGATCAACTTCCGCGTCGACAAGCAGGCCAATCTGCACTTCGTGATCGGCAAGGCGTCCTTCGACGAGAAGGCGCTCGCCGAGAACTACGGTGCCGCGCTGGATGAGATCCTGCGGGCCAAGCCGTCGTCGTCGAAGGGGCGCTACGTCAAGAAGGTCACCGTCTCCACCACCACCGGCCCGGGCATCCCGGTCGACCCGGCGATCACCCGTAACTTCACGGAGGATCAGGTCTAGCCTGACCCAGAGTTTCAGCTTGATGCCCCCGCACCTTGGTGCGGGGGCATTTTGTTGGTGATGTGATGTGATCGCGCCGCCAGTGGGGCTAGCATTTTTTCACTCAGGCCGGCACAGCCTGTCCGCTCCGAAAAATCTGGGGGCTGGGATGGCGTCAACGGGTATCGATCAGCACACCGAGGCGGGCGCGGGCAGACCATCGGTGATGGCGCGTTACTACGCGTTGCCGGCTCCGGCTCGGCTGAGTCTGCGCTGGGTGTTGATCGCGACAGGCACGGCGATCGCCTTCCGCGACACCATCATTGACATCGCCCGCACCGCTACGGTCGGGGTTGTCGGAGGCTACGTGTGGGTGGTGCCCGCGGCGGCAATTCTGGCCTCCATCGGGGTGGCGCGCCGGGACCGCACCGAGCTGCCCATCCACGACCGGCAGACCGACATCATTGTCGGCGCAATGGGTTTCGGTCTTGCGATCCTCATCAAGGCGGTACTGATCGAGCGGTTCGTCGACTACTTCCATCTACTGCGGCTGGATCTACTCGCGATGTGGCTGTTCGTGGTGTCCTCGGCGGTCATCCTGTTCGGCTTGCGTCCGGTGATCCGATTCCGGCATGTCTGGGCGCTGCTGCTCATGGTGTTCTCCTTGCCGTACTACCTGCTGGTCGTCCTGCTCGGTGGCGGAAAGTTCGCCGCGGGTGCCGTGACGTTATCGATAGCCGGAGTCGGGACCGGGATCGCCGTCGGACGGACGGTTCGGCGCGGGGTGATAGGTGGGCTCTCCGCCTGGGTCGTCGGGTTCGTGTCACTGTTCCTCATCTCGCGGGCGTTCCCGGATGCACCCGTGCTGGTGTACCAAGAAGTACCGGTGCTCATCTCGATCACGGTGGTGGGTGTGGCGATGTACCTGCAGGCCCGCCGCGGTCAGCCCAAAACCGTGTTCGACCGCAAGATTGCGCCACTGGCAGCCAAACAGGTCTGGGCAGCGGTACCTCTGTTTCTCGCGGTGACCGTAGTGCTCGCTGTCCGGCCGCTGCCCGCAGCCGATATACAAAGCGTCGTCGGGCGCAGCGCCCCGGGTCAGCTACATCTCGGTCAGCCACTGGCCGCGCCGCCGGGCTGGTATCCCTTGGCGCCCCGGCGGTATGGCGGGATGAGCCGGTTCTACGGAGCGGCCGCGGTCCTGCTTCGACAACAGATGATCGCGGTCGAGGGAGACAGCCGGTTCGACCGCGATGCCCGACCGCGGACGGTCGTCGTCGACAGCATCGTCAGCGAGCGCCCGTCCACCTTCAATGTCTTTCCCAGCCGCGTGTTGTACAACACTGACCAGGCAAGGGTGAGTGTGCCCCGACCGCTGGATCTCGGCTACGGGGTGACCGGGCAGCTGGTGTCGGTGGTGGATGACAGGTTGCTGGTCACCTGGAACGCGGTGGAATTCACCTGGGGGGACACCCGGATTGCGCAGCGCGTGACCCTCAGCGCCGTCGACAACCACGAACCGGATGCGCCGTTCCCCGAGCCCTCCACGACGATGGTCTCGACATTGCAGACCCTGTTCACGCTCCTGATCCGGGGCAACGCGGTGCTCGATGCGCGCGCACCGTCGTTCAAGGACGCCGACCTGTTGACCGAATTCGGTCGGGCATTGGTCGCCCAGCAGTTCGCTTCGGCGTCGTGATGCGGTCTAATCCAGCGGAACCGCGACGGTGGCCAGCAGCGCGCGATGATCGGTGCCCGGGATGTCGACGGTGTGGATCGACTGCGCCGTCGAGTTGCGGGTCAGCACATGGTCGATGGTGATGACCGGCGGGATCGCGGGGTGCGGTGAGTAGGTGGGGGAGAAGCCCGCTCCGGTTTGGCTGATCGCGTCGCGGTAGCCGACGTCCAGGAGGTCGCGGAACTGGCGCATATCAGGTGTGGCGTTGAAGTCGCCGGCGATGATCACCGCGGCCGGGCCGGCGGTACGGGCCCAGTCGGCGAATTCGGATTTGGCGACGGTGATCCGGTGTCCCCATTCGGCGAAGGTATTGGCGCCGCCGGCGAGCGGGGACATCAGGTGCACGCTGGCGACCAGGGGGTCGTGTCGGACGCCGGGAACCCGTACGCGCGCCGCGATGAAGTTGTTGCCGTACTTCGAGGGCGGCAGGGCTGTGAGCGGGTATCGGCTCCACAGACCCATGCCGCCGGCGCCCGGTCGGGGGACGAGGATCGAATACGGAAAGGTCTTGCGAAGGCCACCCTCGCGCAACCGTGTGGCGGCCTCGGCGGTCAGCTCGGACATCGTGATGATGTCGGCGCTGTCCACGGCGAGGTCGACGAACTCGGCCGTGTGGGCCTCGCCTTTCTGGATGTTCGAGGACAGCACCCGCAGTTCGGTGCTCGGCTGGCCGCTGTCGGAGGTGCGCCCGAGATGGTGCCAGGGCACCTGGACGGCTACCGACACCGCCAGCAGGGCGATGCCGATCACGGAGAGCAGCTTCTTGCGACATAGCGCGGCAAGGATCGCCGCGCCGAGGGCGAGCAGCGGGACGTAGGCGAAGCTCGCGGCGAGCACCAGGGCCGGCAGGTTGGCCAGCGGGACGGTGCGCGCGATCAGTGCGGCGACCACATAGAGCAGAGTGGCAACCGCCAGCGAGGCCGGAATCGAGATGTGCGGAGGACTCCGGCGGTGGCCTCGCGAACGGCGCACGTCGTGAGTCACTCGGGACGGCAAAGTTCGAGCACCGGAGGCAGCAGATCGGCGATCTGTTGGCCGACGGCTGCGAAGACGTCCAGTTCTTCACCGATGGGGTCCTTGATATCCCAGATGTCGCCCACGCTCAGGTGGCTTCGAAGGTCGGCAAGCTCGCTGATTGTCCGCGCCCCATGGGACGTTGCCAAAAGTGCGGCTTCGGTGAGCGTAAACGTCGAGCTGAGTTTGTTGGGAGCAATCTCCAGCACGCGGTGACGGTGCGATCTGGTCATCGTGATGATGAGGTCGGCCTGGGACGCAATCTTCCGCGTCAGCTGCCGGGCAGCGAACTTTGAACTCTCCCCGCCGAGCTGCGCCAGCGCCGCCTCTGCATGGACGTGCATCGGATGCGACACAACTGCGTGGGTGCCAGCGCTCGCCGTCACAAGGTCTGCAATCTGATTCCGGCGTGCATAGGCCGCCGCCAAGCGTTCAGCCGTGGGTGATCGGCAGATATTTCCAGTGCACACGAACAGAACGTGCAAGTTGAGGCTCCTGGCTCGCGCGAAATTCGACTGTGGCACGCGCACCCTCATGGCAGACGTACGCTCCGTCCAGTATCGGTGTGTGGACCGCTATGTCGCCACCTACATGGCGCCCTGTGCTGGACGTCGAATCCTGGCAAATTCAACTGCTATCACTGAGTCATCGCCTTGCCGTTGGCAATATGTTGCCAACCAGGTACGGCGAGGCACTTTTAGCAACACTGTTGACGCTCGTCGGAGATGTGCGCAACGACCCTGTGGGTCGTCGCCGTGACATTGCCATGGCGCGATCTGTATTTGCTGTTGGAAACACTGTGGCCTCAATTGCAAGGAGGCCCCGGTGCCGCGCTGCCAGTGGCGCGGTGCGGGCCGTCTTCTGGAATCACAGACTGAAATTCGCCCTCTCTCGGCTGATCCAGCAAACACACTCTCCGGGCGGCCGACAGCGAGGCTGCTGTCCCGTGAACGGGCGCGTCGGGGCCCAAGAAACTGCTCTTTACCTGCCTATACGCTCACCTGGAGCATCCGTTCTACGCAACGACCGGTTAACTCTGCAAAACTTTCGCAAACCAACTATCCGGTGCGTCAATATGGCACTAAGATCCTGATCAATGGATATTTCAGACGGCGCAGACCGCATTCGCCGCAGAATCGTATCCTCAGCGTTATCTTGGCAGTCGCACGTCGGTTGGCAAATCGTTCGCGCGGATGGTTTAGGGGGGCCGGTGAGTCGGGAAGCAATGCGACAGTCCTGGTCGGCCGATCGGAATCGGCTGGCCAAATCGGGGCCGCGAACCCCGGCGCGCCCTTTGCGTCATGGTTTGCTGACTTGCGCGGCCGTAAATAATAGCGCAACAAGGGCAGGTTGCAAGCCATGACCGTTGTAGAACCCTCCTCTGGGGCGAGGATTCGCTCGGGCAACGTGGACGGCAGCCGCGGCTTGAACGTTGACACCACCTCATCTAAGGAATTCGCGCTCACGCCGCGTGAAGTCGCCGACCGACTAGTGGTCGGCGAAACCAGGTGGCCCGAAACAATCGACGCGTATTCAAGCTTTCGCTTCTCGCCGGTGCAGCATGGCCGTTTTGGTGTGCGCCACCTCAGCCGGGTCCGCGCATGGATGGTCGTGCCGGTCGTCGACTTCGCGATGATGATGGCGCCGTTGGCATGGCGGCCTCCGCAACTGTTGTCCACCCTCACGCTGGCTATATTGGGGACCCTTCTGCTGACCGGGGGCAGCCGATACGTCGCGCCATTGCACCTGAGCGTCTTGGATGAGTTGCCCAGCATTATCACTCGATTGCTCGCTGCGGTAGCGGCGGTTTCTGCAGTGGTCCTGCACCTTCATCAGAAGCCACACGTATTGATCTTCTTCGAGACGGCTTGTCAGGCTGTGGCTCTCGTCGTCGTCGGTCGCGTGGTCACCACTCGCCTGATTGCAATGGGTCGTCGGTACCGTCTCGTGCAGCACCACACCGTGCTGGTTGGTGGCGGACCTACGGCTGCCGAACTGGCGCGGACCCTGAAGGAGCACCGAGAGTACGGGCTGATCGTCGATGGTTTCGTCGACGATGCCGATCACTGCCCTGCGGCGAAGCTTGCCCCGCATCTCGGCAGGCTTGCCGACTTGGACATGGCAATAATGAGTGCAGGTGCCGACACGCTACTAGTCGCCGACGGTAACTTCGACGAGCGCGCCTTGGTCGATGCGGTGCGAACCCAGGTGTGTCTTGGCGCGGAGCTACTCGTGGTCCCACGTATGCACCATTTCCATACATTGACCGGCATGGCCGATCACATCGGCTCAATCCCGATCATGCGCATACGTAATCCGAACCTGCATGGGCTGGCGCGCTTGCTCAAGAGGGTCTTCGACATCGTCTCGTCCTTGGCGGCACTCCTCGTACTTGCGCCGGTGCTCCTGGCGGCGGCTGTGGCGGTGCGGCTCGAAGGTGGGCCGGGAATCATCTTCAAGCAGGTGCGAGTGGGTCGCGATGGTAAAGAGTTCGAACTCTTGAAGTTCCGCTCCATGTGTCCGGCTAATGAGGCCGAGTCACAAACCTGTTGGAGCGTAGCTACCGATGCTCGGGTTGGCCGTGTTGGACGGTTTCTGCGCTGCACATCGATAGACGAATTACCGCAGCTTTGGAACATTCTGCGAGGCGACATGGCCGTGGTGGGCCCGCGCCCTGAACGGCCACACTTTGTCGAGCAGTTCTCGACGCAGTTCGATCGATACGCCCACCGGCATCGGGTACAGGTCGGGCTAACGGGACTCGCACAGGTCAGTGGTCTCCGTGGCGACACTTCGATCGCAGACCGCGCACGCTACGACAACTTCTACATCGAGAATTGGTCGCTGTGGCTCGATATCAAGATCATTGTTCGAACATTTCGAGAGGTGATTCTCTACCGAGGTAGGTGAATTATCGACATGACTGCAGAGGATCGGCATAAAAGGTGACAGATGCGCACGTGCGGGCAACCGTCTCTGCGGCACTGGACGGCAATAAGGATGGACTGAATGCCGCGATCCTGAGTCTGCACTATCCGCCCGAGACGACTGGCAATGCTCCGTACGCGGGTGCCTTGGCGTCCGGCCTGGCCAATCGGAACTATCGCGTCAATGCCTTTGTTGCACAACCGCATTACCCCGAATGGCGGGTCCGGCCCGGGTATGGCCAATGGCGGAGAGTCGAGACCATTGACGGCGTAAAAGTGCAACGCATGCGCCACTATGTTCCCCGTCCGCCGCGCGGTTTGAGACGGTTGCTCTCAGAGATCAGCTTTGGGATCCGCCTCGTCTTCAACCGATCAGGTAGTGCGGATGTCGTCATTGCGGTGTCGCCGGCATTGTTCGCGACGGCGCTGGCAGCCGTTCGAATTCGGTTGAATCGCCGCAGGCCGGGTCTCATAATCTGGGTACAGGACATCTACACGCTCGGGCTCGCCGAAACCAGTGAAGGGAACAGCGTTTCGGCCGCAATTACGAAGATTGTGGAGCGACGCACCCTTCGTGCGGCCGACAGAGTCATCGCCATACATCCCCGATTCAAGGACTACATGGTTAGCGAGCTCGGTATTCCGGCCGAACGAATCACCGTTATCCGCAACTGGACTCACTTGAGGCCGTCATTGGCGATGCCGAAAGACGTCGCACGGACGGCGCTAGGCTGGCCCGTGGACACGTTGTTGGCGGTGCATACGGGAAACATGGGTTCGAAGCAGGGCCTCGACAACGTCGTTGAGGCAGCACGATTGGCTGACGAGTGGCGTGCACCGATCAAGTTCGTTCTGGTCGGTGATGGGGGCGAACGAGCCGGGCTGGAACGTCTTGCTCAAGGAATCAACAGTATTCAGTTTGTTGATCCATTGAACGCCGCAGACTACCGTTGTGCGCTCGCAGCAGCAGATTGCCTGGTGGTCAATGAAAAGCCCGGAGTCGCTAACATGGCGGTGCCCAGCAAGCTCACCTCATACTTCGACTCCGCTCGCCCAGTACTTGCGGCCACCGACCCGCAGGGCATCACAGCAAGCGAAATCAAACAGTCGGGTGCAGGTGTCGTAGTTCCGGCCGGCGATCCACAGGCACTTCTCGTCGCCGCATTGGAGCTGACCAAGGACGCCGAGGCTGCTTATACGTACGGTGCTGCCGGTCGGCGCTATTGCCGCGATGTGCTTTCGGCAGATGCCGCGATGGCTGCCTTCGACGGTCTGATCAAGAATCTAATGCGGCCCCATGTAGCACGACGCGGACAAACGAGGGCAACCGATGTCACAATTCGGGCCGAGGCCTAGAGCGCCGTAGCGCTCGGCAAGCCGCTTTGTTACCTAGCCTGGCGCGTCTGTCGTTGTGGCCCAAGATGAATCCTGCGCTATGGCAGGGGCAGAAATAGCACGTTGTTGTACGCGCGCTCGCTGGAGTATTGAGCCAGGTAGGCATCGGGATCTGTTGGGACACGGTTAGTGCCCGACGTGAGGTAGGGGCGGTAGCCTTGTAAGTCCATCTCGGCGAAGATGTCCCGTACCGAATGACCCATCCGGGCCACCCATTTGGGTTCTGCCTCAAGATATACAGCCGGACGGCCCTCTCTCAGAAGGTTCGCCGCGCCCCGAAGTACCTCCAGCTCGGCGCCTTCGACATCGATCTTGACGAACCCGACCTCGGAGGGAGTGATTCCACGCGCCGCCAAGTCGTGGTCGAGTGAGACCATCGGTATTTCGATGACCCCCTTTGATGCATCGGCACCCGGATCAATATGCGTACGGCCAGTGAGTAGCTCGTCTGTTTCCGAGCGCCAACGTAGGCTCATGGTTCGTTCGGACTCGCCGACGGCGACAGTCCTGATCTCGACGTTCCGTACGCGCAAAATCCGAAGCGCCAGGGATAGGGCCTGGCCGTAGTGGGGAAGTGCCTCGTAGGCGATTACTCTGCCACTCGGCTGTACGTGCCGAGCGAGTGTGAAGGTCCAATTCCCGGCGTGCGCACCGACATCAACGGCCACGCGACCTTGCAGTGCGAGCTCGTCCAGTAGGCGCATCTCGGACACGTCGGACCGTCCGCCGAGCAGTCTGCGTGCCCAAATGAGCCCGTGTAGGCGAGCGGCAACCGCATTCCGCACGCGGCCACCGGAGAGCAACCAGTTCAGTGCAGTGTTCACGGTACCTCTGTTACGGATGGTTGGTTGTTCGTGTGCCTCATAGGGTCCCCCGTGTCTGCAGTGCCCGCTTGATGCGGCCCACGCGGCCTAGGACAAGCAGCAAATCGATGGTAGAGCAACAAAGCTCGGTCTTGTTGGCATGGAAGAACCTTCGGGGCGAACAATTTCGTGATTGATCTGCGACCCGAACCGGCAAGAGTACCTGCCGAACTCGGTGATGGCACTGAATCACGCGGTGAAGAACACTGCATCGGCCTGCAGTAATTGGCCGGTCTTCGGGTCAGCGAAAACAGGATCCAGGCCCATCAATGTCATTCCGAGGGAATGCGCATGGTCCAAACATTCCTGATAGGTCATTGCCCCGGCGTAAAGCGGTACAAGTGAAAGCTCCAATTGCATTCCGATGATGGCGCCCTCTGCGAACAAGCCGGTGCAGCCCTCCAGCACCGCCAGCTCGTAGCCTTGTACGTCGATCTTCAAGAATGTGCGGCTGGGATGACCGACACCAAGCTCGGGGAGAAGCGCGTCCAACCGGTCTTGAGCGACCGACTCGGTGCCGATGTACCGGGAGTCGGGGGCCACGGAAACGTGAGTATCCAACATCGGGAGAACAGAACTCGACAATCCGGCGTTGCCCGAAACATTGATCTCGACTTGATCTCTGGCGTTGCCGGCTGCGCTTTGTACGACGTCCCATCGCGCGTCGTCTCGGGCCCTGTGGCTGAGCGCCGAGAAAGGCCCGCTCAGTGGCTCGAAAGAGATAATGCGCCCAGCGTATCCATGCCCGCGAATGGTGGTCGCAAATCCTCCATCATTGGCACCCACGTCGATGACACAGTCCACTTGGTAATGATGGAGAAGCCTGACGGTCCGCGCTACCGGATCATGCAAGGGGTACCGCACAACATCCAAACCAAATCGCTGTATGAACTGGCGCAGTTCGTGTTTCAGTCTCATAGACAGTTCGGGGCTGGGCGGAGATGGCCGTGCCCCATCTCTCCTTTTCGTGCGGTGCCGATGCGAATGCCGGTCTGATCGAGAGTCATACGGACCTCAGTATGCATCGTCATCTAGCTAAACGAGATGGCACCGCAAAAGCGCTGCGCTGAAGCTGGCATCTGATACCCACACCAGCCGTCGTCTCGGTTGAGCCAGCGGGGGCAGAACCGGCGCATCAATGCAGACCGGAGGTGAACACCGGCTCGAACGGCGAGAAGCCACTATTCCTGCACTTTGCGAAACGACATCACAAGACAATCCCTTTTGCGCAGAAAGACATCCGTCAACCGCAGGAGGCACATAAGTACCAACCTGGATGGCACTGAGTCGATGAGCGATCTGTGCGCTTCGACCCGGTGATCGTCGCGGTAGAGAGCGGCTTTCAGGTTGAGTCGGAACCAGGACTCTGGCGTTCGGCTCCAGGAACTCACTACCGTGAGTCCGTACTCGGCTGCCAATCGGGCCAGCGACTTCTCGGTGTAGTGCACGAGGTGAAACGGTGCAAACCAGCCGCTCACCCAGTTCGCGCCGAAGATTCGTCGCCAGGCGCTTTCGGCATTTGGAACGGCGAGATACAGGACGCCCCCGGGTTTGAGCACCCTACCCAGTTCCTGCATGAATCGCCGAGGCTTCCGTAGGTGCTCGAACACCTGCATCAGATACACGACGTCGAACTCCGCATCGGGAAAGGGAATGTCGTCGAAGCTGTGAACCCGGTGCAGCCTGAGGCCGGCCTTGGAGCAGGCGTCGATCATCACGTCGGAGATCTCTGCGCCGACGATGTCTACCCCGCGCGAGTGGAAGTACGAAAGATAGGTCCCGCCGCCGCTGCCGTAGTCGAGCACCTTGCCGCCGGCAGGAATGCTGACAAAGTCGCGTGGGTCGACATCACCCGAAAGCCAGTGGTACGCGCGGCGGAGAAGCGGTTTCTTGGTTCCGAGTCCGTCAACCAGTACGACTTCGGAGTCTGACGTGTACGCGCTGTAGTACTCGGTCAACGCTTCGTCGGATGGCGTCGGAGTCATGTATTGCGAGTCGCATGCGTCGCATCGCACCACGTCCCACCGACCGCTCAGACCTTTTCTCCGGTCCGAAAGCCGGGCAACGGGGGCTTCGTCGCCCTGGTGTTCGCATACGGGGCAGCTGGTCGACTGATCCATGACGCTCACCGTCGTTGCCGCACCACGAGAGAACCCCGCTGCTGGTGCACGATGGCCCCTGCGGGCACTTCTCCACTGACAATGGTGCCGGCGCCGATCACCGCCCCAGAGCCAATGGTCGTGCCCGGCAAGATCACCGCATTGGCGCCTATCCAGACATCGTCCCCGATCACGACCGGTCGTTCTGACCACGACTGGTATCGGATCGGCACCCCGGAGGCCGCGATTCCGTGGTTCGCCGCGACGACGAAGACACCCGGGCCGAGGATCGTGTAGTCGCCTATCGTGATTCGGGCATCGAAACCGGCGATCAAAGCTGAGAAGGCCGAGACTTTCACGTAGTTTCCGAGTTCGATGCTGGAACCGTTCACAAGCCATGTCGCCCGGTCGAGAACGCAGCCACGGCCGGTGTGCATCGCTCGTCTGGGTGCCCCGTGGAGCCGTTCCAACTCTGCCATCAGCGCCACAAGGTTGGTCGCGGCACGGACGACGGTCATCGGGAATCGAACGGTGCCCTTTGCGATTGCCCACCAGAAGAAGAGTCGCTCTCGGCGTCGCAACTCGAACCACTCCTGGCTCGCGTCCAGACCTGTATCTGCTCGCCAGCGATCAAGCTCCAACTCGTCGAACCTATGGCGCTGATGAAAACTCCGCGCGAAGGACCGCATCATTGGAGCAACTTCGGCAGCTGCGGGAAGTAAACCTGGTAGCCAGTATCTACGCGCGCAGAAGTGAAATCGAGCAAAAAGATGCGTGACCACAAGTGTGCTGTCGGATGGAGTGAGAGTGCCGTTCCATTCACGGAAGAGGCCTGGAGACGTAAACAGGGGAGCGAGCGGCAGCTACGGGGCGTACGGGCGACCAGGGCGGGCGCCCGGCGATCAGTAGGCATGGGTTCCTTCCGACGACGTCTATTTATTGAAGCAGTTCGCGGACCCGGCGCAACCCCAAACGCGTTGATATCGTTCCACTTTGCGGTCAGTCTGTGCGAACCACGCCAATGCCGCGCCTCGCTGGCTCCGCATCGCAGCGGGCTCACGACCGCACCGTTGTCATCGGCCGTCGGCGATCTTCCGTGTGCCACGCGGCTAAGGACGTTTGTGAGGGTCTGTGTGCATCACTCGTTTGACCACTATCCGGTCAATATTCGTGGTGCCGGGTATCTTGACGCGAGGTGCCGGAGATTTGCCTGGCAGTTGAATCGGTCACCGAGGGCGGAGATTGATGGACATCTGGCTTGCACGGCCGCTAGCAGTGAGCGGGCTGAGGCATGGTTTTATGCCCGTACGCAGAACTGTGCAAATCTCGCGGGCGGGTCACATCGGCGGAGGGGGCGGGTTCGACGCTTGGCCTCTGCGGGCGCCGCGGCGACTGAGTCCTCATCGTCGCCCAGCATCAGCACTCCACGCGGCACCGGTAGGCCGTCCGGCCAGGCGGAACAGTAGGAGATCATCGTGACTGTGCTCGGTTTGGCCGCGCTCGCCATTCTGCTCGTCTTCGGGTTTCTTCAAGCACCCCAGGATGATAGAGGAGCTCGCCCAGTCCTCTCGACCTTCAATGTGGTCCTCCTCAGCGTGTGCCTGTACATACTGCTGCCGGCACTACTGATCCTCAACGCGGGCAACTACACCTGGGCAGTCGACTATTACTCGGGTGAAGTGTTCGAGAAGACCGTCTGGTTGAGCACACTGGGCGTCGCCGCGTTCCTCTACGGAAATATGTTCTCGCGGCGGCGCGCCGCGTCAGGCGACGCCGAACTCCACTCCGATGAGGGCGCGGCGCAATCACTCTCTCCGCGGCCGTTCGCCGGCGTTGTGCTGTATGGGTTGCTCGTTGCCGGGCTCGCGCTGAAGCTGATGCTGATCCTGTCCACGGGAGGGTTTGCGGAGTCGGTAACAAGACTGTCCGATGGTGTCCGGCAATTCTCGGGTGTGGAGAGTCTCAACGCAGGGGCAGTTCTGCTCGTCACCGTGTCGGGTATTGCCGACGGGGCTGCCACGTGGGGTGCCTTGCGGTCCTTGCGCGAACGACGGCGCGAGAAAACCTGGGTGTTCGTGCTGTTGATAACGCTGGGCCTCACTTACCTGCTCACTGGTAAACGATTGGTCATCCTTCTGCCAATAATGGTGGTGCTCGTCGGATTTCACATCTACAGGCGGTCAATCACCACTCGGGTGCTACCAATCGCCATACCTATTGCGGTTGTCGTTGGCTTTCTGACGCTCAGTGCGCGAGTGTTTTTGCCGGCCGCGGTCGCAGGCTACAACATGGACGTCAAGAATATTGCGTACGCAGACGGGTCCGTTCTGCAGTTCTACCTGTACTCGCTGGAGTTCGCATCCGTGGAGATGATCTCGGTTGCCATAGAGGCCAGGCAGGACATTCTTCAGATGTTCGGCGGGGCGTGGAGCGCGATCATCGCGACCAACTTCGAATCGTTCCTCTACTCTGTCCCTCGGGCAGTGTGGCCAGGAAAACCCACCATATTTTATGACTTGTCGCACGGCATTACCGCCGCGCTCGGTGCGACTCCGTTTCAGGATCCGACGGTTGGATATGCCTCGACGCTGATCGGCACTTCGTTCCTCATGGGAGGTGCGATAGGGACGGCTGCCGCGATGCTGTTGTTGGGTTTCGTAACCGCCCGTTGCGACCTCCGGCTCAAGAAGGGTAACTGGAGTGATGGCTCCATTGTCATCTACGCGCTAGCTCTGGTAATCGTCTTCCACCTCTTTCGCCAAGGGACCTTGGGGTGGACGTTCATCGTTTCGATTGTCCAAAATTATGGAGTACTTCTCGCGCTCTTTGTGTTGTGCATGATCGCGAAAGAGTCGCATCCATCGGAATTGCCAAGGCCGAACCCATCGGTGAAGAGGTGACGGCAGCCGAGCGCGGTGCGACCTCGGGCGTTGTCGCTCCCGCCCAGCCAGAGCTCCCCGATGCGTTGCCTCCTGTCACCCAGAGTGTGCTAATCGCCGGATGATCGATCGATCGAATGGCTATCAGCGGAGAACATCGGCGCTCGTGGTCGGGTCATCGATCGCTACGGCCATCACCCTCTTCGCTGTATTCAGATTCACTGCTGACTACGCATCTGTTGAGTGGATTGGGGTGTGGTCGTTACTCCAGGGACTGTTTCTGATCGCGCGGGTGTCGGATTCCGGTGCCGGGACCAACATATCGAGAGTCCTCGCAGTGAGGGTCAAGACTAAGGCGCCGATCGATCTTCGAAATATGACCATGGCGGCCTTGTGGATCACAAGTCTGCCGTCATTCTTGCTCGGCATAGCCATAGCCCCCGTAGTCGGCTTCTACATCACAACGACATATGGCACTGAGTTGAGTACGGACGTGTTGTGGACGTTGGTATGGTTAGCTTTGCTGAGCGCCTCGCTCGCGGCCGTATCCAATGTCCTGTTGGCGATCTGCGAAGGCCTTTTCGACCTCAACTACAAGAGCCTTACGGTGATTCTTGGCAACCTCGCGGGGCTGTCGGCGGCAGTCCCACTGCTGACGATGGCCGGTCCTGCCGGCGTCGGTTGGATCTACGTCGTGATCTTTGGAACCCAGTTGATACTCGGCGGGGTCCGCGTCTTGCAGCTGACGAAGCGCCTAGCGCAACCGCCCGAAGATACGGTGCGACAGCATATCCGGATTCTTTGGCGGGAGAATCTGCAGTTGTCGGGAATCGCTCTGATTCGGCTGTCATTCGAGCCGGCGACAAAGCTACTGCTCAGTCTCTTTGCTCCCCTTGTGGTTATTGCCCAGTTCGAGCTTGCGCTTCGAGTCACGACTCAGCTGCGGATCGTGATTCAATCTGCGCTGCAACCCCTTTTGGTCATCGGCGCGCGTATGCGGGAACGTCCGCACGGCGAGACCCACGAAGTGTTTCTGAAGAACGACAGGGCCCTGTGGTCGCTCTCGGTTGGCGGGCTGATTGCGCAGATCCTCGCTGCGCCGGCTATCCAGTGGCTCGGCCTTGGATTCCACAGTGTGTCTTTCATCGTTTTCTTCGCCATGCTCGCCGCCGGCAACGCAGTCAATACGATTGGCCTATCGGGTTATTACTGGCAACTCACGAGCGGATCCCTGATGCCACTGGTGCGTGTGCAGTCGGTGATGGCCATTTGGAACATCGCGATCGGCGTTGTGGGGTTGTTCTTGGATTCTGCTGTGGTGGTGGTGGCGGCATACTGTGGCGCGTTCGCTCTGGGCGGCTTGGTCAGCAGGTCCTTCCTCGGCGGCACATCTAGACTGTCACGATTTCTATCCCCGGTTTTGGTGCTCGTTGGCGGATCAGTTGCGGCGGGGGTGGTCCTTATCGTTTATCCCGTGACGCTGATATCGGTTGGCATTTGCCTTTGCTTTGCTGCGTTGGTCGCAGCTGTGTGCCTCTACTTCACGTATCGGACGTACCGAAGGAGTCCTCATTGAGTGCCATGCAGATTGCGGTATTGGTTACCGTGCACAATCGGGCCGATGTGACGGTGACTGGGCTCACGCAGCTAGCTATGTTGTCCCAACGCCTCCAGCGCGAGTTCGACTTTCACGTTTTCTTGGTCGACGATGGTTCGACCGATGGCACAGCTCGACGGGTGCGCGAAATACCCTTGGACCTCACTCTGATTCGCGGATCGGGATCCTTGTATTGGAACCGTGGAATGGCATTGGCTTATGAGTCTTCTCGTGCCTCTGGTGCGAAATTCGATGCTTACATGCTGTATAACGACGACGTTGTCCTGGACGACAACTTTGTAGATTTCATGCTCCAATTCAGCAGGGATTCTTCGAACATTCTTGTCGGCGCCTTCCGTGAGCCGGATACAGATGACATCAGTTATTCTGGGTTTGTGCGAGTCGCTCGCTTACGCCCGTTTGCCTTCATCAATCCGGAACTCGATCGGACGTTGGTACCTGTCGACACCTTCAATGGCAACGTTGTACTGGTACCAGCGGCAGTCTTTGATGCTCTCGGCGGTTTGGACCCGAAATACACCCACGCATACGGCGATCTGGACTTGGGATTGAGAGCCAAAGCCATGGGTGTTTCTTCATATGTGTTCGGGGTGCCGATAGGCGCATGCGAAAGAGGCAGTTCGTTGGCGAAGCGGGTCGCAACAGCCGATTTCCGGACGCGCTGGCGCTTGCTGTTTGGATTTCCGCACGGACCTCGCTCCTACTTGCGCTTCGTCCGGAAGCACGGGATAACTCCACTCTTTCCCGTCTACGCAGTAGGAGAGATCGCGCGTCGACTTGCCCAATTGTTCCAGCGATCCAGGTGTGCTGACCTAAGTTGAGTACGCGGTTGGGCGGGTGACTTGCCGCCCATGTGCGTCGTGGCGCTGATTGCAGGTTCGTAGCCGGTGCGGGTTTTCCGGCGTTGCGCAGAGTTCAGCGTGATCGACAACACCGCGCGAAGGGGCCTGTTGGCAATTAGCGAGATCTCAGAAAACACCGGCACTGGTGAATGATTCACCGATGACTGGATAGATCTTCTGGCCGTAGGCTGCGGTCATGTGAAACGCATCGAGCTTGGTGGGCGTCGATCCCACGAAGCTCGGACAGAGACCTTCGCCGTTACAGAACCACGGACGGAATCGATCCAGGTCCCCCCGACACTCTCGGCCACGCCTTGCTCGATTCGAGCGATCGACCGCCACGTCCTGTCGACCTGGCTGATGCAATCTGCGGGCACGCTTGTCCTGCCGCTGTAGCACTCGCGGATGTTCTTGTCAGCGGGTGGGGCAGCCACCAGCACAACGTTATTGGTGTTGGTGCGAAATTTCTCGATGATCTGGATCAGCGATCTGTGCCAGTCGCCGTCGCTGAATTGTTGCCTGTCTGCGGCGGCGTATTTTTCCCGATAAGCGTTGGAGATGATGACAATATCCGGTTTCGTGGAGTTGATCAGTTCGATCTGACGCGTCTTTCGTTCCGGACAAGAATCTTGAACGTCTTGATCCGCAACGAAAATCGCGTCATTCGCGAACTGGCACCCCCCCATGGTGGTGACATGCACCTGAATTTGGCCGTCGGAGTTGAGCGCAATCTCACGCAACGACCCCGCGTACCCAAGGCCGACCGAATCCCCGACTATCACTATCCGGGTCGGTGCCGATGGCGAACCCCACGTGCACATATCGGTGGCCAGGGGGTCGATGTCGGTGCAAGCGTGAACCTCCGGTGGTGACTCAAGACCGTTGAACGCCTGCTCTATCGTCGGATCCAGCACTGGCCATTCCGTTGCGGACAGTGCCTGCGTGATCTCATCCTGCAGTGCCGACCCCAATGGGCCGAGATCGAACTGGATCGCCGTCGAATCTCCTGGGGCGGCGGCGATAGCTGTCGGCGTCTGGGTGGTATCGGCGGGGCGCAAGACGTATGCGCACAGCGCGAACGTCAGGCATGCCACCGTGGCCATGGCGATAATGCCGTTGGGCTGGTGAGGTTCATAGGTGCGCTCGCGGATCTGTTGCACCCCTTCACGGAACTTGACCCACTCGAAACGCCGCAAAGGTGTCTCGACAAAGTGGTACGACGCCACTGCCAAACCGGCGGTCAGTGGGAGCGCGACCAGGTAGAGGAAACTACCGCCAGCGACCAAGGATCCGACCAGGACAATCACTGGCCAGTGGACCAGGTACAGCGAGTACGAGATGTTGCCGATGTACACGCTGAGGGGGTTGCGAAGGAAAGGTTGGTATCTCGGCTCGCCGCGTACACCAGCCGCGATGACCATTGCCGCGCCTGCAACCGGCAGTAACGCCCACGGGGCTGGGAATCCTGCGGAGTCTTCGCTGATGGCGAAGACGCTCGCGCCGATGAGGACCAACCCAGCCCAAGACAGCACCGGTTTCGCCCAGCCTGGAATGCGGCCCAGGGCTCCGACAGCCGTCGCCAAGAGCGCCCCCACACCCAGTTCCCAAACTCGCGTAAAGGTGGAGAAGTATGCCCAGGTCGGGGATGTCGTCGTTTCATACACTGCCCACCCGAACGACGCTGCGACGATAACTGCCAGGACTACACCCGCAAGGCCCATCCGGTGTCTGTGCGTCCAGGTTCTGCGGGCGACGAGCACGCTGATCAGGAAAATGATCGCCGGCCAGACGAAATAGAATTGTTCCTCGATGGACAAGGACCAGTAGTGCTGCACGGGTGATATGCCGTCTGCCACGGTGAAGTAGTCGGTACCCTCAACGGCGAAGTGCCAATTCGCGGCGAAGACGAAAGCGAATAGCGCGTCGATACCGACCTGCTGCGACCGGAAAGGCATAAAGATCACGACGGAAGCGGCGTATGTGAGGATCAAAACGACGGTGGCTGCCGGGACGATACGGCGGATTCGGTTCCAGTAGAACGATCGGAACGACACGTTTCCGGTGCGCTCAGCCGTTCGCAGTAGGTTGCCGGTGATCAAAAAGCCCGAGATCACAAAGAACACATCCACACCGACAAACCCGCCGCGCGGCCAACCCCACAGGTGCGCTGCGAACACGGTGAGGACCGCCACCATCCGCAGGCCCTGGATATCCAGCCGTTGACCAGATTGTTCGGCTTGCCGGTATCGACGTCGCGACCCGGTCTGGATCTTCTGCAGCAATGTCACGACCGATGGCCTCCCGACATACCGCCTACTCTCCTCGCACTGTCCATGCGCAACGTGGCGGGGATGTTTGCTGCCGGCGGGTTGCGGCCAGCGCTCAAATCGCACACTGCTGCAAGAAGATAACGAAGTACCTTCACCTGCGTGATCGTACGGTGATCGTGGACCCGCCGCAGCTGATTCATGGTGGCGACCACACCAGCCACGGCCCGCTTTCTGCTGACACGGCAGGCCCTCCATTCGGCGGCGTTGCGGGCGCGCTCGTGGACAACGCCCGGCACGATGTTGTCGAGGAATCCACAGCTGGCCCCCTTTGCGGACATTGTGGCCGAACTCTTCGGAACTGTAGTCACGTTCAAGTATCGAGGGTCCGGTTGCAGGTGAGGGAAGACGACGACGGGTGCCGTACGACACCGCACACAAAGAGGCCGCCGAGGTCCGCCTAGAACCCCGCACCATTGTCTGCCACCCCAGGCGGCGCCGCACATCGAAGCGATCGTGGCGATCGCAGCAAGGAACTAAGGCACGCACCAACCGCTCATTGCATCTCCAGGATCTAGTGTGGAGCGGTGAAACTTGCGTGCGCGTTGGTAGCGGTGTTGGTACTGGTGGGCTGTACCCGGGAACCGCCTCCGTACCAGTCCCGCGTAACCGCCACCGCCACCACCACTCCGGGCGGCACGACAGCGCCAGTGACGGTTGACGCACTGTGGTCAGACACCTTCGACCGGCCCGACACCTCGTCCGGTCTCGGTGATGGCTGGGACATGCGCGCAGGATACGTGGACCGCTACCCCATGCCTGCCGCCACCGACGGGTTCATACGGGACGGCGCATTCACCTATGCGGGCAAGGACACCGTGTATGCCACTCGCCAATTCCCCAACCCTCTACAAGAGGCGGGCACGATCGGGCGTTGGCGGAAGCTACGCGACGGAGACGAAACCACCATCGCAATGGCCATCAGCAGCAACGACAAGCTCGTCAACGACATGGTCCACTTTGCTGCCAACCGCTCTACCTGGGAACTCACGGTTCGCCGTGGAGGCCCCTTCGAACCTGTCACAAAGGGCCGATTCAACCCGCCCCTCGACCTCGACCGTGACTACACATTCACAATGAAGACCACGCCTACCGACATCACTGTTCAAATCCCAGGTGCGGAGCCCATCACCACACCCGTCGACACCAGTGGGCTCACGGGGCCGTGGGTGTTTTGGGAGGAGTACATCAAACCCCCACCAGCCGGAACGGTGTTCGACTTCGATACGGTCTGGGTCAACTAAGCCTCGGTCTCGGCATCCAGGAGATCCCGTGCAGGCGGCGTTTCCAGAATGTCCGATGGTATGTCCGTTTCGAGCTCGCGACGGTCTGGCGTCAAGGGCCGGGCCGCGAGAAGTCTCAGACAACGGGGCGAGCGCTCCTCGGGTATCCGCCACTCCGCTCGGAGGTCTCCTTCAGGGCACCGCGTCACCCGTGTCAACGCTTTCGGTCATTCTCTGGACCAGAGGCTGTCAGCTGCCTTCTATGTAGTTCGCGATCTGGGTTATGGAGGTGCCGAAATAGGTTGCCTCCAGAGTCTTTCGGACTTGGTCGTCCCACGAGGCTGTCGTGCGTTCTGGGCGGGCCAATAGTTGTTGGATGGCGACTATCCATTCTTGGGGATCGTCACGGACAACACAGCAGTCCCTGATTGCGGTCGGTTGACCGACCATGCCGTGACTCGTCGTCATGACGGGTACGCCGTGGGCGAGGGACTCGCAGACCTTGATTTTTCCCCCGGAGCCTGAGAAAGCGGGGATCAGCGAGCACATCGCGTCCTGGTAGAGCGGCCGGAGCGACGCCGCATTGGGCACGACGATCACACCTTGCCGGCCAAGGTCTGCAACCAACTCAGCCGATGGGTCGCGCCCGGCTACGACAAATTTCACATCTGGCTCGTGCCGACGAAGCTGCGGCCAAACATGTTTCAGAAACCAGTCCAGCGCTTGCAGGTTCATCGTGACATTGAGCGTGCCGACGTAGAGGATGGTCTTGTCGCCGCTCCACGTTGTCGGTTCGTACCGAAAGAGGTTGTTGGGCACGACGAAGTGTTCGGTTTGTGCCCTGCAGAACCTCCGCACCCAATCCCTGTCGCTCTCTGACACCGAGATTGTTGCGGCGATCGCCGCACTTGCGGTCTTGATCAGCGCTTCCGACACTCCGGCTTGGCGCCGGATGGCCCACCTTTTGATCGGGTTGGTCGAATTTGCGGCAACCGACTCGAAATACTCGCGTTCGTTGTTGTGTGTGTCAAGGACTACGATCGATTGGCCCAACTGGTGACCGGACAAGAATTCGAGTTGTGCGGGGTAATGCACAATGATATGGCTGAAGTCCTCAAATCTTGGAAGAGACCAATTCCGACAATCGTACTTTTCGTACAAGTAGTGCGTGCCCTTCACTGTGCTTCGGAGGTACGATTTCGCACTCGATGTTTCGCGCGCGTGAGGCGAACTTGTAAGGGTGAATTTTCCGTCTGAAACAGCGTACAAACCTGTTTCTGAGGCTACGGTTGTCGGCCACAGGCTTGAGAAATGGGCTGCTTGGAAGTGTGCGCGCATGCCGGTTCCACTGTGCGGTTCGGGATATACCTGTGGAGACACTATGAGAACATTGGGATGCACTGCGCTCCTTGCCTTATCTGTACCAATCGAGTGATGTGCTGCCGCAGCTCTGGGAAAGTGCACTCATTGCAGCCGATTTATGTCGATCGTCCGGTCCGCTTTTATCGCGTATCGATCAGCAGTGCCGCGGGTATCGATTACGAGGTCCCACTCTGTCTGTTCCGCGACCGTCTGGTCGACGAGGAGTTCGCGAATAAACGGCGAGTTGGACAACACGCCGAGGTTCTGGCCGAGCAAGTTCTGAGGCGCAACATTCGGGTCGAATATTGCGAGGCGATGGCCGGCGGTAATCAACATTCGAGCCAGGTCGACATTCGGGCTTTCGCGCAGATCGTCGCTATTGTCTTTGAAGGCGATGCCCAGCATCAGCACCTGCGCTCCGTACTTGAGGTCGCGGGTCGCATAGTTGAAAAGAAACGTCTTGTGTGCTTCGTTCGAATTGATCAAAGAATCGATCAAGTGGGTCTGCCCGCCCGACAGCCTCGAAACAAACTGCAGCGCCCTGACGTCTTTTGGCAGGCAGGATCCGCCGAATGCCCCGCCCGGCCTGAGGTAATACGGCGATATGTTCAGCTTGGTGTCGGATATGAAAATCTTGTGCACCTCGGCAGGGCTGATGCCCAGCTGGATACAGATGCGACCGATCTCATTTGCGAAGACCGTCTTCACCGCGTGGAAGGTATTGTCCACGAACTTTGTGATCTCGCTCTCTCGATATTTGACATAGAACACGGGAGCATCGATGCCCTCATTGATCTCATCGATGAGCGGACAGCGCTCTCCGGTCGCGGTGCCGACGACGATCTTGGGAGGGGAGAAAAAGTCTCTGACCGCCGAAGACTCACGGAGGAATTCCGGGTTGTATACCAGTTCGACGCGGTTAGATTCGGCCCCGAGCACGCTTTCGAAGATCGGTGCTATCAGCTCTTCGATCGTTCCAGGTCGAATGGTCGACCGGTAGACGACAGTCAGCGAGCTTTCTGGATTGGATCGTAGAAGTTCGGCCAATTGGCGGGAGACCTCTGCGATATGGGTCATGTTGTGGGATCCGTCGACCGCGCTCGGTGTTCCCACGCAAACGATGGCCAGTTGGCAGTCGGCGATCTGCGGGACCAGCGTGGTGCACGCGCTGATCAGCTTCTTCTCCACCCCTGCCGAGAGCAACTCAGCCACACCGGGCTCAGTGATCGGGGACCTTCCGGCAAGTATGGCATCGACTTTCGTTGGGTTGGGATCGACTCCGATGACCTCGTGGCCTTGGCTTGCGAGGCACGCCGCAGCGGTGATCCCGACGTAACCTAGGCCCAAGATGGCGATCTTCATGACGACTCCCCGATGAGCTCCAACGCTGCGTTCTTGAGCTTCCACGCATTCCTTTAGATGTGAGGCAGCTTAACCCGTTCGCGCGCAATCTGATTGCTCTCTGCTACACGTTGGTCTGCATTCCTCGGGCAAACACGCGCGAGGCCGGCTGATGCGCGTGCGGTTCGCACGCGCAGGTGGCCCGAGAGCTTCTTTGGGCCTGTCCGGGCCGTCCCGGCGGGATCACTCACGACGTGCGTTGCACGCCTATGGCGAGAGTGTTGTCACGGCCGCCCAACAGATCGCAGCACCGTCAAAAGGTGGGGCGTCGTAGGCAATTGGCGGCTGTAGGCGAGAAGAACGGTGAGACAACGATGGCGGTGGTGATCACGACCAACGACCTGCTGGTCTCGGGCATGGTTCATTGCTCTACCAACCGCCGAGCAGTCACGTTGCGCCCTGGAACCGGTTTCGAGCCCTGATTCGGGCTTCGGTCTTCCGCCCGCGCAAGCTCGAGGGAGAACAAGATCCGAGCGTGCAGTCAGGACACCGTTTTGGCCGTCTTTGGGGAGTAGCCGCTCGGTTCAGCGCTTGCGTATGTAGATGGTGATGAACGGTTGCAGGGGGGCAGGAAGGTGCTTGTGCAACCACATTGCCATGCGGTACAGGGCCGGTCGGCCGAAGTGGTAACCGGGCTCGGCCGATGTGTACACCACGTACACATCCACGCCTGGACCGAACGCGCGTCGGACAGCGTTGCCCGTATTGAGTCGGTACAGCGTCGGGAATACATCGACAGATTTACGTGTCGGCTGGATCCGTTTCAGCGCCGTCACGTGCAACCGGTTGGGCACTGCGGTTGCCGCAAGTGCGACGTAGCCGAACCTATTGGGAGTCAACGCGGCGATGAGACCGCCGGGCTTTACGATTCGAACCAGCTCTTGCGCGATGAGATCGGGTCGCTCGATGTGCTCGAACACCGAGCGCGCGTACACGATATCGAAGCTGTTGTCGGGGTAAGGAAGTGGGCAATCTGCCTCGATGACGGTGGCATGGTCCAAGAACGGGTTTGTGAGGACCGCCGCGTCCACGTCGCAGCCTTCGACATGGGCGCATCGGCCTTTGAGGTTGAATAGAGAACGCCGATACTCGATTTGATCATCAATGATGTGTTCACCCCTACCAGCGCCGAAGTCCAAGACGTGGTCGGTCGGGCGCAAAACTGCATTGATGTGTGTGTAGAGTCTGACACCCGCATCGGCGTCGCTGAAGCCTCCGACGTTGCTTTCCGGAAAGAACCGCTGTCGCAGTGTCAGGCTGTCCACGAACTTGCTGGAAATGGCTTGCTCCTTCCGAAATGCTAAGTGCGCAGTGAATCTAGATGCTGGCGATACCAAGCCACGGTGCGCTCCAGTCCCTCTCGGAGGTCGATCTTGTACCTCCACCCAGTCTCTGACAGTTTGGTGACGTCCAGGAGCTTCTGGGGTGTGCCATCAGGTTTGTCGGTATCCCAGACAGTGTCTCCGTCGTAGCCGGTAACTGAGGCTATCTCGCGGGCGATTTCCTCGATGGTGACGTCGGTGCCGGTACCGATGTTGACATGCTGAGCACCGTCGTAGTTCTCCAGCAAATGCAGGCAAGCATCAGCCATGTCGTCTGCGTGCAAGAACTCGCGGCGGGGTGATCCGGTGCCCCAATTGGTGACCGACGTTGCCTTGCTGGCGACAGCCTCGTTGTAACGTCGGATCATGGCGGGCAAGACGTGCGAACCAGCTGGTGAGAAGTTGTCGTTTGGTCCGTAGAGATTTGTAGGCATCGCCGAGATCCAAGGAAGTCCAAATTGTTTCCGCACCGACTGGACATGGAGTATGCCCGCAATCTTCGCGATCGCGTACGCATCGTTGGTAGGTTCCAGATGTCCAGTCAGCAAGGCGTCTTCGGTGATCGGTTGCGCCGCGAACTTCGGATAGATGCATGACGAGCCCAGGAAGAGAAGTCGTTCGGTTCCGTGATGCAGCGCCGCGTCGAGGACGTTGACTTGTATCCGGATATTCTCACTGAGAAAGTCCACGGGGTAGGTGCTGTTGGCAAGAATGCCGCCGACTTTGGCGGCGGCCAGAACGACGTAACGTGGGCGGATGTGCTCAAAGTAGGCGAAGACGGCCTCGCGATTCGTGAGATCGAGCTCCACCGACGTCTTGCCGACAACGTTTTCGAATCCGACGGCTTCCAGACGGCGTACTATCGCCGAACCTACCAATCCGCGATGCCCGGCGACATAGAAAGTAGCTTCGCGGTCTAGCTCGCGGGGCGAGTGACCGACCGCAGCAGTCATCGGTCGGTTGCTTCGCCAAGAGGTTGTACTTCCCAAGATTCCAGTCGCACTTGGTCAATCCATGAGGTACCTGCGTGATCGAGAGCCTCGATATCGGCGTCGACCATCAGCCTGGCCAGATCTGGCCCGAGTATCGTCGGGACCCAATCGAGCTTTTTGTTGGCGCGTGACGCATCCCCGATGAGAGCATCCACCTCCGTCGGGCGCAGATATCGATCGTCGAACCGGACGTGTTCGGTCCAGTCGAGCCCGGCGTGGTCGAATGCGATCTGCAGAAAATCGCGGACCGACATTCCTTTGCCAGTCGCCAGGACATAGTCCTCGGGCTCGTCAGCCTGCAACATCCGCCACATGCCCTCTACATATTCTGGTGCATATCCCCAGTCTCGGACGGCGTCAAGGTTGCCCATGTACAGATGTTGCTGTTGCCCGGCCTTGATTGCGGCGATCGCCCGCGTGATCTTTCGGGTCACGAAGGTTTCGCCCCGACGCGGCGATTCGTGATTGAACAGAATCCCGTTGACGGCAAAGAGTCCGTAAGCCTCGCGGTAGTTCCTCGTTATCCAGTAGCTATATAACTTGGCAGCCGCGTAGGGCGAACGCGGGTAAAACGGCGTGTCTTCGTTCTGCGGCGGCGGTGTGGCGCCGTACAACTCGGATGACGACGCTTGGTAGAAGCGTGTCTTGATGCCAGATAGCCGGACCGCCTCCAGCATTCGGGTCGTGCCTGCACCCGTTGTGTCCACCGTGTGCTCAGGTTCGTCAAACGACACCCGCACATGAGATTGGGCCGCCAGGTTGTAAACCTCGTCTGGATCTATGCCGGCGAGCAAAGTGACCAGCCGAGTACCGTCGCTGAGATCGCCGTAGTGAAGGAACAGCCTCGCCTCTGGCGCATGGGGATCAACGTAGAGGTGGTCGATGCGCGACGTGTTGAACGTCGACGCACGGCGAATCAGGCCGTGAACTTCGTAGCCCTTGGCGAGGAGAAGCTCCGCCAGATATGAGCCGTCTTGTCCAGTGATTCCGGTTATCAGCGCGCGTTTGACCATGGCGACAGACTTAGTTGGTCGCGGGACGGCGTTCGCGTCGATCGCTGCTCGTCCCTCTGGCAGACAGCTACCGGTCGATTCATTCGGGCACCTCGTGCTTCTGCGCCTGGGCTGCGACTCCTTGGGCAGAATTCTGAGGGCTAGGAGTCTCAGCGGGGGTACTTGTGCGATCTTGCTGCAGCGGGCTCTGTGTGTTGTCGCCGCCGTAGTAGCTGTACCCATAGCCGTAGGCAGAACCGCCGCGGGTGGGCAACATCGTGAACACGGTGCCGAGCATCGGTGCCCCGACACCCTCGAGGCTGCCCACGGCATGCGAGAGCTCATCCCGTTTAGTCTTGCCGAAGCGGGCCATCATCAGGACTCCATCAGCTGCAGCGGCGAGGATGGCTGCATCGGTAACTGCGAGTAGGGGTGTGGAATCCACGATCACGTAGTCGAACTCCGCACGAAGTTCCGCCAGAAGGTTCTTGGCAGCTTGAGATCCCAACAATTCGCTCGGGTTCGGTGGGATCGCTCCAGACGTAAGCGCTGTGAGTCCTGGAAAGCGAGTTTTCTGGAGTGACTCGGAAAGTGATGCGCCACCACTCAACACGGTACTGACACCAACCGTCCCGACCAGATCAAGGTACTTATGCAGTGAAGGTCGCCGCAGATCGCCATCGACGATGACGACATTGTGCTCGGCCTCCGCCAGCGCAAGAGCAATATTGATGGCCGTGGTGGACTTGCCCTCGGCCGGCATGGAACTTGTGATGACGATTGCACGGGGCGGGTTGTCGACCGCGAGGAACTGGAGGTTCGTGCGCAGCTTCCGAAATGCCTCCGAAATGGCCGATCTATCGCTGTCGAACGATATCGCCGGATTCTTCCTTCGTTCCTTGTCGAGTGGAATGTTGCCAACTACCCCACTCCCGGTGACCGCTTCCAGCGTGGCACGGTCCTTGACGGTGTTGTCGAGCATGTCCCGCAAAACCGCGAGTCCGATTCCGAGCGCCAGGCCGAGGATTACGCCCAATCCGATGTTGCGCGTGGTGTCCGGTGTCACGGGTCGCTCAGGGATCGATGCGCGCTGCTCGACGACAACGCGGGCGTCGGGCGTTGCTCCGGGTTCTGGTGTCTCAAGCTCCCGAATCATGACGACAAACTCGTCTGACAGTGAGTTGGCGATGTCGCGAGCGCGGACTGGTGACTCGTCCAAGACAGACACGTTTATCAGCACGGTGTCGAGTTTTGCGGACGCCGTAACTTTCTCTTGAAGCTCGCCTGCCGTGATGTCGAGGCCCAGCTTGTCGATGGTGCGTTGTGCGACCGTCTGGCCCTCGATGAGTTCCGCGTAGGACTTGACGCGTTCCTGCGAGAACCGGTTGCCCTGATACGCCTCGGCAAGTGACGATCCCGACTCCGTGGACACAAAGAGTCTGGTCGATGCCTTATAGAGAGGCGTTGTCATGGCAGTAACGATGATCGCCAACACGATGGAAGCTGCCAATGTTGCGCAAACGATCAACCACCGAGAGCGCAATAGCTTCGCGAAGTCCTGCAGTTTCAAAGCCACCCCTTCACTACTGGCCCAAGCTCCCGCATGCCCGGGTTCGGCGTCGCGTTCTGCGTTGTGTGCCGTGAATCTATTCGCCGCACTGGGGCACCGATACTACGGGGTTTACGGTGTCCACCAAGGGCTGAACGGGAACTCGGGCTTCGCCCGGCGATGTGGGTTCGGAAAGACGGAAAGTCAGTTCACCGGACTGCGCCGGCGGTATGATGACCTGCACTTCAAAGGTGGGGTGGCCGCGTTCGGTTCCGGAAATCACCGGGGTCCGTTCGCCGTTGGCCAGTGAGCTTTCCAGTGTGGCTCCGCTCGTCGCCAGCAGGCGCACCGAGGTGACCATGGTGCCCTTGGGCAGGTTCAGCGGTATCTCGGGAAGCAGGCCGGCGGTGCCGACGATGTAGTCGGGTATATCGGAATCGTTCGGGAGATCGTTCTTCAGCCGGACTGTGACGGTCGACATTCTGGTCTCGCCATCACATCCATCCGCGACATACTCGATCTCACGTCGCAGGTAGTAGTCGAGTTTGTTGCCACCGAGATTGTTGATCACGACTTCCGCGTACGGGGCGGGATCCTCGGGAATGGCATGTGCCAGCGGAGTCTTTTCGAGTAGTTCCTGCTCGGCGGGAACCGCGCTCCATATTGCGATGCGCCGTTCGCTTACCGCCTTGCCCAACGCATCCAGCAAGGCTCGAGGCGACTCAACCTTGCCGGTCATCTTCTTGACGACCTCGCCGGCGATGTCCTGGAGGTACTTCTTCCGTGCGATCTGATCGTCAGGGAAGCGCGCATACGCAGTGGACTCCGTCAGCTCGACCACATTGTCCTTGGTGACCTTTTCACCGTCGGGCAAAGTGATCGATCCGACGGCACCGAGCATGTAGCTGAGTGCCACTGGGTCGAGAACGATGGCACCGTCAACCTTGATGCCGGTGTCCTTCTCCCACATGGCCTTCCAGATTTGGGCGGCATAGGGGAAATGTGAGCTCAGATTGCTGTTGCGGAAGTCGGTGGTCGGATTGGTGTAGCCATAGGTCTTGCTGTACTCGGCGCCGAGATCGATCGGTGCGTAGGCGCCGATCAGTTCGCGATTGGACGCTAACGTGTCGATAGTGGGGGTGCCGTCATCGAACCGCAGGATGCCGAAACCGCCGAGCAGGCCGCCGGTTCCGCGAGCCTCGGCGTTGGTCTGGAACCCCATGAAGTAGGTGCGGGGACCGTCTGCGCCCATCATTGCCGGAGCGAGACGCGCGGCGAGCGCGGTATTTTCCAGCAGACTGGCCACTTCCGCAGTCTGGCTCTGTAGCTGGGATCGAGCGTCGCCGAGCAGGGTGACATAGCGCGGGTCGGAGATCGCTGCGGCGTCGGCGTTTAGCCGTGTTGCCGCACCGGAGATCTCTTCAAGCTGCGACTCTTCGTCTCGCAGTGTCTGGACATCAACCCGGCCGTTTACGAACAGCTGGTCGGGAGAGATCGCGAGTCCGACTTGTGCTGCAGGCTGCAGCACGTCCGCCGCCAGACCTAGCACGACATCTGAGATCTGCTTGCCGGTCTCAAACGGGCTGCCGACCCAGGGCAGCGCTGCAGCGATGTTCCACGGTACTGAGTGTGTTGCGTCTCGGGCCTGCCGCGCGTGGACCACGGCGGCGTCGGCGAACCCGGATGCCTCATCCGTCTTGCCCTGTAGCAGAGTCTCTTTCGCCTGTTGCGCATCCTGGCGCGCCCGCTCAAGGCTCGACTTTGCTTCAAACGCGTTGACGGTCAGCCAGGCACCGAATGCTAAGAGTGCAACGACCAGTGCGAGGCCACTTAAGAGAAGCGCGCGATGGTGCCGCCGTAGCACTTCGGCGACATTGGCTAGACGTCCGTCTTCGTAGTCGTCTGGATCGCGCTCGTCATCGCCGTCTAGCCTGCGTGTCTGCACTCAGCAGGCTTTCCGCGCTGGGGACAAGCCCTTACATCTGACTTGCGCCGGCAACATCGGAAGTCGTGCGGAAGTCAACTAGTTGCAGCCTCGCCCGACGGAGACGGTCGTGGTGCCGTATGGACCGACCGTCACAGTTCCGCCCAGCAAGCACACCTCGAAGTTCAAGTTCTGAGTGAACCACCCGTACAACGGCTTGAGAAAACCGGGGACCAGGCTGATCGGGGTGAACACCAGGACGTCGGCCCGCGGAGGCGGCGTCGGGTTGGCCCGGCCGATCCACCACAGATCGTTCTGGAAAATGCTCTGGATGATGCTGCCCGGAGTCGCATTGGCCGACTGGAAGTTGGCGGCTGCCATCGGCACGCAGGGCGCCGCTTCGGTCGGCACGCATTGGGCCGCGCCGATCTGCGAGCCGACGGTGCTGACAGCGAAGGTGGTGGTATCCGCCTGGGCGACGTTGATGGGTGTGAGCGTTGCTGCGGCGGCCATTGCGCCAGCCGCCAGACCGATATTTATCTTGCGAGCGATCGCTGACATTTGTCCCCCTAAGACGGGCATGAAGTTGTGAGAAGCATCGCATGCTGTGACTCGGCTGTCAATAACAAAGCCGCAGCTAGCGGGCTATGTTTCGGAGAGTTCCTCGGTAGCGTCCCGTTCATGCGCGATTGACCGAATCGCGCAAATGTTGCATTCGCAACGGCTCAGATTTCGCCTTTCCTCCTCGAATGTCGGTGGCCATTGCTGAAGTTTGCTGACGGGGAGGGAAGGGCTCTCGGCGCAGTCCTTGGTGCCATAGCTGTAACCGAACGGTGATGTTTGTTGTTGATGCGCACAGGGTGCGTTCTGCGAGGTGGCGGGCGGCTTCCCTGTGGTTACTCGAATACCTCTGCGCGGTAGCTAGGATTTGCGTCCCGTGGCCGTGTTCGTGGTCTGCTCCAGGCTTTATTGACGTTGCTGTAGATGTGATCTCGTGCACAGGAGTGATTCGGAGGGGCCCGCGGGGCGTATCCCGCAACGCCTCGCGACGGTTGCGGCGAGTCTCGTTGTGGACGACCTAGATTCAGCACGGTCCAGCGAGAGATGTCGGTGCGGTCATGGCGGAGCCGCGCATGAGCACTATCGCCCGGGGGTGGATTGCGCGCTGTGCGGTCGGGCAGTGTCCCGCCTATGCGGGTACGCGCGCAGTACGGTGGCGGTCGTTGTTGTCCGCCGGCCGGCGCAAAACAGGCAGTGGCACGGACTGATCGTGAAGAGCGCTCTGTAGCGGCGCGAGTTCAGCTACGGGCCAACAGTATCGGCGCGGGGCGGTGCCCGCGACGGGGCTGCCGGCTAGTTGCAGCCGCGACCGACGGAGACCGTCGTCGTCCCGTACGGCCCCAGCGTCGCCGTGAGGCCAAAGACGCAGACCTCCAGGTCCCAATTGGCGGTGAACCAGCCGTAGAGCGGCTTGAGGAAACCGGGTACCAGGCTCATCGGTGTGAAGACCAGGATGTCGGACCGGGGCGGTGCATTCGGGTTCGCGCGGCCGAGCCACCAGAAGTCATTCTGGATGAGGCTGTCCGGGAAGGTGGGGTCGGCCGCCGCCGCCGCCACGGCGGCGGCTGTGGGCAACCCGATGGGATCGCACGGCGTGGTCGCCGTCGGGACGCACTGGGCGGACCCGACCTGGGAACCCAGTGTGCCCGCGCTCGCGATGCCGGTGTCCGCGCTGGCGGTAGTGACCGGCGACAGCGTTGCTGCGGCACAGATGAGACCCGCAGCGACCCCGGAATTGATCTTCAGAGCGATGGCCGACATGTTCCCCCCTTGTTGCACTGAAACGTGATGTGGAGATTACAGGCCTCACGCCTTTTATCAATCTGTTTCCGCAGTACAGGGCGATTTCCTTAGAACTTCCTTTGGCTCGTGCACCTTCTGAAAGGTGCGCATTGTCCGCGTGCGAATTGTGCGTCGAAAGTGCATGAATTCGCTGGAAATAGCGTGCCGGAGCAAGTCTGGCGCCGTCGGATCGTGTTAGCTGGCGGATAGTCACGACCGTAGTGAGGTGACCAAGAGTTTGCTCGAATTGGCGGATCCGTCGTTTATCGCAGCTACAAGGGTTGCGGGACGGACGAGCGGTTCCGCTCAAACCGGTCGTTTGCTGCGTCGCGGCGGCCGCCGAACCTGGCGGCAGCGGTGCGCGGTCGTTCGTCGCGACGACTCATATTGACGTTGCTGTAGATACTCTTCGGCGGCCGAACCGGCGCCGACTATCTCTGTCCGCCAACCATATTCGCTGCACTCAGTGCAACACCACGGTGGCGGCCAGTGCCAGATGATCGGACCCGGCCACCTCCACCGTCCGCAGCGACGTCACGGTCGCATCGCGCGTCATGATGTGATCGACCGCCAGCACCGGCGGGATGATCACGTTGCTCGGGTGGGTGCGGGTCAGGCCGGCCCCCGCCTGCGCCGCACCGTCGCGGTAGCCGTCGCGCAGCAGCCGGCGGAACTCACGGACGTCGGGCGTGGCGTTGAGGTCGCCCCCGACGACGACCGGACCGTCGGGCGGCAGCTCGCGCAGCGCCGGCCCCAGTCGAGCGATATCGCTGTGCCAGGAATCGAAGGCCGAGCGCGGTGGCGGCATGTGAGTGGAAACCACCGTCGTCGCGAAGTCGGTGTGGGGCACCTGGACCCGTGCGTGGATCAACCCTCGGCTGAAGCTCTCGTCGCTTCCGGAGGTGATGATCGGGTACCTGCTCCACAGCCCGACGCCGGCCGCCCGCTCCCGCGGTCGCAGCGCCGAGTAGGGGAAGTCTCGTGCCAGGGCGGGGGACAGGGCCGCGGCGAGTTCGGGGGTGAGCTCCTGTACGGCGAGGATGTCGGCGTGCTCGGCCGCCACCCCGGCCACCGCCGCAGGCTCGGCCTCACCGAGCAGCAGGTTGGCCGAGACGAACCGCAGCGTGGTCCCGGTATCGGGGTCGGGGCTGCCGATGTACCACGGCAGCTGCACCGCCAGCACCGCGACGGTCAGCACCGCGGCGACCGATACCAGCGTCCAGTGCCGCGACAGCGCAAACACCAGCACGGCCAGTGGCGCGCCGAACATCAGATAGGGCGACAGCGCGGCCGTCGCCAACACCGCGCGGTTGGTTGCCGGTACGTACCGCGCCACCAGGGCGCCGGCCGCGAGCAGGAGCAGCAGCACGCCGACGATGCGCATCAGCGCGCTTCACAACGAATGTGAATGCCGCTGCCGCGCAACGGAAAAGCTATGGCTTGGCGTAGGTGACCAGGCTGACATCGATCGCCTCGTCGACGAAGTAGTACTGGCAGCCGGTCAGGTATCGCATGTAGTCGTTGTAGTGCTGCTCGCCGGCCGCGGCGATCGCCTGGTCCTTGTTGTGCTCCAAGCGGGCGGCCCAGATGCCGAGGGTCTTGATGTAGTGGTTGCGCAGCGACACCACCTCGGGAACGGTGAAGCCGGCCTTGACGCCGTGATCCACCATCATCTGGGTGCTGGGGATGCGTCCGCCGGGGAAGATCGTGTCGATCATGAACTTGGCGAACCGTGCCAGCTCGAACGTCAGCTTCTTTCCGCGGGCCGCCATCTCGTTGGGGTGGTAGCCGCAGCTGCTCTGAATGGTCATCCGGCCGCCGGAGGGCAGGCTGTTGAAGCAGGTCTGGAAGAAGGCGTCGTAGCGTTCGAAGCCGAAGTGTTCGAACGCCTCGATGGAGACGATCGCGTCGACGGAGCCGACGAACTGCTCCCAGCCCTCCAGGCGCACGTCGAACTTGCGGTCGGTGTCGATCTTGCTCAGGAGCTGCTCGCAGTACGCCTGCTGGTTCTTGCTCAGCGTCAACCCGATGACGTTGACGTCGTACTTCTCCATCGCGCGCTGCAAGGTGAGTCCCCAGCCGCAGCCGACTTCCAGCAACGTCATGCCGGGCTTGAGGTTCAGCTGGTCGAGGTGCTGGTCGACGTTGGCGATCTGGGCCTCGGACAGCGTCACGTAGGGCCCGGTGAAGTAGGCGCAGCTGTACTTGCGGGTCGGATCCTGGAAGACGCCGAAGAAGTCGTCCGACAAATCGTAATGAGCCTGGATGTCCTCGAAGTGAGGCCGCATATCCGCAGTACTGGTTGAGTTGTCAGACATGGAAGCGATTGCCCTTCTCGATGGTGCACTGCGGCGTCCACCGGGTGCGGGTGTCCACTCGGTGGAGACCTTACCCGCAGTGAGCCCGGTCACTCGGGACGCCTGCAGCGTGTCATAAATCCCAGCTCGGGCCACGTCTTGACCGTCGGTGGAGTCGAACCTTCAGTTGTCGTCTAGTACGTCGTCATCGTGGGCTGATCGTCGTCGATGCAGCCCCCGGAAGCCCGTTGCCGGACTTCGCTCTAAAGAGACTGTAGCGCCTCGGCCACACCGCCCAGCGTCCGCGCGTGGTGCCGGCGCAACGCGTCGCGGTGAACCCGAACCCGGCGGGCGCCGCGTGCGCCTCGCCCTTCACGATCGACGGCTGCGAGATGTCAGATGTCGTGGCTGCCGGCCGGCCCCGATCGAGGTCCATAGCGTTCGGCGTAGGCCTGGTGCACGTGCGCATTGCGTTCCCGCGAGATCGCGTCGACGAGGTAGGGATTGAGCCCGTGCTTGGCCAGCATGTGCCGGCGCCACACCTTGTTCAGGGCGTGGGAGAAGAAGACGAACGGGATGAAGATCGGCAACGTCATGCTCACATGCAGGTACAGCGACATGGGGATGAACCAGATCGGAGCCAGGATCGCGATGGCCGGCACGGCGACCCGGCACATCATGCGGACGGTGGCTCCCGGGCCGGCCAGGTCGTTGGCCACCCATTGGCGCATCGAATCGGGCAGGCGTTTGCCGTAGCAGTAGGCGATGTACTGCCACGGCCGTGGCGTCGTGGGGGAGCTCTGATCGGTCCGCATTTCGGCGAGCTTAGCTCTTGGTATGATGGATTGCGAATTGTTGCAATCCATCAAGTTGTGAGAGTGGTGACGGGTGATGGACATCTTGTCCGGTGGTCCCGAACAGCCGTTGTACGAGATCAAGGCCAATCTGTTCAAGGCGCTCGCGCACCCGGCGCGGATCCGGGTGCTCGAAGATCCTGTCCACCAGCCCCACCCCGACACCGGTGAGTGCGATCCTGTCCGACAGCGATATCGAGCCGACGCAGCTTTCCCAGCACCTGGCCGTGCTGAAGCGCCACCACGTGGTCCGCGGACAGCGCGTCGGTAATGCGGTGTTCTATGAGCTCGCCCATCCCAAGATCGCCGAACTGCTCGTCATCGCCCGCATCTTCCTGACCGACACGCTCTCCGCGCGGCGCGACCAGCTCGATGTCATCGGATTGCTGCCCCCCATCGGCACCTCCCCGTGACACCCCGCGCCCTCCGCGACCGGGTACTGCCGCTGCTGCCGCACCGCCGCGACTACGCCGGGCTGCAACGGTCTTGGCGACGCGACGTGCTCGCCGGTGTCACCGTCGGGGTGGTGGCGCTGCCGCTGGCGCTGGCGTTCGGGATCAGCTCCGGGGTGGGTGCGGCGGCTGGTCTGGTGACCGCCGTGGTGGCCGGAGTGGTGGCCGCCGTCTTCGGCGGCTCACACGTCCAGGTTTCCGGGCCGACCGGCGCGATGGCGGTGGTGCTGGCCCCCATCGTCGCCCAGTACGGGGTGGGCAGTGTCGCGGTCGTGACGGCGTTGGCGGGCGTCATCGTCGTCCTCGCCGGCGTCAGTGGGCTGGGCCGAGCGGTGACCTTCATCCCGTGGCCCGTCATCGAGGGTTTCACCCTCGGCATCGCGGTCATCATCTTCCTGCAGCAGATCCCCTCGGCGATCGGACAATCCGTGCCGGAGGGTCAGCGCCCCCTGGTCGCCGCGGCGCAGGTGGTGATGGACGCCGACGCCGCCACCATCCGCCCCGCCCTCGTGGTGGTGGCCGTCGTCGTCGTGGCGATGGTGATCCTGCCGCGTCTGCATCCGGCGATCCCGGCGTCGTTGGTGGCGGTCGTGGCCGTCACCGTCTTGGCATCGGTGGCGGGTTTGACGACCGCCCGCATCGGGGTGCTGCCCTCGCAGCTGCCGACCCCGGTGTGGCCGCAGGCCGATATCGCCACGGTGCACACCCTGCTCGGCGCGGCACTGGCCATCGCGGCTCTGGCGGCCATCGAGTCGCTGCTGTCGGCGCGGGTCGCGGCCACCATGTCGGAGGCCGGCAGTTATGACCCCGACCGCGAACTGGTGGGGCAGGGCCTGGCCTCGGTGGCCTCCGGGCTGTTCGGAGGCATGCCGGCAACCGGCGCGATCGCGCGCACCGCGGTCAACGTCAGATCCGGTGCGCGAACCCGGATGGCGGCCATCACGCATTCGATCCTGTTGCTCGGGGTGGTGTACCTCGTCAGCGGCCCGGTCGGTGCGATTCCGCTGGCGGCGTTGGCGGCGGTGCTGATGGTGACAGCGGTCCGGATGATCTCGTGGCGGGTCATCGTCAGGATCATCCGGTCCAGCCGCGCCGCTGCCGCCTCGTTCACGATCACCGCGGTCGTCACCGTCTGCTTCGACCTGGTGCAGGCCGTCGAGATCGGGATCGTCGTGACGGCGGTCTTCGCGCTGGCCGCCGTGGCGCGGCGCAGCGGTGTCCGCCGCGAGGACCTCCCGTTTCCCCAACAGCCCGGCGATGAGCACATCGTGCTGCTACGGCTGGACGGAGCGATGTTCTTCGGTGCGGCGGAACGTATTTCGACCGAGATCCTCGATGCTTCCCATGCGGAGGCGAGGGTGGTCATCATTGCGCTGTCACAACTCGGCATGCTCGACGCCACCGGAGCGCACACGCTGGCCTGCATCGCCGAGGAACTCGAATCGCGGGGAATCACCGTCATCATCAAGGGCGTCCGACCCGAGCACCGGGACCTGCTCGCCAACATCGGCATCATCGCCTCGCTGCGTCACGAGAACCACCTCATCGAGACGCTGGAAGAGGCTGTCGCGCATGCCCGTCGGCACGCCACCGCCGATGTGCGAGGCGCCCCGTGACCGGGAGCGGCAGCTTCCCGGCGACCACAGTTCAGCTGGCGGCCTGGCGTGCGCTGTACCGCGCGGATGCGCTGCTGGTCGCCGCGCTCAACGAGCACCTGCGCGCCGGCGTTGGCATCGTCTACGTCGAACGCGAGGTCCTGGATGCGTTGCACCGCGGGGGCGGACGGCTGCGGATGGGCACCCTGGCCGCCGAGCTGATGATCTCGCGCAGCGGCACCACTCGCCTGGTGGACAGGATGGAGAAGTGCGGCTGGGTGCGAAGGGAATCCGTGCCGGAGGACCGTAGGTCGACGTGGGCGGAGCTGACCGATGAGGGACGCGATGTGTTCCACCGGGCACAGCCGGTCGTCGACGCGGTGGTGGCCACCTTCTTCGGTAAGCACGTGTCGACGGTCGCCCTCAAGACCTGCGCGCTCGCTCTGACCACGCTCACCGACGCCAACCGGGGCTCGGGGTGAGGGCGCCTCAGACCGAGAAGTTCGACTTGAGCTCGCCGATGATGTCATCCCAGAGCGGTTCTGGCAGTTCATGTCCCATACCGTCGAAGAGCACCAGCCGTGCCCCGGGAATGGCCCGGGCGATCGCGCGGCCACCGGACGGGCGCATCAGCTTGTCGGCCTTTCCGTGGATGACCACCGTCGGCGCACTGGTCTGACGGTTGTAGGGCAGCAGGCTGCCGCTGCCCAGGATGGCCGCGAACTGCCTGCCGACACCGGCCGGGCAGTAGGACCGCTCGTAGCTCTCGATGGCGTCGGCGCGCGCCTTGTCCTCGGGCACCGGGAAACCGGGGCTGCCGATGATGCGCGTCATCCGGATCGTGTTCGCGATCACCGCATCCCGGCTGGTGTCGGCGGGCTTCTGCAGCAGCGCCAGCAGCTGACGGGGGCCCGGCGGTGGCAGCAGCGCCCGGTTGTTGGAGGAGAAGATCACCCCGAGAGACCGCGTCCTGGCGGCATGCCGGGCGGCGAACACCTGGGCGATCATCCCGCCCATGGAGCCGCCCACGACATGCGCCCGGTCGAGCCCGAGGTGGTCGAGCAGCGCGGCGGCGTCATCGGCCATGTCTTCCAGGGTGTAGCCGGCCGGGCTCTTGACGCCCACGAGTGAGCGCGCCATCCGGGGGATCAGCGGGGCGCCGCTGTGCGCGCCGGGCAGCTTCGAGGACAACCCGACATCACGGTTGTCGAAGCGGATGACGCGCAGGCCCTGGTTGACCAATTTCTCGCAGAAATCCTTGCGCCACAACACGAGTTGCGCGCCAAGGCCCATGATCAGCAGGACCGCCGGATCGTCCTCGTTGCCGAAATCCTCGTAGACGATGTCCAGATCGCCGGACTTGGCGGTGCCGGTGCGGGCAATCACTCCTGGCCCGCCTTGTGTTCCCTGCTGACCTCGACCATGAAGTTGGCGAAGTATCCGGTGAGCTGCGGGTCGCTCATCATCTGCCAGCGCGGGGCGAGCAGCTTCATGTACCGCTCCACGTAGAGGAACTGCTTGCCGATCAGCACCAGTTCACGGGGCAACTTGACGTCATACGCGTCGGCCAGCGTGGAGAGCTGCTTGCCGATATCGGCATAGCTCATATCGCCCAGCGACGACATGGTCAGCGGGGTGGTGAACTTCTCCAGGTCCTTGGCGGCCTGGGCCTCCGGTTTCACGGTGCCCACCGCGCCCATCATGACCACGATCTTTCCGGCCGCCGCGTGATCCTTCTTCACCAGCAGTGCGTGCACGAGTTCGCGCAGCAGCCAACGGGTCCGCGGATCGATACGGCCCATGATGCCGAAGTCGAAGAACACGATCTTGCCGTCGTCGTCGACATACAGGTTGCCGGCGTGCAGGTCGCCGTGGAACAGGCCGTGCCGCAGCCCGCCCTCGAACACGCTGAACAGCAAGGCCTTCACCAGCTGCTCGCCGTCGAAGCCCTTCTTGCGGATGGCCGCGACATCGTCTACCCGCACCCCCTGAATGCGCTCCATCGTGAGTACGCGCTCGCTGGTCAGGTCCCAATACACCTGGGGCACACGGATATTGGCACCCAGCGGGGACGCGTGCATATGCGCCACCCAGGCGTCCATGGACTGGGCCTCCAGTCGGAAGTCCAGCTCCTCGGCCAGGTTGTCGGCGAAGTCGGCCACCACGTCCTGGGCGGAAAGCCGCTGCCCGAGCTTCGCGAACTCGACCAGACGCGCCCCGCGCTTGAGGATCTGCAGGTCCGCGGCCACCCGGCGGCGGATACCCGGGCGCTGGATCTTGACCACGACCTCCTCGCCCGAATGCAGCGTCGCATAGTGCACCTGCGCGATGGAGGCCGAGGCGAACGGCTTCTCGTCGAACGATTTGAACAGGTTCTGCGGGGTGTCGCCCAGGTCCTCTTTGAAGAGCTTGTGCACCTGTTGGAGATTGGCCGGCGGGACCCGGTCCAGCAGGCTCCGGAACTCCCGGCTCAGCGGCTCCCCGAAGGCGCCCGGGCTGGACGCGATGATCTGCCCGAACTTGACGTAGGTGGGTCCCAGATCGGCGAAGGTCTGCGGGATCTGCTTGGCGATCTTCTGCTGCAGTGAACCCTTGCCGATCAGGTTTCCGGCCACTCGGGCGCCGGTGCGGGTGATCTGCCAGCCCGTCGCGCCGATGCGGGCGGCCTCGACCGGCAGCGGCACCCGATCCAGCCTTGCGGGCTCACGGTGCTTGGTCTTCGGCGTAGAACTCATCCCTGCAGTGTCTCAAAACCCGCGGTACCACCCAAGAATGTGTCTCGCATCACACTCACACGAAGCTGTGCTCGATGGCGTCGCGGCTGAGTGCGGGGTCGCTACCCAGCATGTATGCCGGCTCGGTGTGCGCGCAGGTGGTGCCGTCCGCCACCCGGGCCTGGGCCTGGCGGAACTCCGGGGTGGCGCCTGCCGCGGTGTGCAGACCGTTGATGACCGACCAGACCGCGGCGCGCCGGGCGGCCCGCTCGATGGGATTCGGGTTGGTATGCCCGATCAGCTGCTTGGCCCACGTGGGCATGGTGTCGCGGATGGCCCAGTCCACCGCGGCCTGCGGCATCGGCAGGTTGGAGCCGGTGGCCATCGCCGCCCCGTGGGTGAGCGCCAGGCGCGGCAGATAGGAGTGCAGGCACTCCAGGGTCTCGGCCTTGGTGGTGGGCAGATCGGTGCCGCCCAGGGCGTGCCCGACGCGGATGAACTCGCCGTAGTAGCGGTCGAGCTTCTTACCGCGCAACGGGTTCGGGTGGTAGATCTCGTGCGCGGTCGCGATGCCCCACACCACGGTGGCGTAGTTCCAGCGCAGCCAGTCCGGGTCGTCGGCGTCATAGACCGCGCCGTCGGGGCGGGTGCCCTTGATGGTGTGGTGCATCGAGCGCACGATCTTGGCCATCCGCTCGGCGGTCTCGGTGTTGCCGTACGCGGTGCCGATGAAGAATGCGATGGAATGCCCGAGCCGTACCGCGGCCCCCTTGGGGTCGATGACCGGGATCGCGTTGCCCTGGTCATCGCGCTTCACCAACCGCGAATGGTGCATGCCCATCCAGTAGATGGACGGGTCGAGGCGCTCGATGTAGGCCGCGCACTGCAGCCCGAAGATCAGCGCCTCGGTGTGGGAGTGCACGTGCCAGACCGCGCTGCCCGGTCCGAACCAGCCCGGATCGCCCGCCGGTTCGGCGAACTCCATGCCGCGGAAGTAGTGCTTGCGGATGTCCTGGTCGAACTTGCGCTGCAGCATCTGCTCGAGCGCCTGGTGCGGCATGTCCATGCCGAGCCCCTTATCTGGTCACGTCTATCTGGTCACATCTGTAGCCAGAATAGCCTTTGGCTACGGCCGTGACCAGAACTAGTCTGAGTGGATGACTCGGTGGGCTGGTGTCGCTCTGATCGACCGGCGCGCCGAGCGGCGTGGGCTCCTGATCGACGCCGCCTACGCGTTGTTCGGCGACGGCGGTGAGGCCGCGCTGACGGTGCGTTCGGTGTGTCGTGCCTGCGGCTTGAACACCCGCTACTTCTACGAGAGCTTCGCCGACACCGACGAGCTGCTCGGTGCCGTGTTCGACAAGGTGTCCGCCGAGCTCGGGGTAGAGGTGGACGCGGCGATCACGGCGGTCGGCGAGTCACCGACCGCGCGCACCCGGGCCGGGATGGCGGCGGTGCTCGGCTTCAGCTCCGCCGACCCGAGGCGGGGCCGGGTGCTGTTCACCGACGCCCGCGCGAACCCGGTGCTGACCGCGCGCCGGGCGGCCCTGCAGGACGCATTGCTCGCCGCGGTGCTGGAGGAGGGTTCGCGGCTGCACCCGGGCTCGAATCCGGTCGCGACACGCATCGGCGCGGCGCTGTACACCGGGGCGATGGCCGAGCTGGCCCAGCAGTGGCTCTCCGGCGCCCTGGGCGATGATCTCGACGTCGTGGTAACTGCGGCCCTGCACTTCTTCCGCCGCTGACCCCCCTGCCTGCCTATTTTGCGGCGAAACTCGCGTACCCGGGGCTCGCGATGGGTCTTGAGGCCCGGGTACGCGAGTTTCGCCAACTTGAGTGGAGCCGATTTCGGCCCTGCTGCGTCCAACAAGACATGGCCATTCCCATTCTCGGAGCTGACGCGTTGGCCGGCGGCCTACTCACCCCGGACCAACTGCGTCACCGCTACAGGCCCGTCTTCCGCGGTGTCTACCTTCTGAAAGATCACCGGCCAACGCTGTTCGAACGGATCGCCGCCGCCCGTCTGGCCGTGCCGCACGCGGTGATCGCGGGCACCGCGGCATCAGCGCTGCACGGGGCGAAGTGGGTGGATGACGACGTGACCATCGACCTGATCGGACGTTGCCGGCCACAGCCGGGTCTCAAGGGGCGAGAGGAGACGTTGTGCGAGGGCGAAGCGACGACAGTACGGGGGATTCCGGTGACCACACCCGCTCGCACGGCATTCGACCTCGGCCGGCGACTCGAGCGGGTTCCGGCCATCAAGCGGATGGACGCGCTGATGAATGCGTCGCCGTTTGCGGTCGAAGACGTCATGCTGTTGACCAAGGTGCACCCGCGTGCGCGCGGTCTGGTCAACCTTCGGGAGGTTCTGCCTCATGTCGATGGCGGGGCCGAGTCTCCTCAGGAGAGCTGGCTGCGCATGCTGTTCGTCGACGCCGGATTGCCCAGGCCGACAACACAGTTCGTCGTGTACACCGCCGACGGCCGCTACATCAAGCGTCTCGACATGGTGTGGGAGAAATACAAGGTCGGTGTCGAGTACGACGGGGAACAGCATCTGACCGATCGCACGGTGTATGCCCGCGATGTGTGGGTCGGTCGGGAACTGCAGAGGATGCGATGGCACCTCATGAGAGCGGTCAAGGAAGACCGTGGCGACGATCTCGTCGCGCACGCCCGCACGGTGTTGATCGCCCGCGGCTGGGATGGCCGTCCGTAGCGGCGAAACTCGCGTACCCGGGGTTGGTTGGGCCGTGAAAACCCCGGGTACGCGAGTTTCGCCACCAACAAGGGGCGTCTAGGAAACGGCTTCCGTGCCCCACGGCGTCAGCCACTCGGTCGCCGGCCAGCCCTCCAGACCCGCCAGCAGCTCGTACAGCGTCGCGCCGTCGATGCTCTCCCGGATGATGTCGCCCTGACCGGCGTGGCGGGCCAGTTCCTCGATCATGTGGAAGATCACCCAGCGCACCGACCACGCCGGCACATCCTTCGGAAACCACGGCACGTGCTGCGGAATCGGCACGGCCGCAGACAGATCCGCGGTCTCGATGAGCCGGATGGTCTCGGCGTTCTGCTCCTCGAACTTCGCCAGGATCTGGGCCAGCGTCTCGTCCTCACCCATGACGAACTCGTCGCCGTAGTCGGCGGCCTGCTCCTCCATCGGCCGCTTGTCACCCTCGGTCATGTCCGGGGCGGCCGCGACGCGTTCCATCCACCCGGCCTGACACGACGTGACGTGCTTGATCAGCCCGCCGATCGACAGCGAGCTCACCGACGGCGCGGAACGCGCCTGCTCATCGGTGAGCCCGAAGGCGATGGCGTGAAACGCGTACTGCTGGGCGGCGACGTACTCCTTGAGGCCGGCGCGCTCGTCGGCGATCGGCGGGGGCATTGCGGGCATATCAGTTCTCCTTCATATGGGTGTACAGATCTCGGAGCAGAGCGATTTCGGCGCCGTGGTGGATGACCTCACGGTTGATGTGCAGCACCAGCACGGACATCGGTTCATCGGCGTACGGGCCCTCGGCCGGTCCGCACGGGCGGTTCAGATCGTCATCGGAGAGCGCACGCACCCCGGCGGTCCACCGCTGGTATTCGGTGTCCAGCTGGGCCAGCGCGGTCGCGGCGTCGGTGGCGTAGGGCCAGCTCTCGTAGTCCGCGGCCGGGCCGCCGAAATGCGAGTGGTTGCGCATCGCGAATACGCCGATGATCACGTGCGCCAGCCGCCAGGCGATAGTGGTGAAGGGTGTCGGCTCCGGCTCTGGATAGACGAAGTCGACGCCGCCGTCGGGATGCACGGTCCAGCAGCCGGGCACCGGCTGCCAGAAGTACTCGTCATCGGAGAGGCCGTCCAGTCGGGGCCGCAGCTGGTGGGACCAGTGGAAGTCCAGCTGATCGGCGAGGAGGTCGGTGTTCATGAGTTCACTCTGACACCCATATAGGACAGTTCCTGTCCTAAAAGTTCGGCAGACTGTGGACATGTCCGAAACCACCGCGCGCATCCTCCAGCTGCTCGGCCTCCTGCAGTCCCGGCGGGTGTGGACCTCCGAGGAACTGGCGCAGCGCCTGGCCGTCACCACCCGCAGCGTGCGCCGCGATGTCGAACGGCTGCGTGACCTCGGGTATCCGGTGCACGCCAGCACGGGCCACGGCGGGGGCTACCAACTGGGCGCCGGCGCGGCGCTCCCACCGCTGCTGCTGGACCCCGAAGAGGCCGTCGCGATGGCGGTCTGCCTGCGGCTGGCCGCCGGCGGCAGCGTCGCCGGGGTGGGGGAGTCGGCGTTGCGCGCACTGTCCAAGCTGGACCAGGTGATGCCGGCGCGGTTGCGCTCGCAGGTCGCCGCCGTTCACGAGACCACGGTGACGCTGACCCCGACCAGCAAGGACGTGCCGGTGGACCCCGAGGTGCTGATGACCCTGGCGCGGGCCTGCCGCGACCACGAGCACGTCAACACCGGCTACACCGATATCCGGGGCAACGCCACCGCACGCCGGTTGGAGCCCTATCAGCTGGTCACCACCG